>DYHT01000037.1:15819-19456 GCA_020723995.1 Chloroflexus sp.
CCATCCGGTTCGACCACGGCGAAGAACTTTGCTGAAGCCAAGAGGCATTCGTCTTGCCCGTCGTAATTCAGATCGAGGGAGCACGCGGAGAGTGGGTAGGGATTTTCGGCCCAGCCGCCAGCGGCGAGCAGGATGCCCACCCCTCCCAGGTACTGGGCGCGCAATGCTTGGAGACTGGTCTCTTCCGGGCTAAAAACACCTTCAGACGGGGCAGTCAGGGCGAAGTACATCTGCCAGGCTGAGTCGTTGAGCGGGTTCTCCGGCGCGTTGCGCAATTCGCTCAACAGGCGGGACTGCAAAGCGGCGGAGTCCAATTTGGTCGCCTGACCCTGGGTGGTGTAGATGGGCAAGGGCGTGGCTGGGGCGGGAGCTGGGGGTGAATTATATGTCGCCCCGACTGGAAATGTCATTAAATTTTCTCCGTTCAGCGCCCACATCCACGGGTGGGCGGCGATATATCGGAAGGACGCAGCGGCCATATCCGTATCGCCCCAAGTGCTGTCCGGCAGGCTGCCACCCAATATGACCAGGTCGGATGGATCGGGTGAGAGGGCAGTCTGGATCAGGCGGCGGCGGACATCAAGGTTGAGGCCGTCAACAGTGGCCTGCCCGTCGGCCAGGAGCGGGAGGGGGATGAGCGTCTGACCGGCGCGGCGGGCGAGGTGGGTCGCGTCAGGAAGGTTGATGAATTGGTAGCGGTAAGCAGGCAAAAGGTCCGATAATGGCGTGTAGCCGAAGAGGCTGGTGAGCAGACCGAACGCTTGAGCCGCCTCCCGGCTGAAGGTCAGGGAAACGTCCGTTGGTTCCTCAAAGTGGTAGCCTGAATTCGGGCTACCATAAGCGACATCCGGCAGGATGAGCAGGCGTTCGTTCACCAGGCGATGAATCTGCCTCGTCTTGCCCATGAAATCCAGCGCCGAGAGGCTGGTGGGGGTCTTCAGGTCCAACAAGGCGAGCGGGATGCCGTAGCGTTCGGCGTTATCCAGCACGTGGCGCAGGCCGTGGCGCTCACCTGTGGGGCCAGTGTGGGCGCCGTCCCAGCGGCGCATGGCCTGGGCAGGTGTGTAGGCCGGATAGGAATCGGTGAAGGCCAGCAGGAGCGGGGCACGCGCTAAGGGCGGCGGATCATCGGAGCGGATGTCGAGGGCTTCATCGTTCGGAGTCGAGGAGGTAAGCGAATAATGGTAGCCTGAAATATGGCTACCATAAGTATGAACGTCGAACCAATAGCGTTCCCCGATGAAAAAGCGGTTAATGATGATGGTGATGGTATCCAGGCCAGGATCGCGGTAGGTGCGCACCATCAGGGGTGAGTTTACACCTGGCGGCTGGATGAGTTGGATTCTCCCACTGGATGAGATTTGGATGACGAGCGGCGCCTGGGCATAATGGGCGTTGTCCCACAGGTGGATTTCGAAGCGGTAATCATCCGCGAAGGTGAGGTCGAGCAGGTCGAGGCGGATCTGCAGGTCGTAGCCGGAGGTGCGCGTGTAGACGGCCAGCAGGTCGCTGGCGGGGGTCGGGGCGTCGTCTGGCGGGTCAAGGCGGCGCAGGTCGGCATAGGCCCAGGGGCGGTTCGCCGTGGGCAGCACAACGCAGGCGGCTGTCAGCAGGATGAGGATAATGATAAAGACTGAATTGCGTTTCATAAGTTCAGGGAATGTTGAAGACAGTCAGGGTGTAGTGGACGTAACGCAACCCATCGCCGGGCGCGGCGCGCAGACGGAGATGGTATGGTATACCGGCTATCAGCTCGAGGAGCTTATCCTGGTCGCCGCAGGCAAGCCCCCGAACTGCGGGGGCAAGCCCACCCCAGTCATTCAGCAGAGCGCTGTTTTGCCACAATTCCACCTCCAGATTCCCATTCCCGGCGCAGATCAGGCTGAGCAGCAAGCTGGCAGGCGAACCCGTCAAACTGGCGTAGGGCGTGAATGCCACCCAGTCCTCCGCGTCGCCTTGCGGGGAGGAGACATCGCTCGTGTAACTGAACTGGCGTGTCCCGAAGGGGGAGAATGTCACCTGGATGGCCGAGGCGGACGAAGAATCATAGTCTGCGCTGGCCGGGCCGACGGTCGGCGTGGGGGTAACAACCTGGCCGGAGGGCGTCCCGTCTGCAGCGGGTGTGAGTAAGTTGCCGTTATCATCCAACATCGGCAAGTCGGCCGCCGCTTCGGTATGGACATACTGCACTGTGACCCAGCCGCGTCCACCGGGGCCGGCGGCATATTCGATTTGGAACCAGGAGGCGGTGGCGTTTTTGCCGGTCAGTGTCACGACCGTCTCCGGTTCGAGCATACCCAGGGAGTTAAACGTCATCCCTGGCCCGGAGCGGACGTTGAGTCGCTGTGTGACACGCCCGCTCGGGGCGCTGGGCGTGGGGGTGGCATCCGGCGGAATCTCAGCCCCAGCCGCGACCGTGACGTATTGCGCGGCGACCCAGCCGCGTCCCTGCGGGGCGACGGGATAGAGGACTTGATACCACTTCCCATCCGCACTCTGGACGAGGATTTGCACCTGCTGGCCTGTATTGAGCAAGCCGAGCGAATCGAAAGTCGTCCCCGGCCCGCTGCGCACGTTGATTTGGGCAGTGACCGTCCCCTCCACCGGTGCGACCGTTGCAATCGGCGAAGGCGGGAGCGGTGTGGATGTGGGCAGGGGCGTCTGGCTTGGGGTCGGCGTGGGCGAGGCAAGCGTGGGCGTCACTGTGACATTCGATGGCGAAAGCGGGCCGCAGGCCGCGGCGAGCAATGTCAGGGTCACAGCCAGAATAGCAAGTTTCCAAAGAAGTAAGCGGTTCATTTTGTCATTTGATGTGGTAGCTATCTGGCATACCCAAGCGGGTCATCCGGTTCAGCGCCGCACATTTGATCCGCGCTTCAGTCTTCTGGCGTTTCATCTCCCGAGCGTTGAGCGGTACTTGGCTTTCGGTTTGTCTGGAACTTGATGCTTGGCGGCCTTCTGCGCTTTGGTAGAGGCTTTGCGTTCAGCTTTTGTTCGGGTGCGTGTCTTGGACATACCCCTACTTTACCATGATTCGCCTTGCATGCAACAACACCCTTTCCACCCATAGCTCACTGCTGCCTGGCAGGCCCTTTCCTCCGTTTCAAAGGCTGGATCCATCTTCTTGCCCGGCGGCCCGATGACGTGATAATCAGTAGATCACGAAAACGTAGTGATGACTTCAGTCGTTCGGCTAAAAAGCCGTCGGCTTGTCAGCGAGGATGACCTCCGGATCGTTGGCCAATGCTCTGGCTATTGCCACCCGCTGTTGCTCGCGGCCCGATAGCTCAGCCGGCTTGTGCTGCAACCGGTCGCCCAACGGTTGGTGTGAGCCGCGCCCACCCGCCCCCGCTGGCAAAACCCGCCTGAATCACCGCCACCACCGCAGGCACGACACGCTGTAAAAAAGCGCAAGGGTGGGCGTCGGCTCCATCCGATGTGTGCGACCTGTTCGCTCGAAACCGTGCCAACAAGAGGTGCGGGGGATGAGCGATGGAAGTCGCATTGATTTCCATAACTGTGTATCCATGCAGGTACGATAAAGAAATTGTACACCAACTCCTGCCTCTCAGGTGAACGAGATGACAGCACCTTCCCCTGGCGTGCGCCTGGTAAGCGCGGGTCAGAAGCGGGAAGG
>DYHT01000038.1 GCA_020723995.1 Chloroflexus sp.
ATTCAGGGGACTTTTTAAACCGCGATTTAGGGGACTTATATCACCGTCACTGACATCGTCGGCGGTACATCCCGAAAGGGGATGGTAAGTTCCGCCCATTGGGGATACCGGCCACCCAAGACAAGCTACTACAACTGGCCGTCAAACGTATTCTCGAAGCCATCTATGAGCAGGATTTTCTGCGTTGCAGCTACGGCTATCGCCCGAATGTTGGGGCGTTAGATGCAGTGGATAAACTCACCATCAAGCTGCAATTCGGGGAGTATCACTACGTGGTCGAAGCCGACATCAAAGGCTTTTTTGATACCGCGGCATTATCTCGCCCATCCTCGCCAACGTGTACCTGCACTATGCGCTCGACTTGTGGTTTCAGAAAGTGGTTGTCCCGCGTTGCTGCGGTGAAGCGTGTTTGATACGTTATGCAGACGATTTTGTCTGCGCCTTTGAATACCAGGAAGACGCCCAACGCTTCCATCAGGCTTTGGGGCAACGTCTGGCTAAGTTCGGGTTAGTACTGGCTGCGGAGAAAACGAAAATCATTCCGTTCAGCCGGAAGGTCTCGCCCGGCAAGACAAGCTTCGATTTCCTCGGTTTCGAGTTTCGTTGGGGCATAGACCGGGCTGGCAAATCCCACGTTGACAAACGTACTGCCCGCAAAAGCCTGCGCAACTCTCTAAAACGCTTCAACCAATGGTGCAGGGACAACCGGCATCGCAGATTACCCGAATTGTTCAAAACCCTGAATGCCAAACTGCGCGGTTACTACAATTACCATGGAGTACACGGCAACTCGCAAAGTCTGGAACAGTTCTTCTTCCTCGCGGTCAAGATGCTGTGGAAATATCTCAACCAACGCAGTCAGCGCAAGAGTTATAATTGGACGGGGTTCAAGCAACTGATGGAACAATTTGGCATCCTAAAACCCTACATAGTCGCTCGCCCCAAACACACCCGTATGACGAGTTCGGCAGGTCTGGCTTGACCCCTTTTGCGGATGCGAGTATCTCTGAAAAGCCCGGTGCGATAATTCCGCACGCCGGGATTTGTGCGGGGGCTGTCGGGTAACTGGCAGTCCTACCGCAATGGCGGCTTGCTCCCAAAGGGCATTGAACCAACCATCCTATGGGATTCACGAAAGACAGAGGTAGGGAAGATTTGCGTGTTTTGCGGATTACCCTCAAGTATTCTGCCAGCACCGTCCTAGTCCTTATCGCCTTGGGTGCGTTAGGGTGTGCCGGTATTGTGCAGCCCGCTGGGCCAGCAGGTGTCGCCCTGCTTGTGCTACTGGGTGTATGGTGCATCGGTTTGGTGTGGTTCTTGCACTTTCGCCAGCGAGTATCCGCGGTGATCCGGCGGTGGACAGCAGCCGTACTTGTGTTTTATCCTGTCTGTTTCTACCTTGGTTGGACAAATATGCACCGCGTAGAACTCTACTTAGACCACCGCAATTGGCTTACTTACGAGAGCGAGCATTTCATTTTCCATTATGCCCCCGACTACTCTCGTTCACACGAAATTGCCACTTTTGTCGCTATCCGTGACGAGGCTTTCAAGCAAAATTGTGCTTACCTGGGCGTATCTCTTGATAACAAGATTGACTTCTATGTTTATGATGAACTTGATGAGGGATTTGCTGTGCCAGAGTGGAATGAGGTCTTTGCGGATGATGATCAGAGCATTGGTCACGAGATGACCCACATTATTGTCTACCACATTGCTTATGAGCGACAGAAAATTAAACTTCTTGATGAAGGCATTGCAACTTGGTTGAACCACAGCACAGTAGTAACAGACCATCATTACGCTGCCTGGGAGTATATCCAGGAGAACGGCTTACCGGCTCTAAGCGAACTGGCTCATACAAGGACGTTCCGTCGCCAGAGGCCACAGCCTTACTACCCCGCTGCTTCTTTCGTAGGTTACCTGTTTGAGGTCTATGGGGCGGATGCTTTTCGGCAACTTTGGACAGCCAATGCCAAGTATTCCGAGCTATACACTACCATAGAAGACTTCGGATGGGCTGACCATTTCTCGTTCATTCCTGGTGAACGTGCTCATTTTGAATCTAGCGTGTTGGAGATCTATAGTCGCCGTTTAGACGAATTAGATACTGAGTGGAGAACCTGGCTAGAAGAACAATATGGGCAATAACGCACCCAAGCCGCATAACATCGTGTGGAGCCGACGCCCACCCTTGCGCTTTAAACCACCGTGCCTTGCCCGCCAAGGTGTCAGTGATTTCGGCGGGTTTCGCCAGCGGGGGCGGGTGGGCGCGGCTCACACCAACCGTTGGGTTTCTTTGTCTCGTCCAGCTATGTGACGGATCTTGAACTGAAGGAAGGAGCCCCGCTGTGGAAAACGATACGAACTCGGCCGAAGCACAGGCCCGACGCCTTGAGATCGTATACGACCAGTTGGCCGCCGTGTTACGCCAGCCTGATGCTGTTCAACGCTTAAACAAGTCCACGAGTGACACCGAATGGTCGGTCATGCAAGTCCTGGGGCACCTGCTCGAAATGATCCCGTATTGGCTGACCCATTGCCGGGTCATCATCGCCATGACGGCTGAGCTACCCCCTTTCGGTCGCTCCCTGGATGCGCCCGAGCGGCTCGCAGGCGTTCAACGGGGCGCCACCGGAAACCCGGACGAGTTATTACAACTGCTACACGATGAGATGCGCACGGCCATAAGCATGATTCGGGGTATGTCGCTCGTTGAGCGTCAGAAGAAGGGCATTCACCTCCGGCGGGGCGAGATGACCGTGACGGACATCATAGAAGTGTTTATTGTGTCGCATGCCGAGGATCACTTGGCACAGGTGCGCGCCACACTCATGACATAGGCAAGGCATGGGATGTCGGCTACGGAGTGAGCGTCCCAAGGTTGAAAACGCGGCCTATACAATATAGGGTGCAACCCAACATCACGTTCTCAGAAACAACATCATCACGAGCGCCATTTTGCCCCTCATCAGATCGTTCATTTCATGCAAATTCGCTCGGAATGTTAAGCACGGCGCGAAAATTCAGGTAAATTCCTGCGAAGTGCGGTGTATTTCCGCCAAGTGATTAAACCAAAACAAGGCATCTTCAATACGAGGACGCCTTTTGCTGTCCATGCTTAATGCTTATGCAGGGACAAGCTGAAAGCCCAGTTTCGCGGCTTTCTTTTTCATGTATTTGATGCTTCGACAGGCTCAGCACAAGTACACCACACGTGCGATGGTGTGCGCCGTTGCCACTGTCGCTTGCGCCAGCAGATGAGGAAGATTTAGAAAACTTGGTTTTGTCACGTTCGCCGCGCTTCCAAGCCATACTGAATAAATCACGACAAGGTATCAAGGGGGGGAAGGGTTTATCGCGCAACGATTTTTGGGAGGCGGTGGCAGAGCCGTCAGGCAAAGAAAGCAAAGTTGTTTCGCCAACAAGAAAAGCGGCCTAACCTAACCGTTGGTGCGTTTTCTTCTCATAGAAAAAGGCCTGATTAATTGGCGAAAAGGTGTATCTTTGTTGTAGAAACGAGAGGAGATGCCCTAGGAGCGTCTTCGTTCAACTCATGGGCTGCCCGTTCAACGACTTCATCTGTCGCCGCCAGCAGCGGCGGTCGGACAGCCCAGCGCGGCAAGCCGTGCAGCCGCGCAAGCATGGCCTTCAGTATTGGCGGGAAAGGCATGTAACCTGCCAGCACATGCCGGTCAGCACCAGCAGATCACTCCCAAAGCGAGCGCCCAGGGTGTGGGCGAAGCCGGCCTCGTGAGAGGAGTCCTTGATACCTGTGAACTGGCGCGGGAAGGTCTTTTTCAGGTGCGTCAGCAGGTCGATCGAAAAGCCGACGCCCGTCAGCGAGGGGATATGATAGCCCAGCAGGCAGCCATCAGATGGAACGGCGCGCCGGATGAGATGGCTGAAAAAGGCGAACAGGCCTTCGTCGCTGACCTTGCGGAAGAAATACGGCGGCAGGACGACCACGCCGTCGCAGCCCAGGTCGAAGTCGGCCCGCGTCAGGTGGACCGTTTCAGACAGGCTGGGCGTACCGGTGCCGGCCAGCAGGCGGAAGTCCGGGTGCGTTTCGTGGACTGCCAGGGCGGCGCGGAAGATGTCCACTCGTTCGGAAGGGGAAGTTGGTCATATTTCTCCTGACATTTCTATTCCACGCCTTGCACGAATTTGCGGGCGGCCTCTTCCGGCGGCTGCAGGTTGCGCCCCGCCTGAGAAAGATGACGCTGGTTGTCGAGTACCCACAAGTACAAGTCGCCTTCGGTTTTGCCGGGGAATTCTTTGAGAATATCACTGATGGTCAATTTAATGTTCGCCCCCGGGCAGATGCGGTCGAGACCGGTGCGTTCAAGGAAATTCACCTTCTCACCCAGGATCTCCAAATCTTCCGGTTTGAGGTCGGGCGTGATGTTGATTTTAGTCAGGCATTCACGCACCTCGGCGTCTATGAAAACCTGCCCCTGTTCGTGGGCGACCGAGACGCGATGGTGACCATCGACCACGAAGTAGACCTCGCCAACCTTATAAAGCACTACCGGCGGCAGGCTGATATCCTCATAGAGAAGGCGCGGTCAATGCACTGCCAGCGCTCGGCGCTATCGCTCCTTTTCGGCAAGAAAGCCCGGTCAAACTGCTGGTAGCGGTTCAAGCTGCCGACGAATCCTTTACGCGGAAAGCCAGTTCATCGCTCATGGTGGTTCTATCTCGAAGAGATGACAGGAAAACACATTGATAACCGTCGTCGCGCCCACTCGTGTTACCCGCGACGCCAGTTTGCCCATCGGCATGGTATGCCCGTGCAGGAAATAGCGCGGCTTGAAAGTGAGGTACTCGTAGGCCAGGTCGCCGCAGCTGACGACGAGATCCACGTCACCGAAACGCTCCTGGAGCTGGGACGTGTAGATGCATTCATCAATCTGGTCGCTGACAGCCAATATCTTCATTTCGACACTCCGGGCTGTATTTTGCCTTAAAGCTGACATCTCTGCAAGGTGTCAGACAGGTTGCTATTTCCTTCTTTGATGGCTATAATTCGTACCAGTTCTGTGCGCGGTAAGGAGGCTAGTCTGGACAACACAAAGAATATCACCGGTCCAATCAAAGAAGAGGCAGGCGGCGAATCGGCGGATCAACAAATTTTGACCGGGGTTACGCTCGTTAACCGCTACGTGATCCAAGATGTGATCGGGGTGGGTGGCATGGGCTCGGTTTATCGGGCGCGCGACCTGCACTTCCCGAACGTGGTCAAGCTGGTTGCCGTCAAAGAAATGATCAACAACGCCTCTGATCCGCTAATCCGCCAGACCATCGTCCGGAATTTCGAGCGCGAGGCCAATATCCTGGCCACCTTGAACCATTCTTCTATTCCCAGAATTTATGACTATTTCTCGCATGGGGAGCGCTCGTACCTGGTGCTTGAATTCATCAACGGGAAAGACCTCGAGGCGGTCATCGAGGAAACCGAGGGTTTCCTGCTCGAGGAGCAAGCTCTGGTTTGGGCGATCGAGTTGTGCGATGTGCTCAATTTCCTGCATGCCCACAAGCCGGATGCGATCATCTTCCGCGATATGAAACCCTCCAACGTGATGATCAACCAGTCTCAGCACGTTGTGCTGGTAGACTTTGGCATCGCCAGACCCTTTCAGGCGGGGCAAAAAGGTACGATGATCGGCACGGAGGGATATTCTCCACCCGAACAATACCGCGGCGAGGCGACGCCCCTGGCGGATATTTACGCCCTGGGCGCGACGCTGCATCATGCCCTCACCCGCCGCGACCCGCGACTGGAACCGCCTTTCTCCTTCTCCGAACGACCCGTCCGGAAGATCAACCCGGCGGTATCCGCGGAACTGGAAGCTGTCATCAACACTGCTCTCCAATACAACCCGGAAGACCGCTACCCGAGCGCAGATGCCATGAAGGAGGCCTTGATTACCGCCGGACGCAAGACAGGCGTGCTCAACCGCATCGCTGGGACGACCGCCGCAATTCCGTCCAGCGGCCTTAAGCCTCTGTGGACCTTCCAGTGCGAAGATGAAATCCGCAGCACACCAATTCATTACAACGGCGCGATCTACGTTGGCTCCTATGATCATAATCTATATGCCCTGGATGCGGCCAGCGGTGAGTTTCAATGGAAATACGCTACAGACGGCGGAGTGGTCACACGTCCGGCACCTTACGAGAACAATATTTACTTCGGCTCGGAAGACTATCGCCTGCACGTCGTCAGCGCGCGGAGCGGGAAAGTATTGTGGACTTATTATACCGAAGGGCCTGTGCGTTCTTCACCGCGCATCGCCGAAGGGCATGTCTTCTTCGGCTCAGACGACGCCCGCATCCATGCAGTGAATGTGCTGACCGGCCGCGCCTCCTGGCGTTTCGAGACGGTCGCGCCAATCCGCTCCACGCCTTTCGTGACCAACGATGCCGTATTTACCGGCTGCGAGAGCGGAGAATTCTATTGCATCGGTTTTGGGGGTGAATTGAAGTGGCGCTACAAGGCAAAATTGGCTGTCACCTCCTCACCCTGGGTGGAAGAAGGCGTCGTTTACTTTGGCTCGCTGGACAGCAGCTTTTATGCAGTGGATGCACGCGCCGGCTGGGTCATCTGGCGTTTCCGCATGGGAAAAGGCTCCATCGTCTCACCTTATCTGAGCGAGGGGCTGATCTTCACCGGATCTGCGGATGGATTTATTTATGCCATCGAGGCGCGCACTTCAAAGGAAGTCTGGCGTTTTCGCACCGAGCATCAGGTCAGCGGATCGCCGGTCGTCTACAAAGATTCGCTCTATTGCGGTACCGCGGATGGTAATCTGTATTGCCTGGAATATCGTACGGGGCGCTTGCGCTGGAAATATACCACCCGGGGAGCCATCACCAGCGCCCCTTTGGTCTATAATGATATTGTCTATGTGGGTTCTTCTGACCACTTCCTATACGCTCTGTTAGCCTGAGCAGGTTAAGTAACTCAAGGAGACTCCAAGTGAAGTTATCAAGCATCCTCCGTGGTAAGAAACGCTCAAAGGCCTCCAACCTCCCCTTCGCTAACGTGAGCACGGCGCCGCTCCTGGATCAGCAAATCCAAGCTGCCCTGGCCAAAGGCTTACATTATGTGCCACAGCAATTGAACGCCGGCTGCGGGTATTCGGTTGGAAAACAACGCGACCATAATGAAGACAGCCTGTTTTCATTCTCAATTACAATCGGTAGTGATACCAACAATGTCCCGCTCGGCCTGTATATCATTGCGGATGGGATGGGTGGACACCAGCATGGTGAAGTCGCCAGCACACTAGCCATGCGCGCAGTTGCCGGGAATCTCCTGCAGAAACTGCTTCCCTACATCCTCAACCCAGCCGAACCGATGAACAAGTCGCTCCAGGAACTCATGCGCATGGCTTTTGACGAAGCGCAGCGCGTTGTGCGGCAGGCCGCGCCGGGCGGCGGCACTACACTGACCGCCGCCCTTGTCCTCGGCGTGCAGGTGACCTTTGCCCACATCGGTGACAGCCGCGCTTATATCCTCCGTCCCGACAGGCGGATTGAGATTCTTACTCGCGACCACTCGCTCGTCAGGCGCCTGGAAGAACTCGGCCAGATAACCGCGCAGGAAGCCATCGTCCATCCCCAGCGCAACGTCCTGTACCGGGCGATTGGTCAGGGCGAGGTGCTCGAACCGGATATTTTCACTACTCCTTTCCCGCAACCCGGATACATTCTGCTGTGCAGCGACGGCCTGTGGGGTGTCTTGCCAGAAGAAGATATTTTCCAGATTATCGGTGAATCGACCAATCTCCAGGCGGCTTGCCAAAATCTGATCGCGGCGGCTAACGCCGCCGGCGGGCCAGATAATATCAGCGCGATTTTGGTTCAGTTATTTGGTTAGGATGCCCAAAAATTCTGACTACTATGCTCTTCTCAGCCTGCGACGGGATGCCTCACCCGAAGAGATTCGGCATGCATATCATAAGGCCGCTCGCCGCCTTCACCCAGATAGAACAAGTTCCGCCCAGGCTTCTGAACTCTTCCTCGAGATCCAAGGGGCGTACGAAGTACTCGCGGACCTCAAAAAGCGCGCCAAATACGACGCCTCACTCCCGCCAGAACCGGCCGAAGGCGACCTTATCCGGCAAAAAATACTCTACAGCCGGCAGCAAGTGACGCGCATGCGGGAGCCGCAATTGATTTACGTCCTGCTCGAGTATTCAGCCGCGATTGACTCAAGTACTCCCCCCGCGCCGCCGCTCAACCTGTGCCTGGTTCTGGACCGCTCGACATCCATGCAGGGTAAAAGCATGGATATCGTCAAGGCCACCGCCATCCTGTTGCTGCGGCGCTCGCGCCCGGATGATACCCTTTCGGTCGTGGCTTTTAGCGATCGCGCCGAGACAATCATCCCCGCCACAGAAAGTATCGAGCTGAAAAAGCTGGAAGCTCGCATCCAGATGCTCCAGACCTCTGGCGGGACAGAAATCTTCCAGGGATTAGAAAACGGATATAACGAGGTGCGACGTGGTCTAAAGAAATCCCACGTCAACCACATCATCCTGCTTACGGATGGCCGCACCTACGGCGATGAAGAGCAGTGCCTGGAACTGGCAAAAAAAGCCGCCGAGGCCGGTATCGGCATCAGTGGGCTGGGTATTGGGAATGAATGGAACGATGATTTTTTGGATAAAATCGCCAGCCTGACGGGTGGCAGCAGCCTTTTCGTCTCGCGGCCGGAGGATATCCAGCACATCCTGATCGAGAAGTTCGACAAACTCGGACAGGTTTACGCCGAAGAAAGCACTTTACAATTCAAGGTCAGCGAGGACGTAGACCTGCGCTACGCATTTCGGCTGCACCCAGAGGCCGGGCTTCTGCCGGTAGAAAGCCCATTGCACCTCGGCCCGATCCTGAGAGATGTTAGTCTAAAAATCCTGCTCGAGTTCATGCTCCAACCTCCCGGCGACCAAGCCGAGGTCGTCTCATTGCTTGCAGGGGAGCTTGAGGTCTCAGTCGCGACGCACCCCTACCCCGTTCCTCCCATTAAAACCCGTCTCATGCTACCTGTGAGCAATTCATCTGGATTGCAAACGCCTCCAGAAGAAATCCTGCAAGCGCTTTCTCGTCTTAGTCTTTATCGCCTTCAGGAACAAGCTCGCCTGGAGGTCGCGGCAGGAAAGTATACCCAAGCCTCTCAACGCTTACAGCGACTGGCGACTAACCTGCTCGAACAGGGCGAACGAGGTTTGGCGCATACCGCCCTTATGGAAGCCGAACACATTCAACGTAAAAAGGTGTTCACACGCGAGGGTGAGAAACAAATCAAGTATGGTACCCGCGCCCTGCTTTTACCCAGGCAGAAGGAACATTGACCATGATCATTTGCCCAAACTGCCAGTATAAAGAAATTAGCGGGGCATTGTTCTGCAGCCAATGCGGCGCACAATTCATTGCCAGCGTGGATGCCGACCTGCTCAAAGCCCAACTGACCAGAAACAACCCGGCCGTCCATCCAGGTACTGATCCAAAATTTGCTGCTCCCGCGGCCGCGCCCGGAGCGTGGATTTCGTTGCACATCGTTGAGAGTGGACAAATCTTACCCCTGGCCGAGCGGAGGGAATTCTCCCTGGGTAGAGTCTCCGAGGGCCAGCCGATCATGCCAGATATAGACCTGACGCCCTATAATGCCTTCGATAGCGGTGTTTCACGCCTCCATGCAGTTTTGAAAAAAACGAAGAATAAGATCGTGATTATGGACCTGGGATCATCCAACGGTACATGCGTGAACGGGATCCGTCTCGCGCCACAAGTTGAGCATGTTCTTGCCCATGGGGATACGATCCACTTGGGCAAGCTAAAACTCCAAATTCTATTCAGCCAGGACGAAAAGTAAAGCAAGGTGCATATATGTCACAAACAATCATTATCCACATTACGAACGAAGACCCAATTGTTGGCGAGATAAATGAATTGCCCAGCCCCACTGACACATTAGTCACCATCCACAGCCCACGGCGGCGGGACGGCAAAGATGTCCACTACCTGCAAAACAATGTCGTGACTGTCATCTGGCCGGTCAACCAAATTTCTTTCATCGAGGTCTTACCCAGCCAGGTAGAAGAGGAAATTATCGGTTTCGTGAGGGAATAATCCCATGGACGACAAATCGCTAAAACAGCGCAGGATACTGATCGTTGACGACGAGGAACGCATGGTGCGTTTTATTCGTCTGAACTTAGAACACGACGGCTTTATCGTCGCTGAGGCATTTAACGGTAAACAAGCCCTTCAGCGTCTGCGGGACGCCACGCCTGATCTCGTCTTATTGGACATCATGATGCCAGACCTGGACGGCTTCGAAGTGCTCCAAATGATACGTGAGATCGGCAATGTGCCGGTCATCATGTTAACGGCCAAGGGCGAGGAAGATGACCGCGTCCGTGGCCTGGAGCAGGGCGCCGACGACTATATCACCAAGCCATTTAGCCCGCGTGAACTGGTCAGCCGCGTCAAGGCCGTCTTGCGGCGCAGCGAAGGTGCTGACGGCGGCATGCACGGGTTGATCCAGGTGGACGAACGCTTGAAGATTGATTTCGACCGACATGAAATCTGGCTGGAAGGCAAGATCGTCAAATTACGTCCCACAGAATACCGCATGCTTTTCCACCTGATGCAAAATGCGGGCTGGGTGATCTCACACGACCAGTTGCTGGCGAAGGTGTGGGGCTACGAATATCGTGATGAGCCGCACTACGTCCGTCTCTACATTAACTATCTGCGTCAAAAGCTGGAGAAAGACCCGGCCAATCCGAAATACATCCTGACCGAGCGGGGTGTAGGGTACCGCTTCGTAGATTTCCGGCGAGAATAAAAAGAATAAGGTGTATTTCATTCTAGTTGGCACACGCTCGTAGGGCGGCTTTCCACTTGTGCCTGCGGCACGAGTGCAGGCATAGCCGCCAAAACGAATGGTGGGTATCGAAACCCGCTCTCCGATACCTCATTATGAAACACCACCGAAAGAATAACCCGCTTTTCTAACGTTATTTTTACACCCGGTTTGCGTATTTCTAACGCAAACCGTGTATCTTAAAACCTGAAACAACCTTTATCGGAGAGAAAGGAGAGTCAACCATGTCCAATATAATCCGTTGGGAACCCATGCGCGAGATGGTCTCGTTGCGCGAGGCGATGGATCGCCTGTTCAACGACGCCTTCACCCGCCCACTCGACCTTGGCACCTCCTGGCAGATGCCGGCCATTGACATGTACCAAACAGACGACAATGTTATAGTCAAAGTCACGCTGCCTGGCATAAAAGCCAGCGATGTGCAGATTTCAGTGACGGGCGACATGCTCACCGTTAAGGGCGAGTTGAAGGAAAAGGAAGAGGTCAAGGAGAAAGCCTACCATATCCGCGAGCATCGCCACGGTTCCTTCGAGCGAAGCCTCAGCCTGCCGACCAATGTCGTGGCCGACAAAGCCAAGGCAGAGTTCGAGGACGGCATCCTGACCATCACCCTGCCCAAGGCCGAGGAAGTCAAGCCCAAGACGATCACGGTCAAGGTGAAATAAGTCAATATAGAAAAACGGCCCTCAACGGCCGTTTTTCTGTCCTTGCCAGACAACCCACTCTCGAATATACTTCCAGCATGGAGGTAAGCACCCGCATGACCAAGCAACGCATACTTCTAGTGGACGATCATGAAGTCGTCCGGCTGGGCTTGAAATCCCTGCTGGAACGCCATCCGCAATTCGACGTGGTCGCCGAAGCCTCCACAGCGCGCGAAGCCATTGAAATGGTCAGCAATACGCAGCCAGATGTGGTCGTGATGGACATCCGCCTGCCCGGTTCTTCCGGGATCGAGGCCTGCGAGGAGATTACACGCCGCTTCCCGGAAACAAAGGTCGTCATGTTGACTTCGTATGCCGAGGACGAAATGTTGTTTTCATCCATCCGCGCCGGGGCATCCGGTTATGTATTGAAGCAGATCGGCGGTGAGGACCTGGTGAAGGCAATCGAGGCTGTTGGGCGCGGCGAGGCCCTGCTCGACCCGGCCGTCACGCAGCGCGTCTTCCAGGAAGTGCGGAGGGCAGTCAAAGAGGAAGAGGCCTCTGCCTTCGCGCACCTCAGCCAGCAGGAAAAGCACGTGCTACTCCTGGTCTCCGAAGGCAAGACCAACCGGGAGATCGCCAAAATTCTCTTCCTGGGTGAGGGCACGGTGCGCAATTACGTCAGCAGTATTCTCTCCAAACTCGGGGTGAGTAACCGCGCCGAAGCGGCCGCCTACGCGGTTGAACATAGCCTGAGGGAATATATCTCAAACTGACGCCAAAATAGTAAGCAGCTTTCAGGCACAACCAAAGCAGGTCGGATTGCAAATCCGACCTGCTTTTGCGCGTTCAAGGTTTTCCATCTACCCCACCGGGGTGCATTTATTCCGCCTTATCAAAGCCCAATGGCCGTGAACATTTCTTCGTTCGTGGCAAATTTGAATAGCTGCAGGCCGCGTTTTTGGCTTTCGGCGCGCTCGGCCTCTTCCAGCCGCGCCAGTCGCTTCTTCGAGATTACATGTACATGCGTTTCCTCCAGCCTTTTCACGAACTTATCGAAAACGTTTTCCACATCTAACATCGCTGGCTGAGTTTGCAGGAACTGGAGAATTGCCTGTGCGGCGCTCTCGCCGTCTTTACGGGCTGCGCCCACCAGGCCGGTGCTGGCCTGGCGCGCCCAACCGGCCAGAAACACTTTCTCGACCGGTTTTCCACTGTCCGGGTCAAAAGCCTCGTATGAGACTCCGTCAACAGGATAACGAGGCGCGGAGACCGTAACATAACCATTGTTGTATACCGGCAGACAAAAATCTTTATCCACACTATCGCCAATGGCAAAAATGACAGTGTCCGCTTCGATCTGGCGCGTGATACCCAATCCTATTGCCTTGATATTGCCAGTACATGTTTTGCCACTCTATGTTATATTCGAATCAGGCTTTATCGGAATAAAAGTGACTGTCACTTGTAAAACCTGATAGAATAGACCAATTCTGGAGAATAAATGTCCGATTCAATTACCCACACCACGCTTGCCAACGGTCTACAAGTCCTTTTGAAAGAGATCCACACCGCGCCCATCATCAGTAGTTGGGTCTGGTATCGCGTCGGCTCCAGAGATGAGCCTTCCGGTCGCACCGGAATATCCCATTGGGTCGAACACATGCAGTTCAAGGGGACGCCCAAGTTCCCAGCTTCCATATTGGATAAAGCCATCTCGCGTGAAGGGGGAATGTGGAACGCCTTCACCTACATGGACTGGACGACCTATTTCGAGACCATGCCAGGCGATAAGATAGACCTGGCCCTGCGCCTGGAAGCAGACCGGATGGTCAACAGCACATTCGACCCTGAGGAGGTGGCCTCCGAACGCACCGTCATCATCTCGGAACGCGAGGGTAGCGAGAACGAACCGCTCTTCCTGCTCGGCGAGGCTGTGCAGGCGGCTGCCTTTCGCGTCCACCCTTATCACCACGAGATCATTGGCGACCTTGCCGACCTGAAGACTATGAGTCGCGATGACCTCTACCAGCATTACCGCAGCTACTACCTGCCTAACAACGCGGTCATGTCCCTGGCCGGTGATTTTGATACCGGGACAATGCTCAAGCGCATCTGCCAGCTTTTCGAACCGATCCTGGCCGGAGCGACACCCCCGCGCCTGGCTCGCCCCGAACCGCCGCAGAGCGGCGAACACCGCCTCTCGGTCGAGGGGCCGGGCGATACGACCTACCTTCAACTTTGCTACCACACCCCATCCGGCTGCGACCCGGATTTCTTCCCGTTGACCGTCCTGGATAGCCTGCTGGCCGGTCCCAGCAGCCTGAACATGTTCGGCGGCGGGGGCATCTCCAACAAGACTTCGCGCTTGTACCGCGCCCTGGTCGAAAAAGAACTGGCCGTGGGATTCGGCGGAAGCGCCGCCACAACCATTGACCCGTTCCTGTACACCCTCACCATCACCGTCCACCCCCAGAGGCAACCCGAGGCAGTCCTATCGGCTTTCGAGGACGAGATCAAACGCATTCAAGACGAGATCGTTTCAGCAGACGAGGTCGCCCGCGCCATCAAGCAGGCGAGAGCCATGTTCGCTTACGGAAGCGAGAACATCACCAACCAGGCTTTTTGGCTGGGTCACGCCGAGATGTTCGCTACCTACGATTGGTTCCTCGACTATTTGGAAAAACTGGCCGCCATCACGCCCGCCGATGTCCAACGCGTTGCGCAACAAATCCTCCAGCCGCAGAACCGGATCATCGGCACTTACATTCCCACCGGAAACGGGGAGGCCCAATGAGCCGCCATCAGCCATCTACCATCAGTAATCTGAAATCTTTGCCCGGCTCGGATGATATTACACGTTTCCCCTTAGCGAATGGCATCGTCTTCCTTAGCCGGACCAACTTCAACAGCCCATCGGTCGTGATCAGCGGATATCTCCAAGCCGGCAGCCTCTTCGACACGGACGAGAAACTCGGGTTGGCCGATTTCACCGCCTCGGCGTTGATGCGCGGCAGCAGCCAGCGGGATTTCCAGCAAATCTACGATGCGCTCGAATCCTGCGGCGCGAGCCTGTCTTTCAGCGCCGGATCGCACACAATCGGATTCAGCGGCCGCTGCCTGGCCGAAGACCTACCCCTGCTGCTCAACACCCTGGCCGAAGTCATCCGCCAGCCGACCTTCCCTGGCGAGCAGGTCGAGAAGCTGCGCGCCCAGTTGCTGACCGGGCTGGCCATCCGCGCCCAGGATACCGCCGATATGGCTGCCCTGACCTTCGATCAGATCGTCTTCGCCAATCACCCCTATAGCCGCCCGGAAGACGGTTTCCCGGAGACCATTCAGGCCATCTGCCGCGATGACCTGGCGGAATTCCATCGTCGTAATTACGGGCCGCGCGGTATGGTCATCGCCGTGGTCGGCGCGGTCGAACCACAGGAAGCCATGCAGCAGGTGGCGCGTGTGCTAGGTGACTGGGAGAACCCGCAGCAACCTGAACCTCCGGCCTTGCCCCTCCTGACGCCCCTGAATGAGACCCTTACCCGCCGCGTGACCATCGTCGGAAAGTCCCAATCCGACATTGTCCTCGGTGGTTATGGCCCGGCGCGTCGCGACCCCGAATATCTCCCCGCTTCGCTGGGCAACTCTGTACTGGGTCAGTTTGGCATGATGGGGCGCATCGGCGACGCGGTGCGCGAAAAATCCGGCCTGGCATACTATGCCTATTCCAGCCTGAGCGCGGGCATCGGCCCCGGCTCGTGGGAGGTCAGTGCGGGGGTCAACCCCGGCAACGTCACAAAGGCGGCCGACTTGATCCGCGCCGAGATCACCCGTTTCATCGAGAATGGCGTCTCTGCGGACGAGCTGGCTGACAGCCAAGCCAATTTTATCGGGCGCCTGCCACTTTCACTGGAATCCAATGCCGGCGTTGCCAACGCCTTGTTGAACATCGAACGCTTTGATCTGGGCCTGGATTATTACCGTCGCTTCCCAGACATGGTGCGCGCCGTTTCGCTGGAAGATGTTTTGCAAACCGCCCGCAAGTTCTTCCATCCTGATCAATTGGCAATCGCCATCGCCGGACCGTAATATCCAACTGCTTCGTAAGTACGGCGGCATAAACATGATATTGAAAACAGGAATTGACATCATTGAGATTGAACGCATCCGCGCCGCCTTCGACCGCCACGGCGAGCGCTTCTTGACGCGTATTTTCACCCCGGCCGAACTCAAATACTGCGCCGGGAGAGTCGAATCGCTGGCAGTGCGTTTCGCGGCCAAGGAGGCTGTTTCGAAGGCTCTGGGTACAGGTATCGGGCCGGTATCCTGGCAGGAGATCGAAATCCGCGGGGGAGAATACGAGGCACCAGCCATCATTCTGCACGATAGAGTAGAAAGGATCGCAAAAAAACTCAGACTGGCCCATTGGTCGGTCAGCCTGAGTCACAGCGGGACGCACGCAATCGCCCTTGTCGTTGCGCTGGGGGAGGATAAGTGGTAGCTCTACGAGCTACCATAGTTCTTTTCTTCCACGCCGATCCACAGGTGACCGGGCAGCACCAGCCGGTTCGGGCGGACAGAAACCTTGCCGGCCTTGAACAAGGGTTCGGCCAACATGCCGGGGTTCACCAGACAGAGGTCAGGGATGTGGCCATATTTCTGCCGGTAATAATCCGCGGCGCGCTCGACTTTGGCTGTCAGCGCGGTGCGGGGATCGTTGTCAAACCAGAGCATACCGATTTTCATGTCAATCTCCTAATAAGTTAATCGCCGGATCGCTGTTTGTCGAAGACGTAAACCAGAACGTATGTTCTAATTATAGCACAAATCTGGAAATGTCAAGCGTTTTGGGGAGAAATTTATCCAAATTCTCCTCTTGCACTCCTTGCCGAGTGTGCTATAATTCCCCCCCGTCATTCAATAGGAAGTTTGAGGAAAGTATGCCTGTTTATACATATCGTTGCGGAACTTGTGGTATGCAATTTGACCGGCCGCAGAAGTTCAGCGACCAGCCGCTGACGCGTTGCCCGGAATGCGGCAAGAAAAGCCTGCACAAAGTCTACACACCGGTAGGGATCGTTTTTAAGGGTTCCGGTTTTTACGCTACCGACCACCATTCCCCCTCCGGACAGTCGAACAAGACTGCGGAAGAGAAGGCAGAGAAGAAAGAAAAAAGCGATGGCAAGGAAACTGCCTCCGAAAAGAAGAAGTCCGAAACTGGCGAATAGGTGTTCGCTTGAAAAATAAATGCGCCCGCAATGGGCGCATTTTGTATTATGCTGCTGCGAATGGCTCTCGGTCAACGAGATCGTCAAGCAGACCGGCGTCAGCCAGCCAACGGTTTCGCACCACCTCGCCATCCTGCGCGAGGCTGGGCTGGCAGCCTTGAAATTCCAACCCAATACTTTCCTTTTTCGTGGTAAACTACCTCCATGATCAAGAGAGAAGTGCTTCAAAACGCCATTCGAACGGCCCTCGGGCGCAGCCGTATCGTTGCGCTGATCGGACCGCGCCAATCAGGCAAAACCACACTGGCGCGCCAGTTTGTCCCTGCCGATGCGCTCAATTATTTCGACCTCGAAGACCTGACCAGCCTGACCCGTTTGCAAGAACCCATGACCGCCCTGCGCGACCTGCGCGGCCTCGTTGTGATTGACGAAATCCAGCGCATGCCGAATCTCTTCCCTGTCCTGCGCGTGCTGTGCGACCGCAATCCCCTGCCGGCGCACTTTCTCATTTTGGGGAGCGCCGCGCCGGATTTGATCCGCGCTTCCTCCGAATCACTCGCAGGGCGGATCGAGACGGTTTCCATCAGCGGTTTTAGCCTCGCAGAAGTGGGCGCGGATTCGCTATCTCGACATTGGTTGCGCGGCGGGTTTCCCCTTTCTTTCCTCGCAAGTTCCGATGCCGATAGTCTCGCCTGGCGCAAAAATTTCATCCAGACCTTTCTGGAGCGCGACCTGCCGCAATGGGGGGTCCGCACTCCTGCCTCGACCCTGTTGCGCTTCTGGACAATGCTGGCACATTACCACGGACAGACCTGGAAAGCCTCCGAGCCTGCCCGCTCCTTGGGGATCAGCGAACCGACCACGCGTCAATACCTGGATATTATGGAAGGTGTCTTCATGGTACGCGTGCTCCAACCCTGGTTCGCGAATCTCAAAAAGCGGCAGGTTAAAGCCCCAAAAATCTATTTCCGCGATACGGGATTATTGCACTACCTGCTCGGCATTCGCTCCGAATTGGATCTGCAGACGCATCCCAAAGGCGGCGCGTCGTGGGAAGGATATGCAATCGAAGAAACGATCAAAGCCGCCGCGCCCGATGAAGTCTATTACTGGGCGACACACGGCGGCGTTGAATTGGACTTGCTCCTGCTCAAAAACGGACGCCGCATCGGCGTGGAATGCAAACGCGTCGACGCGCCGCGCCTGACGCCGTCCATGCGCGCCGCGCTCGAAGATTTGGAACTCGATCAACTCTTCATCACTTACCCTGGCAATCTGGCTTACCCCATTGCGGAAAAGGTGAGCGCGCTCCCGATTCCAGCCATTAGAAATATCGAATGACTGACCTCTTGACAAATAGACAATTATCTATATAATATCAAATAGACGTTCATCAATATGGAAACTCCTAATCCTGTTCTCTTTGCGAAAGCCCTGGCCGACGAAACACGCCAGAAGATCATGAGCCTGTGCTGCTGCAAGTGGCTCTCGGTCAACGAGATTGTCGAGCAACTCAACGTCTCGCAGCCCACCGTTTCACACCACCTCGCCATTTTGCGCGAGGCCGGGCTGGTCAACGTGCGCAACGAGGGCAAGCAAGCCTTTTATTCGCTCAACCAGGAGAGCATGGCAACCTGTTGCGGAAGATTGGTGCTCAAATTCGCGCCGGAAACCGAATCTGCCAAAACCATCAAGTAATCCACCGAAGCCCGTTCGGGACGCACCACGGCACGCGTCCCATTCTTTTTGCCGAAATCCATTGATAACCATCTATATGACAGGATGAACCAATGACTCAAACCACCAACCCCATCCACGAAAGCGTCCGCGAACATTATGCGGACTACGCCCGCTCCGGCAGTTCCTGCTGCGGCGGGAGCAACCTGCTCTACCCGGATGAATTGCTCACCAACCTGCCGGGTGACGTTGCCAACTTCAGCCTCGGCTGCGGCGACCCGATCACCGTTGCCGCGCTCCAGCCCGGTGAAACGGTGCTGGACCTCGGCTCCGGCGGCGGACTGGACTG
The DNA here is from genome assembly GCA_020723995.1 of Chloroflexus sp. Lineage (GTDB taxonomy): Bacteria > Chloroflexota > Anaerolineae > Anaerolineales > Villigracilaceae > CG2-30-58-95. The sequence continues at coordinate 18,793 of DYHT01000038.1, forward strand.
TTTCCTCGCCGCCAAAAGAGTTGGCGAAAGCGGTCACGTTATCGGCGTGGACATGACGCCCGAGATGCTCGAGCGCGCCCGCACCGCCGCGGTCAGGATGGGGATTACGAATGTCGAGTTCCGCGAGGGGTATCTTGAAAAACTGCCGGTCAAAGATGCCAGCGTGGACGCGGTCATCTCGAACTGCGTCATCAACCTTTCGCCGGATAAGCCGCAGGTTTTCCGCGAGGTATTCCGCGTCCTCCGAAGTCCCGACCCCGCGTCGGGGAGGCCGGGCGGACGGGTAGCCGTCTCCGACATTGTCACAGACGGTCCGCTCCCCGAAGAATTGCAGAAGAACATGGAAGCCTGGGGCGCGTGCGTGGCCGGCGCGCTGGACGTAAAAGAATATACGACCGGATTGGCCGACGCCGGATTTACCGATGTCAAAGTCCAGCCGAAAGGCGACGCCAGCGAACTCATCGAGGCCGCCGGGCTGAAAGGGAAAATATTCTCGGCGACGATCACCGCCCGAAAACCGGCATGACGCAACAAGCTTACTATCATGAAGTCAAGTCCTTTCCTGAGGAATAGCGAATAGGAGCAAG
>DYHT01000039.1 GCA_020723995.1 Chloroflexus sp.
CTGTTGAGGTATTCTTAGAACAGTCTGTTGCACTTACAAGTTGAATCCAAGAAATTAAAAGAAAAGTATGAAAAAAGAGCAAAGAGACAGATAACCGATGAAGAGTTTGAGAGAGTGCCGATGAAGGGACGATTAAGCAGCTTCACGATATGGTTGATTGGCACCTTAGTTGGCCTCGCTATGGGATTCGATTGGCCTGGACCATGGTTCGCGCCGCTTTCCACCTATTTGGGTTGGGGATTGGTTGTCCTCGTCGGAATAGACCTGGTCAAGGACTTCCTCAAGAAGGAGGGAGCGTTCTTCAAACGGGAATGAAATTCAAGCCAGTCGAGTGCGCCTAACCACTCGCTCCAGCCGACTGCGCCCCGCTCGGTTGCTTCGCTTCCTCGCTCCGCGCAGCGGCTGAGCTCGGTGCCGTTAGTGCTCCGTCATACAAAAATCGGGCTTGCATGGGGTATCCATAGAACATCAGCCTGAAAGCCCTTGACGCGTATGCCTTTTGTGCATACAATCAAATCGTGAACTACCAATGGGACCCTCATAAAACAGAGAGTGAGAGAAAAGTCTATGAAAACCAACGATACTGAAATGTTGCCTGAATACGATTTCAGCCAAGCCAAACGCGGGCCAATTGCGCCATCTCTAGGGAAGAAAACCCGCATTACTGTTCGTGTTGATACCGATGTCTTGAATTGGTTTCGAGAAGAAGTCAGCAATAGTGGCGGTGGAAATTATCAAAGATTGATCAATGATGCTCTGCGCGCGTATGTGCAGAGTCAACGAGGAGAGTTTGTGGCTACATTGCGAAAGGTTATTCGCGAAGAATTGGCATCGGCTGGAGTCTCAAGGCAGTAAGGAAAGGATAAAGCGCACCTGACACCGGCTGCAAACGGACCCTTCGATAAACTGAGGGCAGGCAGCGGCTGCACACGATTCCGCAGATTACTTTGTTTTTGTGGAATTTCCGCAAGCAGTGCAACGAACGCTGCTGCGGGTGTCTCATCCGAATTTGCAAGGTGTTCCTGCCAGGCTAAGGGCTTCCGCCACACGCCAAAGAAAAGCAGAACAGAGTGCGGGCTAATACCTCTCCTTCAACTCCCCCACCGGCAACAGGATTCTCCCCTCTTCTTTCTCACCGATAAACAATACTTCTGCTGGTTTATTGGCGGCAGCGTAAGCCGTATACGCCGCGACGAGCGCGTCCAGTTGTTCGGGGGTATAGATCACTTCCACTGGTAAAATCCCCTTTACTAACCGATGGCGGGTGATCTCCTCGAAGAAATCCATCGGGTCTTTGATGCCCACGCCCAGCTCATACAGGGCTAACTGGCGCTGTAAACGGTCTTCCAAAGATGGCTTGGAAAGCGGGGACTGGCCGAGCAGGGCGCAAAAGGCGGCGTGCGGAAAGTCATATAACACCCCAAAAAAAGAATTCTCGCCAAACGGGTTTGCTTATATTGTAGCAGAGGCGCTGCGGCTGACGCCGGGCGTTATGCAAACCCCAAACCCCGTTCTTTCAATGACACCCATCTCCCCTGCCCGATGACCATGTGATCCAGCAGGTCAATATCCAGCAGTTTGCCGGCCTGGAGCATGGCGCGCGTCACTGCCACATCGTCGGGACTGGGCGTCGGGTCGCCGCTGGGGTGGTTGTGTAACACAATAACGGCTGGCGCCCCGCGCCGGATGGCCGGTTTGAACACCTCGCCTACGTGCACCTGGGCGCTGTTGACCGAACCTTTGTAAACTTCGACAATATCCAAAACCCGGTTGCGCGTGTCCAGCAGAAGCACGCGCAAATGTTCCTGCTCCAGCCCGGACATTTCGTAGGCCACCAGCGCGGCGGCGTCGGCGGGGCTGTTGATGGTCGGGCGTTCTTCCGGCGCTTCGAGCGCCAGCCGGCGGCCCAGTTCGATGGCGGCTTTAATCTGGGAAGCCTTCGCCTCGCCAATGCCGTGTTGGTGACACAATTCCTCGAAGGGAGCGCGATGCAGTCCCGCCAGCCCGCCGAAGGCTTGCAGCAGGCGCTGGCCGACCTGCACGGCGTTCTCGCCGGTCACACCGACGCGCAGCAGGATGGCGAGCAGTTCGGCATTGGCAAGCGCCTGCGGACCGAGGTGCGCCAGCCGTTCGCGTGGTCGCTCGTCTGTGGCTAAATCAGTGATGCGGTAAATGGGGCGGGAAGTTTCATTCATGGTTTTATCCTGAGAAGTGTCCTTCGGAAAAATTCGATGCAAAAAATGTTGTGCTGTCTATTGCGGATAATATCTATTTTACAGCGAAATTGCCACAATAGTTTTCTTGACATCCACCTCTGCCTCAAGTAAAATCACACCCGCCCAAGAAACGCCCCGATGAGGTGCAAGCGGGCCTGTAGCGCAGTTGGGAGCGCGCTTCAATCGCACTGAAGAGGTCGAGGGTTCGAATCCCTCCAGGTCCACCAGGATTGTAGATTTCGGATTGCGGATTTCAGATTGGGAACGCAATGAAATCTACTTTCTGCAATCCGAAATCCGCAATAGAATGGGCCCATAGCGCAGTTGGGAGCGCGTCTCAATGGCATTGAGAAGGTCGAGGGTTCAAATCCCTCTGGGTCCACTAGCCGTTAGCGTTTAGACATTAGCAATTAGCACAGACTAAACGCTAACCGCCAAAAGCCATAGCGAAAGCATCGCAGGAGTAGTAAGTCATCCGGCCAGCGAGACGGGAGAGCGAGGTGGAAGCCCGTCACGGCGTCAGCGGAGCGCCCGATAAGACCGAACTCGCCTGTTCCCCACAAGGGAGACTGTGCTAATGAATAAAAAAAAGTAGTCAGCACCGGAATCGCCCGTTATCGCGAATGAGTGGTCGGTTAGTCAGATTGTCTATGTGAGACTATCAGACTAACAGACAAACCGGGTGGTACCGCGGAGAATCAACCCTTCGTCCCTGTGTGGATGAAGGGATTTTTGTTTGTTCACAAGGATAAAGAATGAACGACTACATTCCTCAAGAAATCGAACCGAAATGGCAGGCCAAATGGGAAGCCGATGGCCTGTACCACGCGGATATTGACGAAAGCCGCCCCAAGCACTACGCGCTGACCATGCTGCCGTATCCCTCCGGCGATCTGCACATCGGTCACTGGTACGCCATGACGCCCTCCGACGCCCGCGCCCGCTACAAGCGCATGAACGGATTCAACGTCATGTTCCCGATTGGCTTCGATTCCTTCGGCCTGCCGGCCGAAAACGCTGCCATCAGCCGCGGCATCCACCCAAAAAAGTGGACCTACGCCAACATCGAGAACATGCGCAAGCAACTGCGCTCGATGGGCGCCATGTGGGACTGGCGGCGCGAGGCCGTTTCCTCCAACCCGCAATACTACAAGTGGAGTGAATGGTTTTTCATCCAACTGTACAAGCACGGACTGGCCTACCGCAAGATGTCGCCGGTGGACTTTTGCCCGCACTGCAACACCACGCTGGCGCGCGAACAGGTCTGGGGCGAGGACCGGCACTGCGAGCGCTGCGAGACGCCGGTCATCAAGAAAGACCTGGAGCAGTGGTTCTTCCGCACCACCAGATACGCTGACGAACTGCTGAATTACGAAGGTATGGACTGGCCGGAACGCGTGAAGGTTTTGCAAACCAATTGGATTGGACGCTCTGAGGGCGCGGAAGTGCGGTTTTCAGTAATCAGTGATCAGTCATCTGCCCTGCCCGCGCCAGTACCGCCCTGGCCTGGCCGCCAGGACAGGCAGGCACAGGTAAGCGAAGTCGAAGGGTCACTGATCACTGTCTTCACCACTCGGCCTGACACGTTATGGGGCGCGACCTTCATGGTGCTATCCCCGGAGCATCCCCTGGTGGAGAAGATCACCACTCCCGACCATAAAGTCGAAGTTGAAGCCTACAAAACCCAGGCCGCCCGCCAGACAGACATCGAGCGCGAGGCGGTGGATAAGGAAAAGACTGGCGTGTTCACCGGCGGCTATGCCGTCAACCCGGTCAACGGCGAGAAAATCCCGATCTGGATCGCCGATTATGTGCTGATGACTTACGGCACGGGAGCCATCATGGCCGTCCCTGCCCACGACGAGCGGGATTTCGCCTTTGCGATCAGATACGGCTTACCTATCATCCCGGTGATTGACCGGCCGGATGGGATCAGCAAAAGCCTGGTCTTTCCTGGCTCGGTAGCACCCGGCTTTGCTGATCTGCTTCAAACTGCAAACATCGAGTTTTACGCGGCTCCAGTGGGCAGCCTCGGCGATGGATTATTTGTAACCCTGCGACGGGAGCAGGTAGACGGCTACGCCGCGCTGATGCGCCAGCATCTCCAGCCCGGAAACTGGAACGAGATCGTTGGCGCGCACTGGTTATTCATTTTCGACGATGGCATCATGGAACTGGATGGGGTTAGCTCCGACCAGGCAATCCTCGCCCGGTGTAAAGCCATCTACCCACCGGTCAACCACAACCGCACCGTGATGGAGATGGTCAACAGCCTGCCGTTTTACCGGGATGTGCTGTTTCACGCTGATTACGGCGCGATGATCAACTCCGGCGAGTTCTCCGGTACGCCAGGAGAGACAGCCAAACGGAGAGTTACCCAATGGCTCAAGGCCAAAGGTGTCGGCGATTTTGCTGTCAATTACAAACTGCGCGACTGGCTGATCTCCCGCCAGCGTTACTGGGGCGCGCCTATTCCGATGATTAACTGCCAGAAATGCGGCTGGAACCCCGTCCCGGAAGAGCAGCTACCGGTTTTGCTGCCCGATGACGTAGCCTGGAAGCCGACCGGCGAATCGCCGCTGAAACTGCATCCGACCTGGAAACAGGCCCAATGTCCGGTTTGCGGCGGGGCGGCCGAGCGCGAGACAGACACGATGGACACGTTCATGTGCTCGTCGTGGTACCATCTGCGTTACCTGAGTCCGCACTACGACAAAGCCCCCTTCGACCCTGCCGAGTACAACTACTGGATGCCGGTGGACACCTACACCGGCGGCATCGAGCACGCCACCATGCACTTGATCTACACCCGCTTCTTCCACAAGGCGCTGCGCGACATGGGCGTCACTGAGGGCGCCGAGCCGATGATCCAGTTGCACAACCAGGGCATGGTGCTGGGCGAGGACCACGAGAAGATGTCCAAGAGCCGCGGCAACGTGGTCGCGCCAGACAAGTTAGTGGCACGCTACGGCGCGGACGCGGTGCGCGCCTACCTGATGTTCTTCGCCCGCTGGGACATGGGCGCGCCGTGGAATTCGACCGGTATAGACGGGACTGTGCGCTGGCTGCGGCGGGTGTGGACGCTGGTGTCGGAGCGTTCCGGACCCGGTACTTGCTCCCCCGAAAGCAGGCGGAATCTACGCCGCAAGGTCCACCAGTCTCTGCGCCGGGTGACGCGCGACTTCGAGACCTTTGAATTTAATACCATCGTCTCAGCCCTGATGGAACTGCTGAACACGATGTATGCAGCGCGTGAGGCCGGCGCGGTTGGCACGCCCGAATGGGACGAAGCGACTGACATCTACCTGCGCATGTTGGCCCCGGTCTGCCCGCACATAGCCGAGGAGTTGTGGGCACATATCGGCAAGCCATATTCCATCCACACCCAGCCCTGGCCGCAAGTGGACGAGGCCGCCGCGCAGGAAGATGAAATCACCATTCCGATCCAGGTCAACGGCAAGCTGCGCGACCGCATCGTCGTCCCGGCGGACACGGAGGATGAGCAAGTCAAGTCTGCTGCGTTGGCGAGCCAGGCGGTGCAGAAGTATCTGGCAGGCAAGCCGCCGCGGCAGGTGATTTATGTGAAGGGCAGGTTAGTAAATGTAGTTGCGTAGACGGACAGCCGCTGGTCGGATAGTCGTCAGGCGAAGCCCCTGAGGTTTATACGCCTTCAGGGGCTTTCCTTTACTTGCCAGCCAAGTTTTTTCCCTCAGTGGATCGCGCTTGACGAACCACCCCGCCCATCTTACAATATATCTAGAAACGTAAGAAAGGAGAGATGCTGTGTTACTCCGACTATCTTCCAAGGGACAGGTGGTGCTCCCCAAACCCATCCGGGACCGCCTACGGCTGAAGAGCGGCGACCAATTCCAAGCGCGTATCGTAGACGGGAAGATCATCCTCGAACCTGTCACAATGAGCGCTATTGACCGGCTGTACGGCATCCTGGCCGGGACAGATGTATTGAAAGAACTCGAAGAAGAGCACCGCCAGGAAGTCGAAAATGACCGCAACTTTGTTGCTTGATTCCTGGGCAGTGTTGGCGTATTCGAAAAAAGAATCACCGGCAGATTTGCGGGTGCTTGCATTGCTGGAACAGGCGGGACAGGGAACTGTCCGGCTGCTGATGTCTGTCATCAATTTGGGCGAAGTTTATTACCGCACTGGCAGGGCACGCGGAGAACGTTTTGCCGAGCACATTCTGGCTGAACTGCGGTTATTACCCATCGAAATCCTGCCGGTGGACGAAACGATCGTATTCGCCGCGGCGCGGCTGAAGATGAAATACTCCATCTCCTACGCGGATGCTTTCGCCGCCGCGGCCTCGCAAGCCTGCAAAGCCACCCTGCTGACCGGCGACCCCGAACTGGTGGCGCTGGCTGGGGAACTCAACATCGAGCCGCTGGGGCGGGAAGGGTAACTGACGGTCGCCGGTTTGAGTCCCGGCGGCGGGCGGCTTAAAGAGAAGGCAGACTGGTGAATATTATGGTGTGAGTCAGTAATCGGTAATAAGCGTGCGTAACTCACCCTCATCAATAATTTTTACCCCCAACGCCCTGGCTTTCGCCAGCTTCGACCCCGGATTTTCCCCCAGCAGCAGATAACTGGTATTCTTGCCGACGCTGTCCGTCACTTTGCCGCCATGAGATTGGATGAAATTTTTGACCTCGTCACGCGAGAAGGTAGGCAGTGTGCCAGTGACGACGAAAGTCAACCCTGCCAGCGGACCCGCTTGCAGATTGCGGACTGCAGATTGCGAATTGCTGACCGGCCAGACTCCTGCCGCGCGCAGTTTCTCCAAAACAGCCCGGTTGCGAGGGCGGTTGAACCAGTCCACAATTGCTGCGGCAATATTTGGGCCGATGCCTTCGACCATCTGCAAATCATCAACCGAGGCCTTTGCCAGCAAATCCAACGCAGGGAAGGCGCGGCTCAAATCGGCGGCCACCACTTCGCCCACGCCGCGAATTCCCAGCGCCGTGATTAGCCGCTGAATCGGTTGACTCGCTGAAGCACGGATCGCTGTTCTCAGGTTGTCGGCTTTTTTATCGGCAAAACCTTCCAGTTTAAGCAAATCGTCTTTCTTCAGGGTGTACAAATCGGCAACATCTTTCACCAGCCCCTCGGCAATCAACTGCTCGACGATCTTGATGCCCAGGCCGGTGATGTCCATCGCCCCTTTTGAAACAAAGTGTTCCACGTTGCGCACCAGTTGCGCCGGGCAGGCCGCGTTGACGCAATACCAGGCCACCTCGCCCTCGAAATGCTCCACGGATTGTCCACAGGCCGGGCAGGTTTTCGGCGGCGCGTAGGGTTTTTCCGCGCCCGTGCGCAGGTCCACAACCGGTCCAATGACATAGGGGATGACCTCGCCGGCGCGCTTGACCAGCACCCGGTCGCCGGGGCGGATATTCTTCTCAGCGATGTAATCGAAGTTGTGCAGCGTGGCGCGCTCGACGATCACGCCGCCGATCTCGACCGGCTCCAGCACCGCGTAAGGGGTCAATACACCCGTCCGCCCGACATTGACACGGATCTCCTGCAATTTGGTCGTCACCTCGCACGCCGGGAATTTAAAGGCAATCGCCCCGCGCACATCCTTGCCGACGAATCCCAAATCCTCAGCCAAGCGCAGGTCATCAATCTTGATCACCATGCCATCCGCCTCGTAGGGCAACTCGTCGCGGCGTAAGGCCCAGGTCTCGGCGTAGGCGATGGCCGACTCAATATCATCGAAACGACGGGCGGTATTGGTAATCGGGAATCCGAGTGCTTGCAGGGTTTCCAGCACTTCCCATTGCGAAGTTGGTCGAGTAGTTAGGTGGTCAGGTGGTTGGGGAAGAGAGTCCTCCCAGGCGACGATCTGGTAGCTGAGCAGGGTGAGAGGCCGAGAGGCAGTGACGGCTGGGTCGAGCTGGCGTAATGAACCGGCGGCGGTGTTACGCGGATTCAGATAGGTTTTTTCGCCATTTTCTTCCAGACGTTTGTTCAGTTCCTCAAAATTTTTGACGCTAATAAATGCTTCCCCTCTGACCACAAGATACGCAGGCGGTTGTGCAATTGAGGATTGTTGACATCGTACCCGAAGGGTATTGGCGATTGCCAGATGTTGCGTGCTGCCAAACAACGGTAAATCCTTCAACTTATCACTCGTTGCCGGTTTCGCTTTACTTTCGACCGGTATCCGCAATGGGATGGCGCGAATCGTGCGCAGATTGGCCGTAATATCTTCCCCGACTTCGCCATCTCCCCGTGTAGCCCCTTGCATGAATATCCCATCCCGATAATGCAGCACGACGCTTACACCATCAATTTTCGGCTCGACGACGAATTTGGTTTTCTCGACGCGGTCGTCCACTTTACGGATGCGCTCGAACCAGGCGCGCGCCTCGTTTGCGCCGAAAGCATTGGCGAGTGAGAGGATCGGCGCGGGGTGACGCACCTTTTCGAACTTCTCGGAGGGCGCCGCGCCGACACGCTGGGTGGGGGAGTCGGGCGCGACCCAGTCCGGGTGTTCGGCTTCGATGCGCTTCAATTCAGCCATCATCCGGTCGAACTCTGTATCGCTGATGACGGGCGCATCCAGCACGTGGTAACGATAATTGTGGAAATTGATTTCCTTGCGGAGTTGTTCCAGGGATTCGCGTGTGCTCATACTCTCATTATAGCGTCTAAATGTGTCAACTTTCAAACCTGCGAACGCCTTTCTTTTCGCTGCCGGTATTGCTCGTGGATCTCCATCACATGATCCACCTTTTCTTCGATGGCGACCTTGAGCCAGTATTCACCTTTCTCTGCCGTGCCCAGGCTGCCGGTGCCGTACGCGCCGGTTTTTGTATCGTCGTCCCAGGGCGGATTGGCAATCAGCGCGCCGCCTTCGATCCAATCCATGTAATACGCCGGCGTGGCGACGAAATTCATCTCGTCCACAGCCCGTTCCAAGTGAACCAGTTCCGGGCGCAGGAACAGGATGAACGAGGTTTCCAGTTCGCAGGCGTGGCCCATCCCGCCGATGGGTGATGCGCGCCTGGCTTCCAGCGCGGCCGCGCCTTTCGGGCCGTTGAGATACAGCCAGGCCGTAGCGCAAAAAATGGAAGGATAACGCTCACCGGCATATTTGACCACATTGACCAGGAAAGAGCAATTCCCGCCGTGTCCGGAAAGCAGGTAAAAACGGTCGAAGCCGCGTCCCACGAGTGTGTCCATGACGGCCAGCCAGAAATCCTCGAACGCCCGCCCGCCGACATTGAACGTGCCGGGGAACGAGCGCCGGTGCGTGCTGACCCCGTAGGGGTAGACGGGCAGACAGGTCGCGTACTGTGAGGCGGCTTCGGCCGTCCCCAGGCTGATAGCCTTGATGATGAGCGTATCGGTCGAGAGCGGCGCGTGGCAGCCATGCTGCTCGGTGTGGCCGATGGGGATGATGACCACTTTTTCGCGCTCGCTGCCGGAGGGCAAAGAAATCATTAACGACTGGCACGGCAGGGTCAGCGTGGGAATGTCTGCGGCGAGGTCAAGACCGGATGGGAGCAGCGCAAACACCTGAGTAAAGCCATCTTCGATCAGGTTGCCGACCAGATTGCGCAACATGGCGTTGAAGATGGGCATCGGCGTCTCCAGGCTGCTGCCCTGCCAGCCAAAGGGCAACGCGGGCAGCAGGCCAATGTGGGTCGAGTTGCCGAGGCGGGCTGCCAGGGCCGAATGGTCATATCCCCAGCCTAAGGGTAGTACGAGCGGCGTGTCGCGGGGCAGGGCAGCGACCTGCGGGTAAGTTAATTCGTCAAAAGGGAAAAGTTCAGCAGACAAAATGTACTCCATACAGGGTTGATAATCAACCATACTTTAACAGAGAAATTGGTGCTTGACAAGAGAGAACAATTGTTCTATAATGATTGCGACACAATAGAACATTTGTTCTTTTTTCGACTAGAGGAGGTCGCAATGAACACATCAGGTTTTCGTTCAACCCGTGGGATCAGCAGTATGTTCAAGGGCGTTACCTTGCAACGCGGATTTGCCTGGGGATTCATCATTCTCTGCGCACTGCTTGCGTTCGAGATTTTTAACTTTAGCACAACCCAGTTTGCCCTGCTGGACGTGCTAGGCAATTTGTCCTTTGCCGGAATGCGTTGGGCGACAATCCTTGCGATTGCTTTCTGTGGGATTGACTTTGCCGGTATTGCCCGCCTGTTCACACCCGAACGGGGCCGGGATGAACCGGCCGAGGTCTGGTACCTTTTCGGGGCCTGGCTGCTGGCCGCGGCGATGAATGCCATCCTGACCTGGTGGGGGGTCTCGGTTGCCATTGTCAATCATAACAGCCTTGCCGCCGGCACCGTCGTCAGCAGCGCTACATTGACAAAGGTTGTGCCGGTCTTCGTGGCGATCATGGTCTGGCTGATCCGCGTCCTGATCATCGGTACTTTCTCGATCGCGGGTGAGCGGCTCTTCACTTCAACCGACGACCGGGCTCGGTCGCAAGCCCGCTATGCCTCCCAGCCTGCGGCTACCACTCACCACCCACGCCCCAGCGTCGTCAATCCCATCGCCTCGACCTATCACCCGTCGCCTAAAGTTGCGCGTCCAACGGCAAACCACGCTCCCCGAACGGAACCGACCTATCATCCCGTTTCGATGAATTCCCAAGCTGCGCGTAACAGCGAGCATGTCGAAAACCAGCGTCGTTCCTAAGATACATTCTGGCGCCATGGCTTACCATCGCTACGTCACTCCTGCCACTTGCGCAGCACCTACTCTGCCGGCAGCCGCCTCATCGAGAGACGGCTGCCTGACCGGATTCCTGATCCCACCTCTGGCGGTTGTAGTGGTTGGATCTCTTCTGGCGCTGCTATCCCTCGGCTCGCCGCTGACTTCTACTGCTTCAGCTTCGATGAGCCGGCCGGCTGAAGCCATGACTGGTGCGATGACAGATCTTCCAGCGCCATTCGAAAATGCGCCCATAAATATCCAAGCCTCGCATCAAACAGCTCAACTGAGCATTCCGGTCACTGCATTGGCGCCCTTGTTCACCCCTGAAGTACATTATTGGGCCAAGGAAATCCAACTCTGGGCGGCTGAATCCGGCCTGGACCCGAACTTGGTCGCCACCGTGATGCAGATCGAATCCTGCGGCAACCCGATGGCGCGCTCGCTGGCCGGCGCGATGGGGTTGTTCCAAGTTATGTCGTACCATTTCTATGCTACAGACAATCCTTATGATCCAGATACCAATGCTGTGCGCGGGAGCGCATATTTAAAGCGTTCACTGGATGCAGCCGGGGGTGATTTCCGCCTGGCGCTGGCGGGATATAACGGCGGCATCAGCGTGATTCCGCGCGCCGAATTCACCTGGGCAGCAGAAACGCAACGCTACGTGTATTGGGGGAGCGGCATTTATCAGGATGCAGTCAATGGAACAACTGAAAGCCTGCGATTGCAGGAATGGCTGGAAGCTGGGGGCGCCAGTCTCTGCCAGCAGGCGCGGCCAAGATTGGGTATGGGGGAATAGAGAGCGAATGGCAGATGGCAGATAAGGTTCTCCGACAAACTGCTAGGAAAGGCTATCGCTCGTCTTCAACAACGGCAGGTAAATGCAAAACGTTGTCCCCTGACCTTCGGACGAGTCAACCTCAATTCGTCCCCCATGCCGCGTGATTATCCAATTGGCAATCGAAAGTCCCAGCCCAAAACCACCGCTCTTCGACCTGGTGCGGGATTTTTGCGCACGGTAGAAGCGTTCGAAGATATGAGGTAAATCATCCGCCGGAATGCCCGGCCCGGTATCGCGCACGATCAGCCGCGCCTGCCCGCCTACCTTACCCAGGCTGAGGAATATCTCCCCATCTTGCGGGGTGTATTTAATGGCGTTAGAGACCAGGTTTAGCATAACTTGCTTCAGGCGGTCACGATCGCCATTGACCTGGATCTGATCTATCTCGGTGACCTTCAACTGCACCCGGCCGCCAGCCAGGATGTGCATTTCTTTCGAGATATCCAGCAAGAGTGTGTCCAGCTCGACCGGCTTGAAATCCAGGGGCAGCTTTCCGGATTCAGCTTGGGTCAGCAGGAGCAGGTCGCCGACCAGACGCGTCAAGCGGTCGGCCTCATCCTTGATACTGGCGAGCGATTCCTCGTCCACGCTCTTCATCCGGCGCATCAGATCGGCGTTGCCCTTGATGACGGTCAAGGGTGTGCGCAGTTCGTGGCTGACATCTGCCAGGAAACGTTGTTGAGCAACAAACAACTTTTCCAATTGTTCGAGGGTTTCATTGAAGGCATAGATCAATTGCCCGACTTCGTCGTTATCCTGGCCGCGATAAGGGATACGCCGCGAGAGGTCGTCGGCGCGGGTGATTTGCAGAGCGGTATCTGTGACAGTTTTCAGCGGGGCGAGGGCCTGACCGACGCCAAACCAACTTGCCAATGCTGCCAGGAGCGTGGCGAAAAGAGTCATACCGATCAGAATATTAACCAAATTGCGCAGCGTCACATCAAGCCATGAAAGACTGGTCGCCGCCTGAATAACAACGAACGGATGGCCGCCGAGAACAACTGTCATACTCAGGGTGCGCAGATGAGCTTGCGAAAAATACACATCCCGGTAAATGGTCTCGCCAGCCTGAAGACCGGCCGGGTCGAGCGGTTCTTTGAAGCTGCTCAAACCAGGTGAGGCCGATATCAGGTTGCCCTGGGTATCCCAAATTTGAATGTATATGTTCTCAGCCGGGTTCAATTGGGGTAAGAATACCGTTGGTCCGCCCAGTGGTTCAATACGAATATTAGTAATGATTTTATCCACAGCTCGAGCGAGCATCTCATCCATCTGGCTGATCAATGCGATGCTGATCAGTACAGTAGTGACCACCCCAAGCAAAAGCAGTATCCCCCCGGTTAGAACCGAGTAAATAATGGTCAGGCGTAGGCGCAGGGACATTTATGGTAGCTCCGGCTACCATTATGGGTTTTCACGCAACACGTAGCCCACGCCGCGCACGGTATAGATCAAGCGCGGTTCGTTTTCGGCTTCTAGTTTTTGGCGCAGGTAGCGAATGTAAACTTCCAAAACATTGCTCTCGCCGCCAAAATCATACCCCCAAACGCGGTCGAAGATCACTTCGCGCGTCAGCACCTGGCGAGGGTGGCGGAGAAACAACTCCAGGAGTTCGTATTCCTTGGCGGTCAACTGGACGAGCCGCTCGCCGCGCGTGACCTGCCGCGTGCCGGTATCCAGCATCAGGTCGGCGAACTTATAGACCTGGATGCGCTCCGTCTGCGTGCGGCGCAGCAGGGCGCGCATACGCGCCAACAGCTCGTCCAGGTTGAAGGGCTTGACCAGGTAATCGTCCGCGCCGGCGTCCAACCCCTGCACGCGATCCTGGACGGTGTCTTTGGCGGTCAGCATCAGGATGGGCAAGCTGCCTCCCGTCCGCAAGCGCCGGCAGACTTCCAACCCATCCATGCCCGGTAACATCCAGTCCAGGATGACCAGGTCAGGGTGGCGGTCGCGCGCCAGGTTCAGGCCGCTGCGCCCGTCAATGGCGATATCCACCAGGTAACCTTCGTAGGCCAGGCCGCGTTGGAGCAGCTTTAGGATCGCCGGATCGTCTTCGATGATCAGGATTCGCTCGTTCATATTTCGCCTCTGACTCAGAATATACCACAATGGCAGCCTTTCGGCTACCACATAGGCAAAGATTTGGTAGAATGTCTGTATGCTGCTCATGCCCGCTGGAGTTCCTTTTTCGAAACGCTGGTTCGACCTGCTGGCGACAGGCTCAGGGTTGATTGTTATTTCCCCATTTCTCCTCGTCATCGCCTTGTTGGTCTGGATTTTTCATGGGGCGCCGATCCTGTTTTTGCAAAAGCGTCCCGGTTACAAGGGACGGCCGTTCTACATCTTCAAATTCCGGACGATGAACGAGCGGGGCGCGCCGGACGGCAGCCGGCTACCGGACGCCAAGCGCATCACGCCGCTGGGGCGTTTTCTCCGCGCCCTCAGCCTGGACGAGCTGCCCGAACTCTTCAACGTGCTGCGCGGCGAGATGAGCCTGGTCGGGCCGCGCCCGCTGCTGATGCAATATCTGGAACGCTATTCGCCGGAGCAGTACCGTCGCCACGACGTGCTGCCCGGCATCACCGGCTGGGCGCAGATCAACGGGCGCAACGCCCTGACCTGGGAAGATAAATTCAATTTTGATGTCTGGTATGTGGATAACTGGTCATTTTGGCTGGATATCAAAATATTACTGCTGACGCTGTGGAAGGTGGTCAAGCGCGAAGGCATCAGCCAGCCGGGTCACGCCACAGCCGAGGAGTTCATGGGAAACTAGTAGGTCACAGATTCAGACGAACCCGTTTATTTTGAGGAAACGGGTTCGTCTGGCACATAGCAAATGAAGAACACGAAGATCACGAAGAAAATTCATGCATCTTCGTGCCTTCGTGGATCATTCCAGTTCGGAGGTATTCCATGCTCGACATCAATCTCATCCGCGAAAAACCTGACCTCGTCCGCACGGCGCTGAAAAACCGACAGATGGACGCCACGCCTGTTGATTCCATCCTGAAATTGGATGGAAAACGCCGGGCTATCCTGAACGAGGTCGAGGCGCTCAAGGCTGAGCGCAACGCCGTCTCGAAGGAAATCGGGCAGATGAAAGAGGCCGCCGCGCGCCAGGCCAAAATCGAGGCCATGCGCGCCGTTGGCGACAATATTTCTGCCCTGGACGAGGAACTGCGCAAGGTTGAGGAGGAGTTGCAGGCCATCGCCGCATCCATCCCCAATATCCCCGACCCGCGCACGCCCATCGGCAAAGACGAAAACGAAAACGTGGTGCTCAAGACGGTCGGGCAAATTCCCGAATTCGACTTCCAGCCGAAACCGCACTGGGACCTGGGGCCGGCGCTCGGCATAATCAATTTTGAGCAGGGCGTCAAGATCACCGGCTCGCGCTTCTACGTGCTGAGCGGCGCGGGGGGGCGCCTGCAGCGGGCGTTGATCGCCTACATGCTTGACCTGCACGCCCGCCAAGGTTACACCGAAAAATACCTGCCTTTCATGGTCAGGGCCGCCACACTATTCGGCGCGGGCCAGTTGCCCAAGTTCGCCGATAATCTCTATCACGACGCGGAAGAAGACCTGTGGATGGTGCCCACCGCCGAAGTCCCGCTGACCGGCCTGCACATGGACGAAATCTTGGACGAGGCAGTTTTGCCCCTCCACTATACCGCCTACACGCCCTGCTTCCGGCGCGAGAAGATGAGCGCCGGCCGGGATGTGCGCGGCATCAAGCGCGGCCACCAGTTCGACAAAGTTGAGATGTACATCTTCTGCAAGCCGGACGAATCCGAAGCCATGCTCAAAAAGATGCGCGCAGATGCCGAGCAGACCTGCGCTGAACTTAGCCTGACCTACCGTGTGCTGCAACTGTGCACCGGCGATCTGGGCTTCGCCGCGCACATCACGTATGATGTCGAAGTCTGGGCGCCGGGCTGCGGTGAATGGCTGGAGGTCTCGTCGGTATCCAACGTGGGCGAGTTCCAGGCGCGGCGCGCCGGCATCAAGTACCGGCCGGCAGATGGCGGTAAAACCCGCTTCGTCCACACATTGAACGGTTCCGGCCTCGGCCTGCCGCGCACACTCATCGCCGTGATCGAGAGCAATCAGCAGGCGGACGGTTCGATCATCGTGCCGGAGGTGCTGCGCCCCTGGATGGGCGGGTTGGATGTGATCCGACCATAGACTATAGACGATAGATCATTGACCATCTTCCATTGTGAAGGAGAATCCCATGCCCAACTGGTTACAAATCTCAATCGAAGTCCTCACGCTGACCTTCATGCTGTTCGGCCTGTTCGGGCTGGTCATCCCAATCATGCCCGGCCTGGTGATCATCTGGGTGGCCGCTTTGGGCTACGGCCTGGCCGCCGGCTTCAGCACACTGGGCTGGTGGATGTTCGCCATCATCACGCTGTTGATGCTGACCGGCTCTTTTGTTGATAACCTGCTGATGGGCACACAGGCCCGGAAGAGCGGCGCCTCGTGGGTCTCGATCGGGGCGGCGCTGGTTTTCGGTATTGCCGGCAACTTTATCCTGCCGGTCATCGGGGGCTTGATCGCCGCGCTGCTGGCCCTGTTCATCGCCGAATGGCTGCGCCGCAAGGACTGGCGCGAGGCGCTGAAATCCGTGCGCGGCATGGCCTGGGGATGTGGCTGGGCGTTCGTGATTCGGTTTATAATGGGTACAATCATGATCGGCCTGTGGCTCGTTTGGGCCAGGGTGTAAATCCTTCTATGTTCTGAAAGGAGAATAAAATGCCACCAATCATGTATGACATTTTCGATCTCTTGGCCACGCTGTTCCGCTTGCTCGGGCTGCTGGTCCTTGGACTGGGCGCCGGCTGGTTCGCGTTGGAAGTCTTTCGCAAAGGCCAGCAGGCATGGCAGTTGCAGATTGCCATCTTTCTCGGCTTCGCCGGCCTGACCATTGCCATGGCTTACTTCCTCGCTCCGGGCGCGCTGGGCGCGTTCGCCATCGGCGCCGGCGCGGCCATGCTGGTTTGGGGCATGAAGAAACCAAAGAAGGAAGAGGAAATAAAAGAAGAATAATTTCCGTGCTCTCTCCTGCCGAAATCGAATCCCGTCTCGAGCGGATACTGCTGAAGGTACAAAAACCCGGCCGCTATGTGGGCGGCGAATTGAACGCGGTGGTCAAAGACTGGGCGACGATTGAAACCAAAGTCGCCCTGATTTTTCCCGATATTTACGACATCGGCGTTTCCAATCTTGGCCTGAAGATTCTCTACGACCAGGTCAACCAGCGTCGGGATGCACTGGCCGAACGCGCTTACGCCCCGTGGGTGGATATGGAAGATTTGCTGCGGGCGAATGATATCCCGCTCTATTCGCTCGAAACGTACCACCCTTTGGCGGCTTTTGACATCCTCGGCTTTTCCCTGCCCTACGAGACGCTCTACACTAACGCGCTGAATATTCTGGATTTGGCCGGTATTCCTGTTCGCGCCGAAGAACGCAATGACACGCACCCGCTCATTATCGCTGGAGGCCACGCCTGCTTCAATCCGGAGCCGATGCACGCGTTCGTTGACGCGTTTGTGATTGGGGAAGGCGAGGAAGTCATCCATGACATCCTCAACACGGTTAAAAGGTTAAAAAGTTTGCAAGTTGGAAAGTTGGAAAGTCAACCTGTGAACCTTACAACCCCTCGACAAGCTCGGGGCAGGCTCTTCCAACCTTCCAACCGCGATGCCCTTTTACGTGCCCTGGCTCAAATTCCCGGCGTTTATGTACCCGTGTTTTACGCAACGCATTATCGAGATGACGGCACGATCTCAGACATGGAAACGCTCGTTGAGGGCATTGCTAATCCGGTCCTCAAGCGCATGGCCGCCAGGCTGCCGCCCCCGCCGACCAAATTCATTGTGCCTAACATCGAAGCGGTCCACAACCGCGTCTCGGTCGAGATCATGCGCGGCTGCACGCGCGGCTGTAGATTCTGCCAGGCGGGCATGATCACGCGCCCGGTGCGCGAACGCAGCGTGGACGAAGTCGTCGCCGCGGCCGAAGCGGCCGTCCAAACCACCGGCTTCGAGGACCTCGCCCTGCTCAGCCTGTCATCCTCCGACTATACGCATATCATGGCACTGGTGGCAGCGATCAAGGAGCTCTTCAAAGACCGCAACATGATAGTCTCCCTGCCCTCGCTGCGCATCGAGAGCGTCTCGGTCGAGTTGATGGAAAAACTGAAGGAGCGGCGTTCGTCCGGTTTCACGCTGGCCCCCGAAGCGGCGACCGAACGGATGCGGCGCATCATCAACAAGTTCATCCCCGATGAGCAAATCCTGGAAACGGCGCGCGAAATTTACCGGCGCGGCTGGATGACCATCAAACTGTATTTCATGATCGGGCATCCCTCCGAGACGTTGGAAGACGTGGCCGCCATTGCGAAACTCTGCAAAGCCGTGCTGGCCGAGGGACGCAAAACGCTGGGTGGACGGGCCAAAGTCCACGCCGGAGTCAGCACTTTTGTGCCAAAGCCGCACACGCCATTTCAATGGGTGGCGTGCGACACGCTCGAGCAGATTACCGCCAAGCAGGATTTGCTCAGGCGCGAACTGCGCGACAAAAACATCAAGCTGTCGTGGACGCCGCCCGAAGATACCCTGCTCGAAGCCTGGCTCTCACGCGGCGACCGGCGTATGGCGGAAGTTATTTACAGCGCATGGAAGAACGGCGTCAAATTCGACGCCTGGCAGGAACAGCGCCGCTACGGGACGTGGCTGGCGGCTTTCGCCGAACACGGCCTCGACCCAGCCTTCTACACGCACCGGCCGCGCCGCGTTGACGAGGTCTTCGCCTGGGATCACATCTCTGACGCGGTGCGTAAAAAATACCTGTTCGAGGATTTCCGCCGCTCGCTGGAAGGTGAAATCCGCATAGATTGCCGCCAACAGTGTTACGCCTGCGGAATCCTGCCGCGTTTCGCGCAAATGCGCCGCGAGAATCCGGGTGATTACTGGAAATGCCCGGAAGTGCTAGCAAAAAATAAAAAAGTGACCAGTAATCAGTAAAAGCGTTCGGTACCTCTCGCTTTGAAGCAGATGGTTATTCTGAGCGACCGAAGGGAGCAAAGAATATCTTTGCTGAATGAAATTTCCCTTGTAATAGGAGATTCTTCGTCGCTTCGCTCCTCAGAATGACAGGTTGTAAGAAAATTTTTAAGTTCCCGAATGCTCTCATCAGCAGTAACTGGCGACTGACTTGCCACTAAAGACTGACGGTACATGTTTAGCGTGTCTGAAGGAACTGGTTTCGAAAAAGTCAAGGAATAAA
>DYHT01000040.1 GCA_020723995.1 Chloroflexus sp.
GGCGTAACACCTCTAATCTGCTAACTGAGTGTGTTGAAGACGCTAAACATGTACTGGGCGCGATGGAATAAAAGTCAAATAGTCTGAGAGTCTGATAGTCGCATAGTGGAGATAATGAGATGACGAAGGTCAGGCGGTGCGAGGATCTGATTTGCTGGCAGAAAGCGCGCATACTGGCAAACAGCATTCAATGCCTGACACGTCATCCCGAATTCTCGAAGGATTTCAGGTTGCGCGACCAGATCTTGGATGCAGACGGCTCGGTGATGCACAACATCGCCGAAGGCTTTGATGCCGGCTCCAACCCAGAATTCATTCGGTTCTTGAAGATGGCAAGGCGCTCAGCGAGCGAAGTTCAATCACAGTTGGGCGGCTTCTGCAAGATGAAGTAAGGGAGACGATGCCCTCAAGCGCTTTAGTTAGTAGGAGTGCCTCGCAGCCAGAGAAGACCTAAGTGAGGAGAAAATAATTTATGAAAGACTTGGTAATCGAAGTAAAAGACTTCCGTAAGACTTACGGCGATTTCGTCGCCGTAAATGGCATCAATTTTGATGTGAAGCAAGGCGAAATATTTGGCCTGCTCGGTCCAAACGGTGCAGGAAAAACCAGCACATTGGAGAGCCTGGAAGGGCTACGTACCTCGAACGGCGGCTCGTTGAGGGTAGCAGGCATTGATCCGGCGCGCGAGCCTCGCAAGCTGCGCAACGTGATCGGCGTGCAATTGCAATCGGCAGGGTTACCGGAAAGCATCACACCTGACGAAGCGATGAAATTCTTCTGCGCCTATCACGACGTGACGCCCCGCTTCGACCTGCTTGAACGGTTGGACATTAACGAGAAACGGAACACCCAGTTCTACGAACTCTCAACTGGGCAGCAGCGACTCTTGGGGTTGGCGCTGGCGGTGGCTCACAACCCCCAGGTGCTATTCCTGGACGAACCTACCGCTGGCCTTGACGTGGCATCTCGCGTCGAGTTGCACGATATTATGCGGGAACTGCAAGCTAACGGCACTACTATCATCCTGGCCACACACGATATGGCTGAGGCCGAAGAAATGTCAGACCGGGTCGCCATCTTGCTGAAAGGCCAAATCGTCTCTATTGGTACGCCGATGGAAATCACTGCCACCGGTGCGGGACTGACCAAGGTTTCTGTTCGCACACAGGACTCCAGTCTATCCGATCCTGGCATCACATTCCCAGCGGTAAGACAGCGTGTGTCCAAAGACGAGTACAGCATCTACTTCAGCACCGATATCGCTCCGACAGTGTCGGCCATCATCGCCCACATCGAGACCCAACAGGATACACTAATCGATTTGCGCGTGGAACGGCCATCTCTGGAAGACCGTTTTCTGGAAATTACAACCACGGGAGCTGCGCAATGAACGCTTTTATCAATCACTTCGCTTTTGAATTCCGTACTGGCATCCGCAATAAGCAGTTGCTCTTGATGAATTACCTGTTCCCCCTGGGCTTTTTCCTGCTGATGGGATTCATCATGGGCGAGATCAACCCCCTCTTTCTAGAAACTATAGTTCCAGCAATGGTGGTTTTCGCCATTCTGGCTGCTACATTGCTGGGCATACCTGATCCGCTCGTCAACGCCCGTGAAAACGGCATCTTTCGCAGCTACAAGATCAATGGCATCCCCTCCATCTCAATTCTGACCATCCCAGCCTTGACGACCATTCTGCACCTGTTGATCGTGACCGTGATCATCACAGCCATCGCGCCTTTGCTCTTCGATGCTCCCTTGCCAGTGAACTGGCTCAACTATGCCCTGATCTTCGTTGCCATGGCATTCGCCTGCGCGGGCATAAGCGTGCTGATCGGGGTAGTCTCCCCCAGTTCCCGCATGACTGTGTTGTGGTCACAGATTATCTTTATCCCATCAATGTTATTAGGCGGCCTCATGATTCCTTACCGCATGTTGCCTGACGTTGCCAGAAGAATATCCCAGCTCTTACCCGCCACTCAAGCTATGAACGCTTTCAATGGGTTGGCTATGGGGATGATGGCTGATTTTTCCCCGTGGGGTTCGGTCATCATCTTATTCCTTGGCGGCCTGATAGCCTTCGCACTGGCAGTCTATCTCTTCAGTTGGGATAGCCGCAACACGGAGCGGCGCGGGCATCCCTTGCTAGCACTGCTGGCTTTGCTGCCATATGCAATCGGAATATTTTTGCTATCGTGATCAATAGAAGAAGACTGATTATGAAACTACCTGACTACAAAACTACGAAACCAACCATGTCTGTCAAGGAATGGGCCGCGGCGTATCGCGCGGACAATGAAGCCGAGCGTGAAGAATTGAAGATTCGCCTTCCTAAAGAAACGATTGAGGAAAGCATAAGTTCATACTTCGCTTGGTGTGAACTTGCGCTAGCTTTTTCAGGAACGCCAGATATCCCTGTTGAGTTGCAGGAGGCGCGAGAAAAATACTATGCCGACTTGGCGCGAAAGTGGACAACACTGGCACAAGGGCTAGAACATGTTGTATAGTCCCGATGCTCTCAAGCACGTGATTGCTTTTTTGGACGAATATTCCACGCCACATGCTCAGCCCGCACGTTATTCATATTTGGGCAATGCCGAAAATCGCTGCCGATTTGCTTGTGATCATTTTTGACTACGAGAGACAGGCTATCCAACGCGCAATCGAAGTGGAAATTCAAGGTGTTCCCACGCGCGTCTGTACCGCTGAAGACCTTATCATTCATAAGGCGATTGCAGAACGTGATAAAGATTGGTTGGACATCGAAGGCATCCTCATCCGCCAGCGCGGCAAACTTGGCCTGGCCTACATCCGCGACTGGCTGGCGCAATTCGCCGAAGCGCTCGAAAAGCCCGAAATACTCAGCCGATTCAACCACCTCTATGAAACAGTTTGATTTTGGAATCCGTCAGCTTGCTGACGTGGCGAGACAAAAAAACCGCAGGAAGCAAGCTCCCTGATATCAGAAAAGGAGATGTAAATATGCAAACCTTTTTACATGGCCGCGACTTGATCGGCGACCTGGACTTTACGAAAGAAGAAGTCGAAACCGTCCTCGAAGTGGCTTTCGACCTGAAACGCAAGCGCGCCCTTAACGAACCGCATCCCTACCTGCGCGACAAGGTGCTGGCGATGCTGTTCTTCTTCTCGTCCACGCGCACGCGCGGCTCGTTCGAGGCCGGCATGGCCCAACTCGGCGGGCACGCGGCTTTCATCGAGAGCAAGACGACACAGATCGCGCATGGCGACACACCCAAGGAGATCGGCGAGATATTTGGCCGCTACTTCGACGGCATCGCCATCCGCCACGTGGACTGGGGCATCGGCAACGGCTATCTCAACGCCGTCGCCAAGGCCAGCCGCGTGCCGGTGCTCAATATGCAGTGCGACATCTACCATCCCTTCCAGATTCTGGCCGACCTGATGACCATCGTCGAGAAGAAAGGCCGCGACCTGCGCCGCAAGAAGATGGTCGTCTCGTGGGCCTACGCCGCCTCGTACCAAAAACCGATGTCCGTCCCGCAATCGCTCATCCTGCAAATGCCGCGCTTCGGCATGAATGTTGTCCTGGCGCACCCACCCGAGTTCAAACTGATGCCCGAAATCATGGAGCAGGCCAAAGAGCAGGCGCGCAAGTTCGGCGCGGGCTTCGAAGTGGTGGATGACATGGAAGCCGCCTTCAAGGATGCGGACATCATCTACGCCAAGTCGTGGGGCGCCATGGTCCACACCCCGGACCCGGAGGAGGGCGCGAAGATCATCAAGAAATATCCGCACTGGATCACCGACGAGCGCAAGATGGCGCTTGCCAAACCGGATGCCATCTACATGCACCCGCTGCCCGCTGACCGCAACATCGAGGTCACCGACGCCGTGATGGATGGGCCGCAGTCGGTCGTTTACGATGAAGCCGAGAACCGCATGCACGCCCAGAAGGCGGTGATGGCGCTGACGATGGGGTAGGGTTCAAGTACACAGGTATACAGGTAGACAGGTACACAGGTAGACAAGTACACATGGAGGCAGTATGAGTGAAAGACGGCCTTTGTATCAATCGCCCGGAGAAAAAGGAAAGCGCGGCTTCGAGGATTTGGAAAGTTACCAACTTGCGCTCGAGGTAATGGCAGAAGTGCATAAATTCTCGAAAACGCTGCCTCCCGATGAGAAATTCGATCTGTATGCCCAGATTCGCCGTTCGGCAAAAGGCATAACCGGCAACATTGGAGAAGCCTACGGGCGTTATCACTATCTCGACAGCCTGCGCTTTTACTCGATTGCGCGCGGCGAACTCAACGAAACGCTGGCGCGCTTGATCGACGCCCGTGTGCTGGACTACCTTGACCAACCTGCTTTCGAAGCGCTCTATAAACTCATTCGTCAAGCGGAGCAAGCGCTCAACGGTTTCATGGCTTACGTTCGCCGTCAGCGCGCCGGCTCACAGGAATTCGGCGATAAATCCATTCGCGAAGACCAGGCGGATTATGACGCAACACCTGTGGAAGAAGAAGAAAGCAAGTGTGAGTAAATCCATTACCTGTGTACGTGTTTACTTGTATACCTGATACAACCAAAGGATAAAATATGAAAAAACTAGCTGTAATCGCCATCGGCGGCAACTCACTCATCAAGGACGAAAAACATAAAACAGTGGAAGATCAATACCAGGCCGCCAAAGAAACCACGTTCCACATCGCCGACATGATCGAGGCCGGCTGGGACGTGGCCATCGGTCACGGCAACGGGCCGCAGGTCGGCTTCATCCTACGCCGTTCGGAGATCGCCGCGAAGGTCGAGGGCATGCACGAAGTCCCGCTGGATGTGTGCGGCGCGGACAGCCAGGGCGCCATCGGGTACGCGTTACAGCAAACGCTGCAAAACGAGCTCTACCGGCGCGGCATAAAAAAGCCCGCCGCCACCATTGTCACGCAGGTGCTGGTGGACAAAAACGACCCGGCCTTCAAAAACCCGTCCAAGCCCATCGGCAGTTTCATGGACGAAGCTGAAGCCAAGCGCCGTGAGGCCGAAATGGACTGGAACGTGGTCGAAGACGCCGGGCGCGGCTGGCGGCGCGTGGTCGCTTCCCCGCTGCCAAAAGAGGTTGTAGAATTGGAGTCAGTGCAGACGCTGCTTAACGCCGGAACAGTGGTCATCACCGTGGGCGGCGGCGGCATCCCGGTCATTGACGCTGGCGAAGGCCAGTATCAAGGCATCGCTGCAGTCATTGACAAGGACTTTGCCAGCAGTCTGCTCGCCCGTCTCATCCAGGCCGACCTGTTCCTGATCTCGACCGCTGTCGAGAAGGTCGCTATCAACTTCGGCACGCCCGACCAGAAATGGATTGACCGCATGACGCTGGCCGAGGCCAAACAATATCTGACCGAAGGCACACACTTTGCCAAAGGCTCGATGGCGCCCAAGATCCAGGCCATCATCTGGTTCCTGGAAGCCAACTCGAATAGCAAGGCGCTCATCACCAATCCCGAAAACATCGGCCGCGCCCTGAAAGGTGAGACCGGCACCTGGATCTTACCGTGAGAATCAGCCTTGTGAGGCAGGGCTGATTTCTATCGTGATGGCAAAGTGACATTTTGATTACCTTTGCCACACAGCATGACGCAAGAGTTGTGTTAAAATATTTGGGCATAATGTATTCGAACACATTCGATTACATGAAAGGAGGTGACGCGCGGGCAAGTACTAAGCAAGGTTTTGCTCATTTGCAACCAGTCAACCCTATTCACTATTCTTCGTTAGGAGGAGAACCCCATGCGTAACAAACTTTTCCGTGTTGTCTTGCTGGCAATGGTCGCTGTGCTGCTGGTGACGGCCTGCGCGCCGAAGCCCCCCGTTGCCTCACCTGAACCCGCTGTCACCCAGCCTCCCGCCGCTCCACCGCCGGCGGAAACGCCGAAACTCAAGGCCTGCTACATCTACGTCGGCCCGATTGGCGATATCGGCTGGACCAACGCCCATGATGTTGGCCGCCGCTACGTGGACGACAAATACGACTGGCTGGAAACAGCTTACGCCGAGTCGGTGCCCGAGGCGGATTCCGACCGCTTCATTGACCGCTTCGTCGTGGAAGAAAAATGTGAGGTTGTCTTCACCACTTCCTTCGGCTTTATGGATGCCACGCTGGCCGCCGCGCAGAGATATCCGGATAACTATTTCTTCCACGTTTCCGGCTACAAGCGCGCTCCCAACATGGGCACCCTGATGGCCGACTTCTATCAACTGTACTATCTGAACGGCCTGATGGCCGGCGCGCTGTCCAAGAGCGGCAAAGTCGGCTACGTGGCCGCTCACCCCATTCCTGAAGTGGTGCGCCACATCAACGCCTTCACGCAGGGCGTGCGTGCAGCCAATCCCAACGCTACCGTTGACGTGCGCTGGATTTTTGCCTGGTACGATCCGGCCAAGGCGCGTGAGGCCGCCGAGGCGCTGATCGCCGCCGGCGTGGATGTGCTGGCTTTCACCGAAGATACGGCGACCGTGGTCCAGGTTGGCGAGGAATACACTGCCAAGGGCCAGCCAGTCTACACCTTCGGCCACTACAGCCCGATGGCGCAGTTCGGCCCAACCTCATTGGTGAGCGGCCAGTTGGTCAACTGGGGCCTCATCTACGAGGACATCCTGACCAAGATTTACCTGGGCATCTACACCACCAAGAATCTTGAGCATGTGGACTACTGGGGCCTGTTGAGCGGCGGCTGGCAGTTGGGCGCGCCGAGCAGTGTAGAACTGGGCGGCGAATTTGGCGTACCGGTCAATCCTGTATTCGCGGACGCCCTCAAGGCGGTTAAGGTCACCGACCAGTTGCTGGGTGAGATCAGCGTCTATGACCTGGTCTTCAAACGCATCGAGCAGATGAAAGACCCGGCCGTGCTGTTCGATCCCTTCAGCGGCCCGATTAATAACCAGGCTGGCGAATTGAAGGTGCAGGCTGGCCAGCGCCTGTCCTACTTCGAACTGAGTACCATTGACTGGTTCGTCGAAGGCGTGATCGGCAGCCCCAAGCCTTAAGCATTACCCCGTTGTTGGATTGGCGGGGGGCACGGTGTGTCCCCCGCCCAATTTTAACGGAGGCACAATATGCCTGATGAGAATGTTGCCGTCGTTATGCGCGGGATTGTCAAACGCTTTCCAGGCGTGACCGCCAACGACGGCGCCAATCTAGAAGTTCGCCAGGGGGAGATTCACGCCCTACTGGGCGAAAATGGGGCGGGTAAAACCACTCTGATGAACGTTCTGTACGGCATCTATCACCCGGATGCAGGTGAAATCTGGGTGAACGGTCAGCGCGCCGCCATTCATTCACCCCATGATGCCATCCGGCTGGGAATCGGCATGATTCACCAGCAGTTCCGGCTGGTGCAAACCCATTCCGTGACCGAAAACGTCATCCTCGGTTTGAAGGAAAGTTTTTTCTTTCCCGAACTGGCGGCGCGCAAACGCATTATTGAGATTGCAGAAAAATACGGGATGAAAGTGGATCCCGATGCGCGCATCTGGCAACTCTCGGCTGGTGAGCAGCAGCGCGTGGAAATTCTCAAGGCGCTCTATCGCGGCGCGAAAATTCTTATCCTGGATGAGCCAACCTCCATGCTTACCCCCGGCGAAACCAAAGACCTACTGCACACCCTGCGGCGGATGACCGCCGAAGACCACACGGTGATTTTTATTACTCACAAACTGGAAGAAGTGATTGAAGCCAGCGAACGCGTGACCGTACTGCGCCAGGGCAAAGTCATCGCCACGCTGGAAACGGCCAAAACTAGCGAGAGCGAATTGGCCCAGTTGATGGTCGGGCGCGAAGTGCTTTTTCACATTGATAAAAAACAGGTTGAAACAGGGGCGGCGATTCTCGATATTGACAGGCTGTGCGCTTTGAACGACAAGGGCATGCCTGCCGTTGTTGATCTTTCCTTGGATGTTCGCGCTGGAGAAATTCTGGGCATCGCCGGCGTGGCCGGCAACGGCCAGCGCGAACTGGTCGAGGCCATCACCGGATTGCGGGCTGTGACCGGCGGGCGCATTGCCGTCAACGGTCAGGATATTACCAGCCTCCCGCCGCGCGCCCGCATCGAACGCGGTGTCTGCTGCGTCCCCGGCGAACGCTGGACGGCGCTCATCCCCGGCATGAGCGTTGCCGATAACCTGATTCTAAAAAATTACCTGCAGCCGCCCATCGGGCGCGGGCCGTTCCTTGACCGCGCCGCCATTGCCGCCTATGCCGATGGCCTGATCAAAGACTATGCCATCATGACCCCCGACCGGCGCACTCCCATTAAAATGCTTTCCGGCGGCAATATTCAGCGTGCTTTGCTGGCGCGCGAGATGGCTTGCCAGCCCGCGCTGCTGATTGCCGCCCACCCCACCAGCGGCCTGGACGTGGGCGCCACCGAGACCATCTGGCAGCTGCTGCTGGCCGAGCGCGAGCGCAGCACAGCCGTGCTGCTCATCTCGGAAGACCTGGAGGAAACGCTCTCCCTCAGCGATCGTGTGGCTGTTATCTTTGAAGGGCAAATCATGGGTCTATTCCCGGCCAAAGGAGCCAACCTGGAACAAATCAGCCTGATGATGGCCGGCGCCCTGCGCCTGCCGGCAGGAGAACAGGCATGAAAATCCCCCGTATTCGCTTCGAAAGACGTCTGTCCTCTCCGCAGTGGCTGCAGGTGGCGGCGCTGGCCGTCTCGCTGCTGCTTGCCATGCTGGCCATTGCCGTCATCTTCTATGCGCTGGGCGTGAATCCCCTGGTTGCCTTCCAGCGCATTTTTCGCGGCGGGTTCGGCAGCGCTTATGGCCTAAAAGAGACGGTGACCAAATCCATCCCGCTCATGCTGGCCGGAGTGGGACTGGCGTTGGCCTTCAAAGGGCGCATGTATAACATTGGCGCGGAAGGACAGTTGTTCATGGGCGCGATTGTCGCCTCTGGTTTGGCGCTCAAATTCCCTGAGTGGCCCACCTATATTCTGCTGCCGGCTATGTTCTTGGGTGGCTTTCTGGGCGGCGCGCTATGGGCCGCCATTCCCGCTATTCTCAAAGCGCGTTTCCGCGTGGACGAGGTGCTGACCAGCCTGATGCTGGTGTACGTCGCCAGCGATGCCGTCAAATATCTGGTTTACGGTCCGTGGCGCGGCACGGATACGCGTGGATTTCCAATTACAAATGAATTTCCCCTCGCCGCGCAGTTGCCGCGCCTGGCTGATTCGCGCATTCACTACTTGACTTTGATTCTGGCCCTCCTGCTGGCCGTGCAAATCTACCTGCTGGTTGCGCGCACCAAACTGGGTTACGAAATCCGCGTCACTGGTGAGAATCCGGATGCAGCGCGCTACGCTGGTATGAACTACCAGAAAATCGCCCTGCTGGTCATGTTGATCAGCGGCGGACTGGCTGGCCTGGCCGGGGTGGGGGAGGTGGCCGGTATTCATTTCCGCCTGCGTCCGCCGGAGGGCATTTCGCCCGGGTATGGCTTTACGGCGATTATCGTCGCCTGGCTGGCGCGCCTTAACCCGCTGGCGGCCATCCTGACCTCCTTCCTGCTCGGCGGGCTGCTGGTGGGTGGCGATGCCATCCAGATTGCTCTCAACCTGCCGGCGGCCACCGTCCACGTTTTCAACGGCGTCATCCTGCTCTTCGTTATCGCTGGTGAATTGTTTACCCGTTATTGGATTCGGCTGGAGGTTTAATCATGTTGGAATTCATCCTCTCGGTTCTACGTGCAGCCATCCCAGCCGGAACCCCCCTGCTTTACGGCACGCTGGGCGAGGTTTATGCCGAGCGTTCCGGCGTGCTCAACCTGGGCGTGGAAGGCATGATGATTATGGGCGCGGTGTCCGGCTTTGCTGTCGCGCAGACCACCGGCAACGTCTGGCTGGGCATTCTGGCGGCGGCGTTCATTGGCGGCCTGTTGGCGCTTATCCACGCTTTTG
The DNA here is from genome assembly GCA_020723995.1 of Chloroflexus sp. Classification (GTDB taxonomy): domain Bacteria; phylum Chloroflexota; class Anaerolineae; order Anaerolineales; family Villigracilaceae; genus CG2-30-58-95. Next base: position 9,936 of record DYHT01000040.1, read on the forward strand.
CCAGCGTCAGCCTGCGTGTCAACCAGGTGGTTTCCGGGCTGGCGCTGACCATGCTGGGACTGGGCGTCAGCGGCATGTTGGGCAAAAAATTCATCGGCCAGCCGCTTGCCACTCGCTTGCAGCCCGTGAATATCCCCGGCTTGAGCGATTTGCCTGTTCTAGGCGAATTGCTTTTCCGTTTTGACATACTTGTCTACCTCTCTGTTTTGTTGGTACCGGTGCTTTGGTTTGTGCTCTACAAAACCCGCCTGGGCGTGACTCTGCGCTCGGTGGGCGAAAATCCGTCCGCAGCCGATAGCCTGGGCGTCAACGTAACAATGGTGCGTTACCTGGCGGTTATCTTCGGCGGGATGCTGGCCGGCGTGGGCGGCGCGTACCTTTCGATTTCCTACGCCCCGGCCTGGATTGAAGGCATGACCGCCGGCGCCGGCTGGATTGTCATCGCCCTGACCATCTTCGCCATCTGGGACCCGCGCCGCGCCCTGCTTGGCGCGTACCTCTTCGGCGGCGTTCGCGTGTTGCAATTTCGCCTCCAGCCGCTGGGCATCTCGCCCAACCTGCTCAGTATGCTGCCCTTCCTGCTCACCATTCTGGTGCTGTGGTTGAGCTCGAGCCAAGCCGCAAAGCGGCGCATCGGCGCACCGGCCGCTTTGATGACGGCCTACGCCCGCGAAGAGAGATAAGATTATTGAACCTTTGGCGTAACTACTCAGACTGTCATGCTGAGGAGCGTTCTTCCCTGCCCTTGCGGGCTGGGCAAGGGTGCGCCGAAACATCTCCTGCACGGCGAGGAGACCCTTCGGTCGCTGGAGAACGCTCCCTCAGGGTGACAAACTTTAACATGAGCCTGTCCGACAGGTGTCTTTCTGAAAGAATGACATCGGGGTGAGCAGTAACCAAGTGATATCCCAATATCCTGGGAGGCTCAAGAGGGTGATAAAATCTACCTGTGACATCTAACCCGAATGAAAACAGGAGTTTCATCCCGATCCTGTCTCCCCCTAACGATCAATACTGCTGAGAATGATATTTCAGGTGGCACCATGGATAAATTTATTGGCTACCGTTGTTCGCTGTGCGGAGCAGAATACCTGCCCGGCCAGGTGACCTATACCTGCCCGAAAGACGGCGGCGTGTCCCTGTCCTGTGGGGGCAACCTGGACGTGGTGCTGGATTATGATAGCCTGCGCCAGAAATTCCAGCCGGAGGATATCACCTCCCGAACCGACGAGTCCCTCTGGCGTTATCTGCCGCTCCTGCCTGTCGCGGACCCAGGCGGTGAGGGGACTCCGCTGCGCGCCGCTGGCTGGACACCGGTCTTCTCGCTGCCGCGTCTGGCTGATAAACTCGGATTGCGCCACCTCTGGCTGAAAGACGAGAGCCGCAACCCAACAGCTTCTTTTAAAGACCGCGCCAGCGCGGTGGTTTTAGCGCGGGCAAAGGAGATCAAGGCCGAGGTCGTGGTGACCGCCTCCACCGGCAACGCCGGCGCGGCGCTGGCGGGCATGTCGGCTGCGATTGGGCAGAAGGTGGTCATCTTCGCGCCCAAGTCTGCGCCGCTGGCCAAGGTAGCCCAGTTGCTCGTCTACGGGGCGCGCGTCCTGCTCGTGGATGGCAGCTACGACGACGCCTTCGACCTGACGGTCAAGGCGGCAGATGAGTTTGGCTGGTACTGCCGTAACACCGGCTACAATCCCTTCACCGCCGAGGGCAAGAAGACCGCTGCATTTGAGATATGGGAATGGTGGGCAGAAGAGAATAGAGAATCGAGAATAGGGAATAGTACAGACGAATCTCTAATCTCTAATCTCGATTCTCGTTTCACTGTTCTCGTTTCTGTTGGTGATGGCAACATCATCTCTGGCCTGCACAAGGGCTTCAAAGATCTGGCTGCCCTGGGTTGGATCAACCGCCTGCCGCGCCTGATCGGTGTGCAGGCCGAGGGTTCGGCGGCGATTGCTAACGCCTTCCATGCCGGGACGGAGCGGATCACGCCCGTCTCTGCCAGCACCCTGGCCGATAGCATTTCCGTGGATTTGCCGCGCGACGGCGTCCGTGCTGTGCGCGCAGCCGGCGAGACGGGCGGCACGTATGTCACCGTGAGCGACAACGAAATCCTGGCTGCCATTGCTGCGCTCGGACCGCTGGGCATCTTTGCCGAACCGGCCGGAGCGGCGGCCTATGCCGGCTTGGTCAAGGCGGTGGAGCAGGGGATCGTTTCAGCAGAGGATCCGATCCTGGTTTTGAACACAGGCTTCGGGTTGAAAGATGTCCGCGCCGCGATGCAGGCGGTCAGCGCCGCGCCGGTCATCGAACCGACTCTGGAGGCTGTGAAGAGGTCCTTATGAAAAAAGAGTGGAGTCCACAGATGCGTTATTTCGCCCTTGGGTTAATGATTATCGTCCTGGCCATGGCGGCCTGGTATGTACGAGAAATCTTCACGCCGCTCATGCTGGCGGGGTTGATTGCGTATTTGCTATACCCAGCGGTGGAATTTCTCAAAACCCGCTTACGGATGAAGCGCAAAGTGGCTGCCAATCTCGTTTATTTCCTTAGTTTAGCTTTGATGATTGCCATTCCAAGCACCCTGCTGCCTGTGCTTTCCAAGGAATTCCAGGCTGTTGTGAAAGACCTGATGCATATGCTTGACCAGATTGAATTGTATCTGGCCCTGCCGATTGTATTTGGCGACATCTCCCTCCACCTCGAAACACTCGTCCCGGCGCTTAAAACGTCGCTTGCCGAAGTTCTGACTCCCCTGCCCGAAGATGCCTGGCGGTTGATCGAGATTACGTCCAAAGGCGGGCTGCAGTTTTTGGTCATTGTGATTGGCGCATACTACTTCATGACCGACTGGGAACGCGCCCGCGAATGGCTCATTCGTCTGACGCCGCCTGATCACCGCCAGGATGCACGCCGGTTGTACCTGGAAATCAAGCAGGTCTGGATGGCGTATCTGCGCGGCCAACTGACTTTGATGATCATTGTGGGGATAGCATTTTCCGTTATCTGGTCGATCATTGGCCTGCCGGGGGCGCTGGTACTGGGCATCCTGGGCGGGTTATTCAGCCTGGTGCCGGATGTCGGCCCCTTCGTCGCATCCGCGCTGGCATTCATCGTGGCGTTGCTGGAAGGCTCAACCTGGCTGCCGGTCAGCAATTTTTGGTTCGCGTTGATTGTGGTCGGTCTGTATGTGGTGCTGATTAATTTAAAAAGTATCTGGCTGCGCCCGCGCATCCTCGGGCGGAGCGTCCACATGCACGAGGGACTGGTTTTTGTGGCCATCATTGCTGCGGTTATTTTCAGCGGCATTCTGGGCGCGTTCATCATCGTGCCGGTGCTGGCCTCGGCGGGCGTCATCGGTCGCTACCTGCGCAGCCGCATTCTGGGCCTGCCGCCTTTTCCGGCGGATGGTGAGATTGTCCCCGAATCGCAGCCCGAACCATTGCCGGAAGCAGAACTCCCCGCGTCTAAACCTTCAAGGAAGAAATGAACATGAGCATCACTTGTTCCATCGTCGCCCCCATTTTCAATGAACTGGATAACATCCCGGAACTCTATCGCCGCGTTTGCGAGACGATGGACTCGACCGGTGATCCCTGGGAGTTGATCCTGGTGGACGACGGTTCCACTGACGGCTCGACCGACCGCATCCGCGAGCTGGCGCAAAAAGACAAGCGCGTCCGCCCGGTCATCTTCGCCCGCAATTTTGGTCACCAGATCGCCGTCACGGCCGGGTGGGACTATGCACGCGGCCAGGCGGTCGTCATCATAGATTCCGATTTGCAGGACCCGCCCGAGGTCATCCTGGATTTGGTTAAAAAGTGGCGTGAAGGTTATGAAGTGGTTTATGCTGTGCGCGCGGCGCGCGAGGGTGAGACTTGGTTCAAGAAGTTCACCGCTTCCCTCTTTTACCGCCTGATCTACCGCATCACCGACGTTAAAATCCCGCTGGACAGCGGCGACTTCCGTCTGCTGGATCGCAAAGTGGTGGATGTGCTCAAAACCATGCGCGAACGCCATCGCTTCCCGCGCGGCATGGCGGCGTGGGTCGGATTCCGTCAGATCGGTGTGCCATACAAACGCGCCGCGCGCGTGGCCGGGGAAACCAAATATCCTTTCAAAAAAATGTTCCGCCTGGCATTGAACGCCATAACAGGATTTTCATATTTTCCTCTGCAGGTAGCTACTTTCTTCGGCTTTATTTCAGCCGGCATCGCTATTCTGGTCATCCCGGTGGTTGTCTATCTGCGGCTGACCGGCTCACAAGCCTTCTTCGGGCAAGCCACCACATTGATCGCCGTGCTGTTCCTGGGCGGAGTGCAATTGATATCATTGGGGATTTTGGGGGAATACATTGGCCGCCTCTACGACGAGGCCAAAGGCCGGCCGCTGTATATTATCCGCGAGGCGCCGAAAAATTGAAATAGTTGCGGACCGCCCATGTACGAACCTCATCTTTCCCGCCATGCACGTGACCAGTACGGTCTTGAAAGCCTGACTTTTCATAGTCTTCAACAGGCACGTGGATTAGCTGTGCAGATGAACGTTTCGGCTGCCGACCTGTACGCGCTTGGCCTGATTGATGAAGTGCTGCGCTTGCTCCTGCGCCAATATGAGCTGCAGCGCCCGGGCCTGATGGCTGGCGCGCTTGATTGGTTGGATAAGGGCCTCGATCCGCAATCCGTTTTTAAGGCGCAGGTCAAATTCACCGAGGATTTTCCGCCGGCTCCGGTTTTCCGCGCTGAAATGACCAGCTACGAGTATATTGAATCGGTATCCGGGGATACCCCGCGCCGGCAGATCTCGCTGGAAGAGCTGATGCTTCTTTATATTCACAATGTGAACGCGGCGGCCGGATCCCTGAGCGAGTTATTCGACGATGCTGGCCTGCAAAAGACAACTGTCTATCCAGCCATCATTGAGAATCTGCATGCCTTTTTCTCCAACCAGGCCAGTGCTGGCACGGGTGGGGAGGATTTGATCCAACTCTTGCGCGCGCCGGCGCTGGCCTCACCCCATTCATTGAGCGGCCAACTGGAGTACATTTTGAATCGTTGGGGGGCGGTGCTGGGCGAGGGCTTCGCCAGCCGTCTGCTGCGCGGGCTGGATTTCATCAAAGAAGAGATACGCCGCACCGGAACAGGCGGATTCGCAGGCAATGTGCCGCTGCTATCTTTCGGCCAGGGTGAGCCTGAGTATGAACGTTTCAGCCCGGATAAGGACTGGATGCCGCGCCTGGTGCTGATCGCCAAGAACAGCTACGTCTGGCTCGACCAATTGTCGAAGAAATACCAACGCTGGATCAAGACGCTCGACCAAATCCCGGACGAGGAGCTGGATACCCTGGCCCGGCGCGGCCTGACCGGCCTCTGGCTGATCGGCCTGTGGGAGCGCAGCAAAGCCTCGCAAAGAATCAAGCAGATGATGGGCAACCCGGAGGCGGTCGCTTCGGCCTACTCACTGATGGATTACCAGATTGCCGCCGACCTGGGTGGCTGGGAGGCGTTGAACAACCTGCGCAGCCGCGCCTGGCAGCGCGGCATCCGTCTCTCGGCGGATATGGTCCCCAATCACATGGGTATTGATTCAAAATGGGTAGTGGAGCACCCCAACTGGTTCCTCTCGCTGCCCTATTCCTCATACCATTCGTACTCGTTCAATGGCCCCGATTTATCCAGCGACCCGCGCGTCGGCATTTTCCTCGAAGACCATTACTACGACAAGAGCGATGCCGCGGTCGTTTTTCAACTACGCAACCACCAAACTAACGAAACCAAATACCTTTATCACGGTAACGATGGCACCTCCATGCCCTGGAACGACACCGCCCAACTGGACTACTCCAAAGCCGAGGTGCGCGAGGCCGTCATCCAGACCATCCTGCACGTGGCGCGGGAGTTCCCCATCATCCGCTTCGACGCCGCCATGACGCTCGCCAAAAAGCACATCCAGCGGCTGTGGTTCCCAGAGCCGGGCGCGGGCGGCGCCATTCCCTCCCGCTCCGAGCACGGCATGACCAGGTTCGAGTTCGAGGCGGCCATCCCCAACGAGTTCTGGCGTGAGGTGGTGGATCGGGTCGCCGCCAAAGTTCCCGATACGCTGCTGCTGGCCGAGGCCTTCTGGCTGATGGAGGGTTACTTCGTGCGCACGCTGGGTATGCACCGCGTCTACAACTCGGCCTTCATGCACATGCTGCGCGACGAGGACAACGCCAAATACCGCCAGGTGATGAAGAACGTGCTGGAGTTCGACCCGCAGGTGCTCAAGCGTTTCGTCAACTTCATGAACAACCCCGACGAAAAGTCCGCCGCCGAGCAGTTCGGCAGCACCGACAAGTACTTCGGCGTCTGCACGCTGCTGGTCACCCTGCCCGGCCTGCCAATGTTCGGCCACGGACAGGCCGAGGGCTTCCGCGAGAAATACGGCATGGAGTACCGCCGCGCCCTGTGGGACGAGTCCGTAGACGAGGGCCTGGTGCGCGGCCACGAGTGGCGCATCTTCCCGCTGACCCACCGCCGCCATATTTTCGCCGAGGTGGATAATTTCCTGCTTTACGATTTCTTCACGCCGGATGGGAATGTAAACGAGGATGTCTTTGCGTATTCGAACGGATTTGCCAGCGGATATGAAGCGGATTATCGGATGGAGCGCGGATTGGTGATTTACCACAACAAATATGCCGAGACGCGCGGCTGGGTAAAGGCTTCCGCGGCTTTCATGGATAAAAACTCCGGGAAACTCGTCCAAAAAACGCTGGGAGAGGGTCTCGGCCTTCCCGCCGGACTATCCGACTATGTGACTTTCCGCGACTATGTGACTAATCTGGAATACATCCGCTCCTGCCGCGAACTGGTCGAGAAGGGGTTGTACGCGGAATTGGGCGGCTACCAGTGCCATGTATTTCTGGATTGGGAGCTCGTGAGTGGGGAACAGTGGAAATCGGTTTGCGAGTCGTTGAATAGGGCGGGGGTGCCTTCGGCGCAGGCAAAATTCGATGAGACGTTCGCGACGAAGGCAGAGGCGAAAGAAGAGAAGCTGAAGAAGGCAGCGAAGAAACGAATTGCTGAGAAAAAAGGGAGGAGCAGCAAGAGGGTGAAAACAGCGAAGAGAAAGCGAAAAATGAAGGTGCTATAATTGATACACAGGAGCCGTCCGCATGGCTATTCGGAACATTCGTTACTACATTGACCCGGAAACAGGCTTACCACACCTCTATAATCACAATGTTGGCGAGGAAGAAGTGGAGCAAGTACTGACAAGGCCTGGTGAGGACCGCCAAGGAGAAGAAGGATCGCGAGTAGCCATCGGGCAGACTGAATCAGGTAGATATCTTCGTGTCATATATGTACCTGATCCAGAACCAGATAGTGTATTTGTGATAACGTCTTACGAATTGCGCGGAAAAGCTTTGACGGCGTATCGTAGGCGTAGACGCAGGAGATTGAAATGACAAATCAGCATTTTCCAACCGGTTGGGATGAAGAACGAGTACGGCGAGTTCTATCCCATTATGAAAAGCAGACTGACGAAGAAGCCGTTGCTGAAGACGAAGCAGTCTTCAAGGGCAAAGGACGAACTGTGATCGAAGTTCCCTCTGAGTTGATGCCTGTCATCCGCGAGATCATTGCACAATACAAAACAGCAGCGAGAGCATGAGAGTACGGCGGATAATTCATACTTCCGACAGCCCTGCGGTAAACCCTGAGCAGGTGCCTCCCTTCGTGGAGTTTATACTGAGCGTAGTGAATGTGATCAGGATGAACTCCCGCGGCTTTTGGCGAAGTAGGTTGGCACAGTTGGAAGTCGTCTTCATTTCGCGCGTGGCTTCGGGCGTGGTCGGCGTGCTACGGCGTTTCCCGTCATGCCGTTGTCATCCGAAGACGGTCGGCTAAGAGCAAGTTAGATTTACGAAGGAACATCCCTTGACAGATATGCGCTACATCTGATAGTGTAAGCAAAGGATGATGAATGAAAACGACGCACTACTTCGATACCAACGTTGTGACTCGCCGCCCTGACATCAAAATGGAATGGATTGAGTATGTGCTGAACAATCCTGTTCGCACGGTAACTCAAGCCAATGGACGTATTCGGCGTTGGGCCCTTATTTCTGAGGTTGGAAAATACTTGCGGGTTGTGACCGAATCTGACGGCGAGACGGTACACAATGCGTTTTTCGACCGTCGTTTCAAACCTTGAAGGAGATAGAACTATGCTGTTTGAATACTATCCAGATAGCGACATGCTTTATATAAAACTAGCCGACGGAACAAGCACAGAAGCCGAAGAAATCGCGCCAGGGGTTGTGCTGGACTTTGACGCAAGTAATCGAGTTCTTGGCATTGAGATTGAGGACGCCAGCAAGTTCATTGACCTATCGCGGTTGGAGTTGCGGGCTTTGCCCATTGCTGATTTGATTCTTCGCGAGAGGGTTCCAGCAGGAGCGTGACACACCACACTGCACGAACGGGAAACACACGCACCACGACAACGGCGGGGCGGCTTGCAATTGGAAGGAACTTTCGATTCGTCCGCCGTTGCGTGGTGCTACACGTTTGGCGACACCACTCTCAAATGAAAG
>DYHT01000041.1 GCA_020723995.1 Chloroflexus sp.
GCTCACTACTGGCCTGTCGCCAATAGTCGGAAAACTTGCGAAATCGTGTACTAGGTTCTGCCCGGTCTCAAGAAAGAAAGGTACACTCTCGGCGGCGACCTGGGCCGTGCTGGCCATACGATCCTGCAGCATCTGCCGCGCCGACCGGCCGGCAACAATCCAATCGCCGACCAGCATGGAGATGAGCAACAGGATGACGAATGTACCTCCGCCAAACAGGAAACGCGCTTCCAGACTTTTCTCCACCGGAGAAGGTTGCAGAGCTCCTTTTTGTCCCCACGTAGATGAGGCCGCCGTGGCGATGACCTGGGCAAAAATACCCGCGATCAACAATTCGCCGCCGGCCGCCAGCGTGGCCGGGCCGACGTTGGTCAGGGCATAATCCAGGCGCGCCGCGAGCGTGCTCGAGATGGAAAAGAAGGCGCCAAAGATGAACACGACCGCGTAAACCGGGATCAGGCAAACAGCCACGACCAGCGGCTGTCGCAGGGTGGCATATAACATGCTGCGATAACGCTGGCGGACTGCCACGCTGAATAAGAGCGCCAGAATGACCGGCTCCAGCAGGCTGAAAATGTTGTGCGTATCCCACAAGCCGCGCGCCAACCCAACCAGCGCCCCCAGGATGGCCGCGCTGAGCGGTCCCATAAAGCCGCCCGCCAACATCCACGGCAATGAGGAGAACAACATCAGCGCCGGGCTGTGCGGCGCTGCGGGGATGCCAGGCACAGGCAGGGCCGCTCCGGCCGGCAATCTAACCCCCAGGAACAGGCTGGTCAATGGAACTAAAACGACCAGCAGGATATAAAGCGGTACGCGCCTCTCACCGCGTACCTGGTATTGCCGCCAGTGATTCAGAGCGGTAATGACCATCCCAAGCAGGAAAACCCACCCCAACCAGCCCGTCAGGGAGGTGAGCGGTTCCAGGTAGGGAGAGAGAGCCAGGAGCGAAAGCAGAGGGGTCATGTGTGGATAAATTATAGCCACTCAATGGTTTCTTGCGTGGCCTGTGAAAGGTCCGCGAAGATGCCGCGCCGCTCGGGCGGCAGGATTTCAGCGAGGATGTACATCGCTTCAAGGGTCATCTGCGCCAGCTCTGCACGGCCGGGGCGCGGTCCGCTTTTGAAGCGGAAGGGTTTGCCAAATTTCAAATGCACGCCCGGCCCTTTCCAGCGCTTGCTGAAAGGCAATGCCGGGAAGCCAATCGTCCCGTCCACCGCAATTGGCAGGAGCGGCGCGCCGCTGCGGTTGGCAATGTAAGCCAGGCCATCTTTGGTTTCCTGAAACGCCGGGCGGCGGGTACCCTCCGGCGCAATCCAGATAATTTCACCCGCGGCCAGCACATCCAGGCAGGCGCGCAGCGCGTCTCGATCCACCTCGCCGCGCCGCACCGGGATGACATGCCATAGCTTTGGAAAAATGCCGATAACCGGATAAGCATAAGTCTCGATCTTTGCCAGCGGCACGATGTTGCGCGGCGCGGCGTGGATGATCAGGATCGGGTCAATGAAGGCGATGTGGTTGCTGTATAAGATCAGCGGCCCGTTGAGCGGCACATTTTCCGCGCCCTCGAACTTATCCGTTTTGACCAACATGCCGGTGACGACGCGAATCCAAAAACGTAATTTACGGCGCACCGGTTCATAACGCGCGTGAACGTAAGGCTCAGACATCTTTTTCCTCGACATAATTATAGACGCCGCGGTATTCGGGCGGAAGTTGACAGGCCAACGCTTCCATAATCAGGCGTGTGCCTTCCCGCAACGCCTCGTGACGATTGGCCTGCTTCTGCAAAACGAAGGGCTTCCCCACCCTGAGCGTGACCGACGTGCGGCGCAGGCGCTTCACATTCCCATAGATGCGCTCGTTTTCTGTACCGGTGATGGTGACCGGCACAATCGGCACGTTCGCTTTAAGGGCCAGAAAGGCTGCCCCGGGTGTGCCTTCTTCCAGCGCGCCGATGACCGATTCGCGCCCTTCCGGCGCAATTATAATTAATCTGCCATTTTGCAGACCGTTCAGCGCGGCGCTGAGGGCGCGCTTATCGGGGCGGCCGCGATGCACCCAGATAACGCCCAACGTGTCCATCATCCAGCCCAGCACAGGCAGGTCAAACAGTTCGATTTTGGCAAGCGCGTCCGGGAAGGCCGGCCAGAAGGCCAGGCCCAGCACACCATCCGCATCGCCGAGGTGATTGATGACCACCAGCGCCGGTCCTTTTTTAGGAAAGTTTTCCAGGCCGCGTACGGTGGATTGTGTACAGGCAATAACCAAGAAACGCGCCAGGGCGCGGATAAAACCTCGAAACAGACGCCGCCCCCAGGTCAGGCGCGGCAGGCGGGTGAGATCAGGCCGCCAGACTTTACTGACCGGCTTGGGTGGAGAAGATGGCACTGTCGGCATAAACGCCTCGGTATTCTTTGGGCAATAGACCGGCAATATAAGACATGACCAAATCGGCATTGCGCTGGCGGGATGCGCGCCGTTCCACGCCTCTGCCCGTCACCGGCGGCAGATGGACGGGTTTGCCGATGCGCATTTCCAAATGCGGGCGCTTGCCCTTTGTCGCCCGCTGCCAGAAATCATCTGTCGCGCCGAGGATGCCAACCGGTACGACCGGCGCTTGAGTCTCCTCGACAATATAGGCTATGCCGGGTCTGGCGCGCTGCATGGCGGTGACGTGCGAGCGCCTGCCCTCGGGGGCGATCAACAGCGGGTAACCGGAACGGAGAACGTTTATCACCGTATCCAGCATTTGCCGGTCGTACTCGCCGCGCTGGACGGGGATACCGCCATACAGGCGCACCAGCATATTCTGCCCGGCCTTCGACCGTTTCCAAATATCGGCTGCACCCATCGATTCCAGGGTCTCCGGCCAAAAAGCGACCATGAAGGGCGGATCATACAACGAGACATGGTTCATGGCGGCCACGTAGGGTTTGCCATAGGGGATATTTTCTTTGCCGGTGATCTCGACCGAGGCCAGGAGGTGAAAAAGACCCCGGAAGAACGGGCGCAGGGTGGCGCGTTGAATCCGGATGTTCGTTGCTACTTGGTATTCGGTTACCGGCATAGGACCTCCACACGTAGAAAGACTTCGTCAGCATTCAGGCTATCCGAATCAAGAACAATGGCGTCTTCGGCAATTTTCAAGGGTGAGAAGGCGCGCGCCGAGTCGATCTCATCCCGCATACGCACGCCGGCCAGAATTTCATCGAAAGAAGCTTCTTCGCCACGCGCGATAATCTCATCATAGCGCCGCCGGGCGCGTTGCTCGGCAGAAGCATCCAGGTAGATTTTCAAATCCGCCTCAGGCAGGACGACCGTGCCGATATCGCGTCCGACCATGACGACGCGCCCACGCAGGCCGATACGCCGCTGCTGCGAGGCCAGCGCAGCGCGCACGCCTTTGTAAGTCGAGACGACGGACACATTGGCATCCACCGCCAGGCGGCGCGTTTCCCAAGTGATGTCTGTCAGCCCCACAATTACATCGCAGGCGCGGCCATCCGCTTTGGAGGGCGGGCGCACGTCAATCAGTACTTCATTGGCAATGGCCGTCACAGCGGCTTCATCGTTGACATCTACGCCGCCGCGAATGGCAATATACGTCACGGCGCGGTACATCACGCCGGTATCGAAAAACAAATAGCCCAAGGCGTCGGCCAGGCGATGACCGAGGGTGGATTTGCCCGATGCAGCCGGACCGTCTATGGCGATGATGGAGGGTTTAGGCATAAGAGATTTACGATTTACGATTGACGATTGCGAGATTAGAGAATAGAGAGTAGAGATTCGTAACGTTTCCTCGAATCCTGCCTTACTTTTTACGTTCCACGTTTTATGGCGAAGGAACTGTCTCCACATCGAAAAATAGATCATCGCGACCCCACAGAACGATACTTTCCGTCTGCCGGGGCATCTGGCGATAGACAAACCAGCGCAGCCATTCTTCGGGCAAGGCCTCATCCCAGGCCGGAGTCTGGCGCCAGACGAAATCCTGGCCGCGATAGGCGGCGCTCAGGTTCAACTCCACGCCCGGCGGGGTAATGACCAGTGACGGCGAGCTGGCTGGTGAGAGCGCGCCGGTCTCTTTCACCTCCCAATCGCGCAGCAGCCAGCGCAGGGCAGGCGAATCCAGGCCGACGATGGTTACATCCAAAGCCGCTATATGACCCTTGCGCCACTCGGAGAGATCGTTTATCGTCTTGTGTAACAAATCAGCCTGGGCCGTCTGCCTGTACTGGCGGCCAGACCAGGGCGGCGCGGGCGACCAAAGCTCGGCTGTGAGCGGCTGGCGCAGCCCGCCCGCGCCGGCCGCCGCGCCCAGCGTGAAGGCCGCTAAGAACAATGCACTGCCCCAAACCGCTCCCCGGCGCGCCACTTCCAGCGACCAGCCCAGGCCAACCATGATCAGGCTCAAGCCCAAAAGGAGCAGCGCACCCAGCAGAAGCAGGAGGCGCTGTTGTGCGGCCGGAGATGTTAACGCCTGTCCAGCCACACCGGCCAGATCCAGCCAGGCGAAGACCAGGATCACGACGGTCAAGGTTGTCACCCCGGCCAATTCCCAACCACCGACTCCTGCCAGACGGGTGTAGCGGCCGAGTTCGAGCGCGGCCAGCACCCACAACGGGAGCAGCACCCAAGCCAGGTCGGCGACCTGCCGCCCAGGATAGACCAGCGCCAGGAACAGGGCCACCAACGCCCACAGGCCCAGCCCGGTGACCAGGCGGTCTTTTCTCAGGATGCCGCCCACCAGCGCGGCGATGCTAAAGACGAGCGCCATCAATTGATATGCGACTAGCGCGGCCAGCAGATGCATCGCGCGCACGCCCGAAGGCGTCCACCAACCCTTTAAGTATGTCAGGGCTGAAGCAAAGAAAGCGTTTAATCCACTTGGGGCAAAGGTAAACAGACTGCCGCCCAGGAGCAGCGTGCCCAGCATGTAGGCGAGGGCGGGCTTCCAGTTGTCAGTGACCAGTGATGAGTGAGGAGTGAGGAGTGACGAGTGACTATCCTCGGTCGCCGCATCTCCGTTTCCTCGCGTCCCCCCTGCTCCCTTTCTACCTTGCCCAATAGCCCTTGCTAGGCCAAGGCCGAGCAGACCCATCCAGACCGCCGGGCCGGAGAGCAGCGCCAGGCCAGCCAGGATGCCTGCCAGCGGATAGCGCCTGTCCCGCCACATGGCCCAGGCCGACACGAGGCAGGCAACGGCCAGGATCGAACTGCCGGCCACTCGCGAGAGTGCCAGCAAGCCGGGGTCCAAGGCCAGGGCGAAAGCCAGGAGCAACGCTGGGATGCGACCGAGGTGGTCTCGGAAGAAGAATGGCGCCAGGACAAGGGTGCTGCCAGCCAGCGCCGGCCAGAAGCGCGCCAGAAAGTCGCTCGCCCCGAAGACGAAAAACAGGATCGAGGTCAGCAGCACGTAGGCGGGATGCGGCCCGATGACCGGCTTTGCTCCCTGTGCCAGGTGCAGCGCCTGTAGCGCCCAATTCGCCTCGAAATCCGAGAGCGGCAGCGCGCCGAGGTGCAAGTAGCGCAGGGTCAGCGCCAGGGCAAAGGCGAGAGTGTAGAGAGCGTGTTCGAGGGTGATACGGCGGTTGGTCATAGATGTATTTTACGCTATTTCACTCCAGAGTAACAAAGCGGGGTGAGAATCTCATGGCACTTCGTAGATCGTCACGTTACCAAGCTGGTAGACCGGCTGGAGAAATTGCTTGAATTTCGTCTCGTTGACGCGGTAGGTGCTGCGTTCCAGCGTCCCAACGTAGACATAGCGGACATGGTACTGGCTCAGGATGGCCTGGGCGATGTTCCAGTCGTGGGTCTCGTACAGGCGCTGGATGTCGTCCAGGCGCGTGCCCTGTTCAGCGTAACCGCCGCGCCACTGGCCCTCGTGCATCGGCCAGCCGAGCACGGCCGGCAGCCCGGTGTAAGTTGAGATGTGAGCATAGTCGGAGTAACTGGCCGTCGGCGTGGTGGCCTCAGCGATTACCCCGTAAGGCGCGGTTTGCAGCCAGCGGATGGCTTTGGCATCCTCCGGGTACGCCCGGTCGAGGTGCGCGGCGCCATCCAGCGTGAAGCCGAGGGGCGGGTGGAAGTTATTGGTTTTTGCCAGCAGGCTGAGGGTCGGGTAGGTGAGCGCCGCGCAGAGCAGCATGACCAGTCCGATACGGTACAACCAATTCCAGACGCGGCGCAGGCTTTGCAGCATCACTGCTGCGCCAAAGGCGGCGGCAATGCTCCACATCAGCCAGGCTTGGTAGTAGAACTTGAAGATGGTGTTCATGCGCCAGCCGAACTGGTCACGCAGGAAGACAAATTCAGGGACGAGGACGAGCAGAGATCCCAGAAAAATGAGCAGGAGAATAAAGTGAGAAGGTTGGCAGGTTGGCAGGTTGGAGGTTGAAGAGCTTGCCCTGAGAGAAACGAGGAGTTGAAGGTCAGAAGAGTCAACCTGCAACTTTTCAGCCCCTTCGGCAGGCTCACCTGTGCCTGCGGCACTGGCGCAGGCAGGGCAGGCTTTCAACTTTGAACCCATGAGCGCCAACGCAGAGGCAAGCAAGGCTAGCAAGGTCAGCAATCCACCGAGGTAGGCGAAACGACGCCGGGTGGCGGCTCTGAAAAAGGCCAGCGCGTCGGGCATGCCCTGCGATTGCAGGAAAGAAGCGGCGAAATCGGGCAGGCGCAGGTGGGCCAGCCAGCCCAACAGCCAGGAAAATCCCCATAAGAGCAGGGTGAGGCCAAACGCAATGCCAATGCCAGTCAGCCAGTTGGCCTTGCGTTTTTCAGCAAAGAATAGATAGGCAAGATAGGCGAATATCGGCAACAGCAACGAGCCGAACATGACCCACAGGTGGGCGCCGCGCGTCGGGCTGACCAAATTGGGCAGGATACCACCCGCCTGTGAAGAGAAGCCGAAGTAAAAAGGCAGGTAGAGAAGTATGCTGGTCACACCCAGCGGCAGGGCGAGGGCAAAGAACTCTTCCAGTCTTTCCACCCGCCAGCCTTCGTCATGGACGCGGGCGAGTACGAATGCTCCGCAAACCAAAGCCAGATAAATGAGAAAATCCCAGGTGTTCATGAAAGCCAGTCCACCCAGGACGAGGGCCGAGCAGAGAAAACCGGAGCGGTTGAGCGGCAGGCGCCAGCCGAATAGCTTTGTCTCGCCGCGCCGGCCGCCCAGGAAGAGATTGAGCGCCGCGGCCACGGCCAGCAGGCCGAAGGGCATGGCCAACACGTGCGGATGCAGGTCACCAAGCAAGTATGAAAAGAATGGGAATTCGTCAATGGTCTCATGCCAATTTCCGGCTAAATCATAATCCTGCACCACGCGCGAGGCGCGCCACCACCACCAGAAACGTTCGGGCAGCCAGCCGAGGGATTGGGAGGGAGGCTGGGTGAGGTCTTTGATATCCAGCCAGGTCCAGAAGTTGCGGGTTGCGAGCTGCGGGCTAGAAGGCCAGAAGAGGCCACGGCGGTGGAGGATTTCGAGGAAGCCCTCGAGGTTGGAGACGAGCAGGAGGAATAATGGACCGAAAAATGAGGTACCGAGTAATGAGTAATGCGTGATGCGTGATGCGTGATGCGTGATGCGTGATGAGTGATGAGTGGTGCGTGTTGCGTGTTGCTGCCCTTCGTTGAGAGTAGGGTTGTGTGAGGCGCGGTAAGCCGCCAGCAGATTATACAAAATACCGTACGCGCCGATGGCACTCAACGCAAAGACCAGCGCCAGCATCAAGTTGAAAGCCACACTGCCGAGGGTAGCGGTCAATTTGGCCAGCATAGCGGTCAACACATAGCCGAAGTAGTAATACGAGATGGCGTAGCCCGACAGCCATGGGTCATGCGGCGGAAAGGCCGGCGAGCGCAGGATGGCATTGATAAAGGCCAGTTCCATCGGCTTTTCGGTACCGACGATCTCCGGGTTGGCGGCGCGCACGGCGCTCAAGGCAGCGAAGGCAAGAAAGAAGAGGATTTCGGTGGCGGCGATCAGGCGGAGGTGGGATTTGAGCCAGGCGATGAGTGATGCGTGATGCGTGATGCGTGGCGCGTGTTCGTCTTTCACAGTCTGACTTCCGTCATCGGCCGTCTGTCGTCCATCGTCCGTCGTCTGCATTAGAACCCACCCGCTCGATCCCGTCAGCACCACCAGCGCCAGGATCAACCCGCCCATGTCGTTCTGCACAACGCCGAAGGAGGCCAGCAGCCAGAAGATGTAGCCCCAGAGCAGCAGGCCGAGGGCGCGGGCGAGACTGTAGCCTTTATCAGCAAGCGCGGGGAAGAGACGATAGGTCAGCGGGAAAGTCAAAAGGCCGAGTAGTGAAATCGTGAGGTACCAGGAGAGGAATTGAAGCATAACGTTTCAGCGATTCAGCGGGTCAGGAGGATGCAAGGCATGGCGATTTCCAAAAACGTAATCTTATGGCAAAACCGCATAGATGACCGTCTGCCCATCGCGATACACTTCCTGCCAGAGCGTGCCATCCAGCCTCTCGAATTTCAGCAGCCCTTCGCCGGGATATGCGGCTCGTTCCAGTTGCCCGACAATGATATAGCAGACATTATATTTTTTCAAGAAGGTCTGCGCGGCGGCCGGATCGGTGGTGGAGTAGAAATTGGTAATCTCGCTGACGCGCTCCCAGACCCAGTTGGACATCAAGACGCGCTGCTGGCGCTGGTGCCAGTTCCAGCCGACCACGCCGGGCAGGCCGGTATAAATCGTAAAGCGCGTACCCCAACGATACTCCGGCACGTTGGCCTCCACGATGACCGGCGACCCCTGGACGTTATCCTGCATCCAGCGGATGGCGCGGTAGTCCTGGCTCAAGTCCATGTCCACACCGAAGTCAGCATAGTGTGAGTATGCCATGAAGGTCATGCTATTCAGCGTATGAGGCGCGGTGGGCGTCATGCGGTCACGCATCTTATCCATGCCGCCCAGCAGGAGGAAGAGCGCCGCGCCAGTGACGAGTAGAGCCAGGGTCACTTGCCAGGCAGTCCGCCAGCCTGGCAGCCATTTTTTTATTTCGGGCAGTAACCAGCCGATAGCCGCCGCGGCGCTCAGGCCGAACAGCGTCCAAGCCTGGAAGTAGAACTTGAAGACCGTGTTCATGCGGGCAATATCACCCCGCAGGACGACGAACTCGATGGCCATGGTGAGCACCAACGCCGTACCGATCAGGAACAAGACGCCGCGCTTGGCATCCGGCATGTCCGGGCGCAGGATCAGGGTGCCGGCCCAAGTCGCCAGCGGCAGCGCGATCCAGAGGATGCTCACGCCTTTCCAGGGCACGGCCGGGGGAGTCAGATTCATGCTCCAGATTTGTCCACCGATCAAAGCCACGACCAGCAAGCCCAACACGCCCCAGATCAGCGCCTTGTAAGGTTGTAATTTTTGGAGCGAGGAGAGCGGCGTGGCGGCCATCCACTGGCGCGTCTCCCAAAGCATCCATGAAATGATGATGAACAGGAACAGTCCCCAGTGGGTCAGGTATGACGAGAGGGGTGTGCGGCTCAACTTCCACAGGTCTACCGCGCCATAGGCCTGGGCAAACCGGTCTGAAAACGGCTGGTAGAACAGCAAGGACAACACATATAACAAAACCATGGCGCACAGGGCGTAGATTGCCCGCCACAGTTGGGGAGAAAACCCAAAACGCGTCTTCTTGATCCCGCTATAGCGCCAGACCGCGTAACCGATGGCAAGCGATCCGAGCATCTGGTAAGTGTAGAGGTCCCAGGTATTGGTTGGTTTGAGCGCGCCGATAATCAACGCGCCGAAGGGAATTATCACGTACCACGCATCCCGCATCCCGTATCCCGTATTGTCAGTTGCGGGTTGCAGATTGCGAGTTGCAAGTTGTGAGTTGCGAGGTGCAAAAAACGTGGAAAGCGCCCAGGCAATGACCAATATCGTCAGCGGCAAGGCGATCAGGTGCGCATGCAGGTCGCTGTAGAGGAAAGTGAACAACGGGAATTCGGTGATCGGTTCCACGTCGCCGGGCGCGGGGATGACGCGGCTGGGGAGCCAGTACCAGTCGCCGTGGACAAAAGGCAGATTCATCCCGCCGAGCGTCAGCCACAGGCCTTTAAAAGCCCAACCCAGGCGGGTGAAGTTATTGGCGTTCTCGATGACTCCCCCCGGCGCGGCCAGGCGTTGGAAACCCTGGTAGAACATGCGCAGGATGCCGAGGTTGCCGAGCAACACCATCGCAGCGGAGGCAGCCAGGCCGGTTACAAGTTGAAGGTTGAAGGTCGAAGGCTTATCGTCTGTTGAAGAACCTGAAACTTTCAACTTGGAACCTTCAACCAGATTCCAGCCCACCGAAAACGCGCCCAACGCCACCATGGCAAAGATGGTTGGGAGAATGAAGTTATAGGCAATCGAAGGCACGATACCCAACAGTTTGAGCGGCGTCCCGACCAGCACGTAGCCATAGTAATAGTAGTTCATGTAACCGCCGGCGAACCAGGGATCATAGGGTGGGAAAGTGGTGCTCTTCAAAATCGCGTTGAGATACGAGAAATCCATCGGCCGCTCACCCCCCTTGGCCGGATGCCACAGGTCGGGGTTGCTAATACGGATAAACAAGTCGAGCAGGAAGAAGGCCAGGAAAAGGGTTTCGATCAGCAGGAAATATTTACGCTTCGAGTTCCATTCGATACGCAGTTCTTCGCGTTGACGATAAGCTAGGAGCAAACCGAGCAATGCGACCAAGCCCAAGGCGACGCCAATCGTCAAACGACTGTAAGGGATGCCGGCTGACCCGGCCATCCAGGCCAGCCAGGCCCACAGCACCATGCCGGCCGTGCGCGCCAGCGGGTAGCCCCTGTCGCTCAGGCCCGGCAAGGCTGCCCGTGCGATAGGATAGGTGAACAAGCCTAAAACGAAGATAGTGATGTACCACAAGGCCAGGCCGATGACCGGATAGCGGTTATAAAGGACATCCCTATCGAACAGTTGCGACCACGTCCCGCCGGCCTGCTGGACAGCCAGCCGGTCAGTGGGCAGCATCAAATCTTTGTAATTACCGGCCTGTTTGGGCGTCAGGCGGACGATGTGACTCAAATCCACTGCGCCGAGCAGCGCGGCGACATGCTCTGGGTCGTAATCCGCGCGCTTCTGGAAGATGAATACTTTGGCGTGGTCGTAAATCGTAAAGGCTTCTTCGGCAAACTGGTCGTTGATGGTCAACGGGCCGAGCGTGGGATAGGATTCGAACACCGCGACCAAATCGTAGCCGAGATTGCCCTGAAAATCGCTGGGCTGCGCCACGTTGTAGCACCAGATAATATCTTTTTCCGGCGGACAGCCGAGCAGTTCGCGGTAATAGACTGTGGTCAGCGGGTAACGCTCCGGCAGACGCACAATCTGGCTGAACTGGTGATTGGACGGGATGAAGATGTAATCGGCCTGATTGAGCGTATCTTTGAAACGCGCCAGTTTATCGGCGTTATCGTCCCAGTAGACCTGCAAATTCAGGCCACCCGGATAGATGCCGCCAAAACCATCGTAGCCGTCGGCGCGGAAGGGCAGCCCCAGATCCCAATCGGTTTCGTTGGCGGCCGCCGCGCCGACGAAGGTCAGCAAGCCATCCGAATTCTTAATATGCAGGAAGTAGGTCTGGCCTTTCGTCACCGCCACCGGGCGGTCGAGGGCGAGGGTATAGGCTTCGCCGCGCGGGTCTTTGCGAGCAGCAAAATCCGCAGTTACTGAGGCGGTGGCAAGGATTTGCTCCGGCGTGGGATGCGGCGCGAGGGCAAGCGACAGGCTGAGGGTCGCAGGCCCTGCTGCGGCGCTGTCGGCAACATGTGCCAGCAGGATGTCCGTCAAAATCCCATCCCGCTGGGGGATAAAGGCGGTTCCATATGGCAATCCCGGCTGAATGCTTGTACCCTGATAAAACGGAAGCGGCTGGTTGTAGGTGCTCCCATCCGGCGTTTGAAGCCGCAGGTTGATCGGGCCAGGCACATGCTGATAAATCCAGCGCGTGGCGGCCAGGCGGGTTTCGGTGCGGGTGTAGATTCTGGTAAACGCGAATGCCCAGAATGTGGTCAGTATCAGGACGGTTATGCCAATGATAGCTGAAAGGATTGTTGGAAGGTTTGAAAGTTTGAAAGTTTTCAGGCTTGAACCTTCCAACCTTCCAACCTGCCAACCTGCCAACTCAAAGACGAACCACGCTGCCATCATCGCCAGCAGCGGATAAACCGGCAACTGATAGCGCATGGTGGGGTTGAACTGGATGGATTGCCAGAGGAAATAAGCCGCTGTCCAGCTCCATAGCAGCATGTGCTGTTTGCCTTCACCTTTCAGGATGCGCCAGCCCATCCACAGGAACCCCGCCCAGGCTAATATGCCGAGCGGCAGGCCGAGACCCCAGAGAGTCAGATTCTCGAACGAATACAGGTGCGAGCGGCGCGCCCATTGCAGGGCGAACGGCACATCCGCATCGCCGCTGGCCTGGGCGCGCTGTTCGCGGATGTCGGCGACCCATTCGGGATTAGGCTTGAGATCGAAGAAGCCGGGACCGCTGAAAGCATAGGGCTGGAAAATGCGAAAAGATGTAATTGTAGCCAGCGCGCCGATGACGAGGTAAAGCAGGATTCTTTCAAGTGATAAGTGATGAGTGATGAGTGATGAGTGACCAGTGTTGCGCTCACTTTTCTCGATCTCGACTGATGGCTGGGAGCTGATGGCTGATGGCTGGCGGAAATGCCGGATTGCAAACGCGGCCGGGAGCATTAATGCGATTGGATAAGCATTCAGCTTCGAGGCTATCGCCATGCCAAAGGCAAGGCCAAAGGCGAGGCTGAGCCAAAACAGAGAGTCGAGAATAGAGATTAGAGAGTAGAAATTAGTCCGCGTCTCACTACTATTCTCTTCTCTCTTCTCTCTAATCTCTAATCTCTTCTCTCTAATCTCTCCAAAAGCAATCTCCACGGCAAAGTAAAGCGCCAGAAACATAAAGAAGGTGGTGAAATTATCCGTCGTCCAGAAATGCGACTGCTGGATCTGCATCACTGCCAGCGAGGAGAAAGCCGCCGCCAGCAGTCCGACGCGGCGGTTATAGGCGCGCGCCGCGATGAAATACAACAAAACTAGCGTGCCTAAATCCGCCAGCGCCGAGAGCGAACGCCCGACCAGATTGACCTGGTCGTAGCCGGTCTGGCCTAACCATTCAGCAACATAGCGGACGATGAATATCGGCAGCGTGCCATACACAAAAAAACCATAGCCGCGATTATGCGGATTGAGCGTGGATTTGGCCGTGTTGAAATAATCCCCCGCGCTCAGCCAGCGTTTCTGCTCCGGCGGGCAGGCTTCCACTGGCACGGACGGGTCGGCGCAGACTTTGGGCTGCAGCGCCGTCTCGACCATGGTCAGGAAACGCTCGTCGGGATGCGGGTGTTGGCTCTCGTCCCAGTTGAGGCCGACCAGGCGAAAATATGCCCCAACCAGCAGCACGACAATCAGCAGCAGGTCATAGACCCTGTTCCATTTGCATTCGTGTGGTGAAGTCGTCATCGCTCCATTACTCATATCTTCGTGTCCTTCGTGGTTAATCTTTACGGCACGAAGAAAATCCAAAACTCGCGGTTATCCATTTTCGACATATACAAACTCAGTTTACCTTGCGGGTAGAGCGCCGCCAGTGTGTCCAGAGCGGCCTGGTCATTGTGCTCCGGCTGGTCCACATCGGCCTTGACGATAAATAGTTTTGGAGCGGTCATACTGACCGTATCCGCCAGATCATCGCGCCAGACGGCAAAATCGCGGTTCGGGATGCCGGCCCAGACGCCCGGCAGGCGCGTATCCACCCAGTGCGGGAACGGCACAATCCAGGCCTGATCGGTCGAGCGATACACCTGCCCGAACTGCTTGATGACCGCGCCCATCTCGGACGAATTCCACGCCCCGAGACGGAAGGCGCGGTCATATTGATTGAAAACCAAATCATAATTTTGCGAGGCAGACCAGATAAACAGGATACCCATCACGACCCAGACCAGCGCTACCCGACCCTTTCCGGACCCTGCGACTGATCGCTCAGGGCGACGCCCGAAGCCGGCCAGCAAACCCTCCAGCGCGAGTGCCACAATGAGAAAGACCGGCACAATTGCCCCGCCAGCGCGGTTCAGGGCCGGGTTCTCAGCGGGGAAGGCCAGGGACAAAACCGAGGGCAGAATCAAAAGCGGAATGGACAGGAGCAGGAACAGGTCCAGCCAGTGACGCTGGCGCACGTAGCGGAGGAGCAGCAGGATAATGCCCATCACGAACAGCGCGCCGGAAACCACGTCCAGCGCGGGCCGGCCCGTCACCGATACGACCCAGATTTGCCCGTCATCCCAGTTGAACATGCGCAGCGCGTTCCACAGGTTGGAGGACAAAATATGCCACCACGCATCCGGCAGCGGCGCTTCGATTGTCCCCAGGCGGGAGAAAGCGCGGTACGAGAAGCCGGCGGGATTCTCCAGCGCGTAATGCAGCAACGGTAAAAAAATGAGCAGCGAAGTCAGCGCCAAAATGCTCGACCAGATAACGGCATGGCCGCGGGCTTCTTTCGATTTGGTGTGCAGGAGATACAGCCCAATGGCGATGACAACCACAAACGGGACAATTCGGAAGGGGCTGTAACCGTGTAGGCCGAGGCCAAGGAACAGGCCGGAGAGAATGAAATCGTTACGCTTCTGTGTCCGCAGGCCGCGCACCAAATAATAGAGCGTGGGGGCAACGAAGAGCGGATAGAGCGAAAAGCGCAATCCGGCGCGGCTGATGATATTGGGCCAGTAGGCAATGCCGGTGAAGATTAACGCCAGCAGTCCAACGCGCCGGTTGGCGATTTCCTTGCCTAATAGGTACATGTAGGGCAGGATCCCCAATCCTGCCAAAACCGTGCCGATTTTCAGGCTCAGGAACGTCAGCCCGGTGCCAAAAAGCGCGGCGACGGCGGCGGTCAGGTACATTTGGAAGCCTTCGCGTCCAGTGTTACGCTCGAAGAAAATTTTCGTCTGGCCCTGCGTCACATCATATACATCGAGAATTTTCTCGGCGTGGTCGCTAAACGGCTCGGCAGGGACTGCGCTCAAGCGATAGAAACGAAAAAACGTAACCAGCGCGCAGGCGGCAAACACAAACAGCATCCACCGCGAAACACTCACCTGCCACTCATTACTCGTTACTCGTTTCTTTAACCTTTTCCACCACACTTCTGCCTGGGGTTCCCGCACCCACAGCGCCCAAACGAAAAAGATAATTGCCAGAATCCAGAATGTCAGGTTGAGCGTGGTGAAAAGGTTGCCGCCAAAAGCCAGGAAAGCCGCCAGCGCCAGCAGGCCAGCCACAATCAGCGGCGTGCGACGGACGGTAAATGGGTCAGTACGATTCAGCGATTCAGCGAGGGAGGGTAGTTTCCATTCGTTCCTTAGATAAGCCCAAAGCAGCAGCCCGATGGCAGCCGCATAGAGAACGATGCCGGTCAGCGCGGTGGTGTGCGGCGGCTCGAAGGCGCGCTGTCCGCCCAGGGCCAGGGCCATGGCGAGCAGGGAACGCCAGGGGAAAGCCG
Source organism: Chloroflexus sp. (assembly GCA_020723995.1). Classification (GTDB taxonomy): domain Bacteria; phylum Chloroflexota; class Anaerolineae; order Anaerolineales; family Villigracilaceae; genus CG2-30-58-95. The sequence continues at coordinate 15,570 of DYHT01000041.1, forward strand.
ATGGCGGATGGCCGATGGCTTCAGCGCCGGGTGTTTCTATTGACGCGGGTATTGTCTCAGCCGGTGGCAGATCAATTTTCCGGCCGTGCTGCCAGATTTTCAGCTTGGATTTGACGTAATCCAAAACACTCGGTTCTTCCATAACCACTCCAACGTTAAAACGTTTCAACGTTCTAACGTTTTCTTGCAACCACCATCATACTCTCACCCCAGCGCAACGGCAAGAATACAAAGCCGGTGATGGCTTGAAACCCGCCTAGCGAGCCGAAGAATAGTTTCTGCAAAGCCTTCGGCGCGAACGGAATATACGGTGCATCCCAGAAGCCGTCCGCAAAGATATGCAGCGGCGTGAGGCCAGCCGATTTTATCATCCCCAGCCACTCAGACGGCGGCTTGAGCGAAATGTGCGTCGGGTCCTGGTAGCCAATCCAGTTTTGGCCTTTGAGCGGCTTGAGCAGCGAGGCGAGGTTGGGCGTCGCCAGAATCAAAATGCCGCCCTTCTCGGTGACGCGGCCCAGTTCGGCAATGGCATTTTCGGGCTGCGGCAGATGCTCGACGACGTGTTTGATAATCACCACTCCAAAGACGCCATCGGCAAAGGGAAGTTCCTCGGCGTTGGATAAGAGGTGCGACGTGCGTCGTGCGACGCCCAGGGATTGCTCCAGCGCCCAGTGATTGATATCCGCCGCAACCGTCTCGAAATGGCCTTCCAACTGGCCGACGAGGTGACCGAGTCCGCTGCCGATTTCCAGCAAGCGCGCGCCGCGTTTCCCATAGCGCCGCGCCAGAATGGCGTAGAAACGATTCGACCACCAGTACTGGCTAAACCTGGCAAACGAAACGTCTTTGTAGGTATTCGTGGTGAAATAGGATTCGTCGAAGAACATAGACCTTGTTTCCTCCTTTTGCACTTTGCGCTTCTTGTGATTTTCTCAGCAACTGACGGCGGCACTAATCTACTTTCCTGGCGATGTAAAACGTAAATGTACCGTCCTCAACCGGCGCAGTGACAGCATATTTGTGGATGAATTTCTCTGTCAGCCACAAGTTCCATTTTGCTGGCGCAATGATCCATTTGCCGGTCAGTTTCTTCGCTGCCAGCGACGGCAGGCCGAAATAATGTCCCCATTCCAACACGCGCATCGCCGATGGGGAGAAGTAGTGCCAGCATTTCTCCAACCGGAAACCGGCCCGTTCCAGCCGCGCTCCCCAGACCTTGGCCCCGTCGGCGTGCTGGAGGCGCGAGATTTTGCGAAACCACTCGGTATAGCCGCGTCTTAAAACTTTTGCAATGGATAATTCTGAAAGATAGCGCGGGTTTGGCACACAAAAATAAAATGGCGCGCCGGGTTTCAATACACGCGCCGTTTCGGCCAAAACTTTCTCAACGTGGGGAATATGCTCCAAAACCGAATTGCTAAAGGCGCTGGCAAAATAGCCATCCGGGAAAGGCATCCCGCCGCCATCGGCTTCGACCAATAAACGGTAAGCATTGTACTGTTTGGCTTCATGAATCGGACTGTGCCAGGGGTCGAGTCCCACCTCAATGGGACGGTCGAAAGTCAGCGATGCGAAATGCCCGTCGCCGCAGCCCACATCCAGGGTTGGGGCGGGCAAGTCGAGGGTCTGGTAAAAAGCCGCCTCCACGCCGCGAATCAGGGCGCGGAAATAGGGCAGGTCGCGCAGGTGGAGAAATAGAAAATCTTTGTCAGGCATGATATAATGATAGCACTTTCAAAGAAAGTGATAGCAATTTGGAGGCGACCTATGATCCGCACGATGGTTCAGCTAACTGAAGAGCAAATGAAAGCGCTGAAAGAATTGGCTATGGCTAGGAAAACGTCCGTTGCCAAATTGGTGCGCGAGAGCGTGGCGCAGTATGTGGTTGCCACTGTCAAAGATGCGGACCGCGAAGAAAAACGTCGCCGGGCTTTGGAATTCATCCAACAAATAAAGACAGGAGAGATCCGATCCCGTGATATTGAGGGCAAGACAGATGTTGCAAGAAATCACGATAAATACCTGGCGGAGATTTACGGCACATGGAAAAAATCTTCATTGTACCTTTTCTTAAAATAGTTTGACAATGTCACATTAAGTTGGCGCTGCTGCCTTGTGGCGACGGCGCA
>DYHT01000042.1 GCA_020723995.1 Chloroflexus sp.
CACCTGTTGAGGTATTCTTAGAACAGTCTGTTGCACTTACAAGTTGAATCCAAGATATTAAACATGATGCCCATTTCCGTGGAATTACGCATCATTTCAGGATCAGCGTAATAACGCGGCAAAGGAAATCGCGCCGAAAGCGCCTCGAAATCTTCTTCACGTAAATCAACGAGAATGTCAATATCGAAGGTTGTACGGGTGATACCAAAAGCAAGTCCTGCAAAAGCTCCTACAATCATATAGGGAGCATTGATTTCGTCCAAAGCCCGAACAACGTTTGCATAAAATTGTATCGTATACATTGCGTCACTTCTGCATTCGAACCTTCGTGAAATGCTCCAAGACTTTCGTGTTCAATTCTGCACGCTTCAGATTGGGATAGCGTTTCTCTAAGGTGCAACGAAATGTCGCCATTGCAAATGCCTGCGCTCGCATTGCAGGAATGATCCTGCGCTCGGGCGGCAAGCTGGCGATCAACTTTATCTGCACCCAATCGGTAGGATCCAACCCGCGCACAATTTCATCAACATCCACTTTGTTCACTGACATCTTTCGGAGACTCTTCGCTCCGCTCAGAGTGACATGCCTGAACAGTTACCATCTTTCAACCCTTCGCGCCACTCAGGGCAAGTCTTCGACCAATCTTTTCGCGGCTCGATTATGCCGCTCGACCAATTTACCAATATCCAAAGTAATCAATTCGCCGTCCCGGACCACGAACCTGCCGCCGACGACGGTATAGTCAGCCTTGACCGGCTGGCAGAAAACTACGGCAGCGACCGGGTCGTGCAGCGCGCCGGCGTAGTCGAGACGGTTGAGATTGATCGCAAAGAAGTCCGCGCATTTCCCGACCTCGAGGCTGCCGATGTCGGAACGTCCCAGCACCGCCGCCCCGCCGCGCGTGGCGAGCCGCAGGGCGTCGCGGGCCGTCATCAGCCCCCCTCCTGCTCCCCCCATTTTCGGAGAAAATGGGGGGAGAGTAAGAGAGGGGGGTGGGGTGAGAGAAAACCCCGTAATGCCTTCCTTCAATCTGGCCAGCAGCATTGCCTGACGGACTTCACCCAGTATGTGTGAACTGTCGTTGCTAGCCGAGCCGTCCACACCCAAGCCGACCTTCACGCCCGCGGCCATGTATTCTTTTACCGGCGCGATCCCCGAAGCAAGACGCATATTCGATGATGGACAGTGCGCCACGCCGCAGCCGTGCTTCGCAAATGTTTTGACTTCCTCGCCGCTGACGTATACTGCGTGCGCGAACCAGACATCCTCCCCCACCCAGTCCACGGACTGCATGTAACCCACCGGGCGATGACCAAACTTTTGCAGGCAGAACGATTCCTCGTCCTCGGTCTCGGCCAGATGGGTATGCAGGCGAACGCCATATTCACGCGCCAGTTTCGCCGATTGCTTCATCAACTCGCCGGTCACCGAGAAGGGCGAACAGGGAGCCAACACAATCTGAACGAACGCGCCCGGCTTCGGGTCGTGATACGTTTCGATGAGGCGCTGGCTGTCGCGCAGGATGTTGTTCTCGCTGTCCACCACCGAATCGGGCGGGAGTCCACTCTTCGACTCGCTCAGCGACATCGAGCCGCGCGAGGCCTGGATGCGGACGCCGGTCTCTTTCGCCGCGGCAATCTCGTCGTCCAGGCGCGAACCGTTGGGAAAGAGATAAAGGTGATCGGAGGCGGTCGTGCAGCCCGACAGAGCCAGTTCCACCAGCGCGGTCTGCGTCGAAATGAAAATGTCCTCCGACGTCATGCGCGCCCAGATGGGATAGAGCGTCTTCAGCCAGTTGAACAGGTTGGCATCCTGCGCGGCCGGGACAGCGCGGGTTAGAGTCTGGTAAAAGTGGTGATGCGTGTTGACCAGTCCCGGCAAGAGGATGTGACCCGTCAAATCCAGCACTTCGTCGGCAGCTTGCGGCAGTTCGCTCGTCGCGCCGACCTGCTCGATAAACCCATCCCGAATGAAAAGACCACCCTCGGGAATCTCCCGCTGGTTATCGTCCAATGTTACAAGAACAGTCGCATTTTTGACGAGGAGAGTTGACATAGTTTTGCAGTTAGATAGTTCGATAGTTGCGTAGTTTAGCAGTCGGACAGTCCAACTACTGAACTAACAAACTACACAACTATTCAACTAAACAAAGTTGTCTGACAACTACATCTAGTTTAGCAAAAAAAAGCACAAATGTCAATTGTCTGACAAAAACAGTTGCTGCCGCATCTTGACATCCCCGTCATCATCGGTTATTGTAATATCACATTAACCAAATTAGTTCAGCAGTCGTCGCTGTTGTTATTGTTTGAGCACCACTCGATCCCCCCAACACCCGTTTGACTTCTGAAGAAAAGGAATACTTGTGAACTTCAACCAGTTCAATCTAGATTCTCGCCTATTGGTGGGGATAAACCGCCTCGGCTATACCGAGCCGACGCCCGTTCAAGTCGCGGCCATTCCCTCGGCACTGGCCGGGGATGACCTGATCGCCACCGCCCAGACCGGTACCGGTAAAACGGCGGTGTTCGTCCTGCCCATTCTGCAGAAACTGTTGACCGGTCCGCGCAACCGGACGCGGACCTTGATCGTCACTCCCACGCGCGAACTCGCTGAGCAGATCCACAAGGCGATCCGCGACCTGGGCGCCGGAACTCAGCTCCGCAGCATCACCATTTACGGCGGTGTAGGCGCCGCGCCGCAGATCAGAGCATTGCGCGCGGGCGTCGAGATCCTGGTCGCCTGCCCGGGCCGTTTATTGGATCTTATCAACCAGGGATATGCCAGACTCGACGGCGTGGAAATCCTGGTGCTGGACGAGGGCGACCGCATGTTCGACATGGGTTTCTTGCCCGACGTGAAGCGCATCCTCAAGCACGTTCCCGTCCAGCGGCAGACCATGTTGTTCTCTGCCACCTTCCCGCCGGAAATCGAGGAACTGGCGGCCCAGACCCTCCGTCATCCGAAGCGCATCACCATTGGATTGAGCCGACCGGCGCGAACCGTGGCGCACGCCCTTTTCCCGGTGCCGCAGCAATTGAAAACCGCGCTGCTGTTGGCGTTGCTCAAGCAGACCGATACCGATTCTGTCCATCTGACAACGAGATGGTGCGCACACTGGAAAAGATCATGGAACAAGCCCTGCCGCGGCAAACATTGCCGGGCTTTGACTACACCGCTCCCGCGCCGCCCATATCATCCCCCAAGGAGAGGCCGGCTCCAGTTCACAGAGATATGCACCGCGTCCCAGCCAGGCACAGGTCAATAGCCTCGCGCATCAAGAGTCTGTCTGTCTAATCCGTGGCCCAATGGGAGAATTTATGCTGAAAGTCAACCGCATCCATCACGTCGCCGTCGTCGTGGACGACATGGAGGAGTCGCTCTCATTCTGGCGCGATGCCCTCGGCCTGCAAATGACCGAGTTGCGCGATAGTCCTGCTGAGCAGGTGCAGATAGCCTTTTTGCCGGTGGCGGGTAGTGAGATCGAACTGGTCCGACCGACAAGCGCAGATTCCGGTTTGGCGAAATATCTGGCCAAACGCGGGCCAGGCATGCACCACATCTGCCTCGAAACGGACGACATTGAGGCAATGATGATGCAACTCAAGGCCAAAGGCGTGCGCTTGATTAACGACACCCCGCGCACCGGCGTGGATGGCCGCAAGTATGCCTTCATCCATCCCGAGTCCACGGGCGGGGTACTGGTGGAGTTGTATCAGTTGTAAGGTAACTGCTCACCCTTGCGAAGGTTTTACCGAATCCTGATGTAGGTTCCAGGTGAAAGTACCGCTCGCATTCGTAATTTTGCCAGAAACGGAACCTTCGCAAGGATTGGCTGAAGGCGCGCAGTTTTTCTTCTTGGTGTCTGCGCGACTATGTGGTTTAATACAAGCGTGTTCGAAAACGTCACATCTATTCTCCGAACCTGCAACCCTTCGAAAAGCTCAGGGCAAGCTCTGCAACCTTCCGGCTTACTCATTGTGGGCGTCTCTGGCGGGGCAGACAGTCTTTGTTTGCTGCACATGCTCCACGCGGCAGATTATCCTGTCATCGTGGCGCATTTCAACCACAAATTGCGCCAAGAATCAGACATTGAATCTGCCACCGTTGCGGAGCTGGCGCGACGCCTCGGCCGGCCCTTCGTCACCGACGCCGCCGACGTGAGAGCCTACGCTGAAACGAATGGCCTTTCCATCGAAGAAGCCGCCCGTAGGTTGCGTTACCGCTTCCTCTTCGCACAAGCTCGAAAGCATACTGCCCAGGCGGTGGCCGTCGGTCATACCGCCGATGACCAGGTTGAGACAGTGTTGATGCACTTTATGCGCGGCGCGGGGCTGGCCGGGTTGAAAGGCATGACGCCGCGCACGATTTTGTCCGTCTTCGATGCCGAGATTCCGCTCATCCGCCCGCTGCTTTCACTCTGGCGCGCAGACACCGAAACCTATTGCCGCGCACATGGGCTGGATTTTGTCACTGATGCCTCCAACGCCGACCAGACTTATTTTCGTAACCGCTTACGCCACAGCTTGATTCCCGAATTGCAGACCTATAATCCGCAATTCAAACAAGCGCTTCTGCGCACGGCGGTGGCCTTGCAAGGCGATTATGCCGCGTTGCAAGAAATGCTAGATCAGGCCTGGGAGGATGTCATCACCGCAGAGCAGGATGGCTGGGTCGCCTTCGAGAAGTCCAGACTGGCGAAACTCTCCCCCGCTTGGCGGCGGAATCTCATCCGCCGGGCGGCAGAAACGCTGCGCCCTGAGAGCCGGGATTTTGGGTTCGAGGCGCTGGAGCGGGCGGCAGCGTTTGCCGGGACTCCGCCCGAAAAACAGATTGATTTTGTTAACGGATTGTATCTTTTTGCGGAAAGCGAAAAAATCTTCCTGGCCGCTTACGAAGCCGATTTGCCCTGCGCACAGTGGCCGCAGGTTGGTAAATTGATAGATTGGGAAATTAGTAAAGAGGTTGCGCTGGGGGGTGGTTGGCAATTATCAGCGCAAGAAATCGACGGTGCAGCCGCGTGCGCGCAGGCGCGCGGCAACGGTGACCCGTTTCAGGCTTGGTTGGATGTCCATTTAACGGGCAGCAGGCTTCAGGTCCGGCCACGTTGCGCTGGCGACCGATTTCAACCGCTAGGCATGGACGGACAGTCCGTCAAATTATCGGATTTCTTCGTCAACGTCAAACTGCCCAAACGGGCGCGGGCGAAATGGCCGCTGGTGTGTGTGGATAATGAAATTGCCTGGCTGCCTGGTTTCCGTCTGGCGCACCCGTTCCGCATCACCGATCAGACGAAGCGGGGGATCTGCCTCCGCCTGGAGAAAAAGTAAGGCTTCCGAAATCATATTGACCGCGGAAGCCTTATCGCGTTTTATATTTTGCGTTCTACTCGCTTTTCCCCGCCAACTGCCTCAACTTCATTCTGATCTCGCGCCACTGGATCTTCGAAATGCCCAGTTTTTGGCGGATTTTCTCCGGCTCGACGTTGTTCCAGTAATCCAGCAAGGCGCTCGTCCAACGGCACATGTCAAAGGAGAGGTGCTTCGTCAGGCTGGCTTCTTTGCCAATATCTTCTAGTAAATACTCCAGCCGGCGCGGCGACCAGGGGAAGAGTTGATCCACTGGATTGTACTGGGCGAGATACTCCTCGTAGGCCGGCATCCAATCATCGAGCAGGCTGATCTTGCGTTCTTTATAACGGTTGGCAGGGCTGGCATAACGGATGAAGACGAACGTGCCGCCGGTGGCCTGCGACAGGTTAATGTGATTCAGGTGAATGCCCAGGCATTCGGATTTTTTGACGCCGGTGGCGAGCAGCAGTGCCACGAGTGCGTATGGGCGAGCGTCCGGCTTTGGCTTGCGGCGGTGACGGTCGGCGGCCAGCATCACGGCCTCGACTTCGGTCTCGGTCAGCACCTCGGGCAGAGGGCTGATGACCGAGTGTTGGATGACCTTCTCGGCCGGGTCAACCAGGAGCGCGCCGCCCTTTTGCAGCCAGCGAAAGAAGGATTTTAGCGCAGTGATGCGCCGCGCCAGGGTCTTTGGGCTGCAAGGCACGCCGCGCTCTTTTTCCATCCAGGTCAGGAAGCTGTTCAAATCATTGGTGGTGATCGCCCCCAAGGTGCGGTCGGGCGGCAGGAATTCGGTCAGTAAACGCACGTCGGACAGGAAGGCTTTGAGGGTGTTGGGGGAACGTCCCTGGTCGTTCAGGTAGATTTCCCAGGCGTTGATGGCCGGGATGAGGGCCGTCTGGGCGCTGATATGGGCGCTGTTGGAGTCGGTCATACGTGCCTCCTTTTTGGAAGTGCCGTGTGGGAGGTGTCAAGTGCCATGTGAAAAGTGTAGAGTGTCGAGTGTCAGGTGTCACAGTGCGTGTATCTTACTGCGTATAGTTTAGCGTAAGAAAGGGGAAAAGTCAAATGCCCCTCACCCCCAACCCCTCTCCCACAGGGAGAGGGGCGAGAGGTGAGGGGAACTTATGGCGCCATGTTGAGCGGGTTGAAGCACGGCTGGTAATCTACCCCCACGATCAAGACATAGGATACAGCGCTGCCGGTCGCCGGCGCGGAGACCAGAGCAGTCGGCGGCAGGCCGAGGATGGCCAGGAGCGAGGCGGCGCGGTTTGGATCCTGGGTCGTTGTCAAGTCGTAGATCAGGGAGCCGGCGTAGTCCACGTGGTCGGCCGGGGCGCTGCGCGTCTGGTAACCGGCGTAATTGAGCCGTTGTGCGGCTAATATATCCCACCCGCCGTAGGATGTACCGTTGCGCACCTCGATCAGGATGGATTCCATCTCCGGTGTGCGCCTGGATGGCGAGAGCGCTTCCTGCAACATGGCCTGGATGGCGGGGCCATTGGGTAACAGCACGCTGGCGCCTCCCGGCGTCATCCAGCCGGTCACCAGGCTTTTGCCAATGTAGTAGCTGCGAATGTCCGCATTGGTGAGATGGAAAGCCAGCGGTGAGAGTTGGAGCAGGTCGGTCAGACTCAGGTCGGTGGTCACGGCGGATTTCAGGTTGTTGTAGAGTTGGGGCAGTTTGGCGATGGAGTCTGTCTGCAGGGTGCGGGTGTAGATGGCGCGCAACACTTCCTGTTGACGGCGGCCGCGGTCGAAATCACTGGATTTCTGGCGTGAACGCGCATACCAAAGGGATAAATCCCCATCCATGTGGACGACGCCCGGACCGACAGTATACAGCGACCAATTGTTTTCATTATAGGGATTATATGTTGGGTCAATCAAATGCCAGTCGGTGTAGGCGCAGGCCACCGGCACGTCAATCCCGCCCAAGGTGTCCACGATCTGGCGGAAGCCGTCAAAGTCCACCATGGCGATGTGATCAATGCGCATGCCCAGGTTGTAAAGGATGGTATCCTTAAGCAATCCCGGACCGCCGCCCGGGTAGCCGTATATTATGCCATACTGGTAGGCAGTATTGACGCGCTCCATGCCCACGTTGGGGATGTAGATCCACAGGTCGCGCGGGATGGAGATCAGCATCACCTGCCCGGACTTGGGCCTGAGCGCGGCGATGACCATTGTGTCCGTGCGGAAGGATCGTCCGCCGCGCGTGTCTGAGCCAAGCAGGGCAAAGGTGACCGTCTCCTTATCGGTCAGGATGGGGAAAGGTGCCGGGGCGTAATTGGGGGCGCTGATGGCGGGTGGCGACCAGTCTCCTGGCAGGAGCGCGGCAGGGTCTGGTGTGGGCGAGAGGATGATCGGGGTTGGTGTATCGGCAGGATTGGTGACCGGTTCGGGTGTGTTGGTGGGAGTGGGGGTTGGAATGAGGTTGGGGGTCTCACTTGCAGCTTCGATCAGCGGTTGGAAGGGAGTCGGCGTGGGGGTGGCATCCGGCGGGACTGTCACCATGATGAGTGCAGTGGGGGTGGCCGCGGGTGTCTGGCCATGGGCGGGGAGCTCCCCACAGGCAGCCAATAGAATCAGAAAGAGAACAAGTATCAAACGAGAGCGCATGGTTGGAGAATGTGATGATTCACCCCTGCTTAGGAAGACTAGAATCAGGGTGTGGCAGGTATGGGTGTATCAGTCGGCATAGGCGAGGGCGTTTCCGATGGTATCTCGCTCGGGATGGGCGTGACGGTCGAAGTCGAGGTGGGCGTCGGCGAGGGTGTGCGCGTCGGCTTGGGCGGCACGTAGATCTGGCGACCGGTGTAGAGGCTGGTCGAGCCGCCCATGCAGTTCGCTTGCTGGAGTTGCTTGACCGTGACCTGATAGTATTGTGCCAGGCTGTAGAGCGTATCGCCTTTCAGGATTGTGTAACGGATCCAGCCAGGCGGCGAGCCGCAGGGGATGGGCGTGCGGGTAGGCACTGGCGGCACGTAGAGGTATGCTCCCGGCATCAGACCAACGGTCATCAGGCAGTTTGCCTGGGAGAGCTGCTCGGTTGAGATGCGATAGTGTGCTGCCAGCTCATCCAACGTATCGCCAGGTTGAATCAGGTAGGCCAGCCACCCGGCAGGCGATGGGCAGTCCGTCGGTGGCGTGACAACGAATGTGGTGGCATTCGTTGTCACGGTAGGCGGTACAGAGTCGACTGTCATCTCAGTTGACGGCGTGAAAGGTGGAGAGGTCGGGATCGGCGCGGCCATCTCCCCTTCAGCCAGGGATAGCGAAAAGCCTCCCAGAATAATTCCACTGGAGAAAACAGCAATCAGGAGTCCCCACAAAAGTTGCCGTGTTGTCTGCATCCTATACCTCCTTGGAGGCGGAGGCTGGTCGCGTGACCGGCAATAGAACGCTGAAGGTTGTACCGCTGCCAATTTCAGTTTCCACCCACAGGCGTCCGTTTTGGGCTGCTACCAGCGACTTACAGATAGAAAGCCCGACGCCGGTATCGCCCAGTCCCTGGATGAGGACGCTATCCGCCCGGTAATGGCGTTGGAAGACCTGCGAAATGTCCGTGGCGGGGATGCCGCTGCCCGTATCGGTAACCTGGATAACCAGTAAATCTTGCCCCTCTTCTGTGAGCAATTGGACGCGCAGGGTGACTATTCCCTCGTCCAGCGTGGCCGCGCTGGCGTTTTGGAGCAGATGGATCAGGATCTGCTGGAGCGCTTCGCGGTCGGTCAGGATTTTTGGGGATGTTTCAGGTACATCCAATCGCAGGGTGATGTTCTTTTCGCGGATCTGGCTGCGAGTGTAAGCCAGGGCATTGTCCACGATCAGGTTGAGATCAATCAGCTCAGGCTTGATTTCTAGGCGGGCAATTTCCAACGTGGTGATCTGGATCAGGTCGTCCAGCAATCCGCCCAGGCGCTGGGAGGCAATTTTGATGCGTTCAAGGAATTTACGCTGCATATTACCCAGGATGCCGACCGTCTCACCCAATAAGAGGTCGGTATAGCCGAGGATGGAGGACATTGGCTGGCGAAATTCCTGGCTGATGGAGGCCAGCACTTGCACCTGCTCGTTCGTGATCGGCGAGTTGGGGTGACTCTCCAGTTCGTGGACGCGGATGTTGGCATCCGCCAGGCTGTTCTGTAAACGGGCTACTTCCTCGAGCGTCAGACGGAGTTCATGCTCCAATTGCTTGGTCTGATCGGGAATTTTCTTCAAACCAGCGGACATGCGAAGTTGTTCGATCTCAGCCTGCAATTGGGCGATAATTCCCTGCGATTCTTCCTGGGCGGCCAACAAGGCAACCAGGTTTTCGACCTGGAACTGGTCTTGCGCCTCTTGGTGTTGGGCTTGCTCAACATGTGCCAGTAGTTCTTCGTATTTCTTCCTGGCCTCTGCCGCCTCTTCCTGAGCGGTTTGGATCGCCTGCTGGATTTTTTCATATTCGTGGTCCATAGTTGCCATTCGCTTGCCGCGCTCGAGGATTGGCGCAAATGAAGTCGAGACGTTGAAGAGGAAGGCCTGGTCCTCTGAGTTCCACTGGCGATTGGAGTATGGTGAGAGCAGCAGAATCGCGCCCATTGGCTTACGATCCGACGAGAGAATGGGAACGCTCATCAGGTGTCCGGGGTTGCTCAAGCCAAGCATCTGTCCAAGGTTTCTTATGTCTGGAGATGTGCTGCTGGCTGGTAAACGCAAGGGACGGCCGCGATATATAGCGTTAGCCAGCTGCGGTACAGCTTCTTTAAGGATAACGGTTCCTCCAAGGTTCTCTTCACGGATCAAGTCGTATCCATTGGTTATTGCCATACTCTTGTCATCTAAAAACGCGATCAGAAAGCATAGATCAGCCAGCATGGCCTGGGAAATGCTGCGGGTAATCGTGTGGCCATAGTTTTTTGGATTCACTTCCGTGGAAAGCTCTAACAGAGCTTTGAAAGTTTTGGGGTCAATACTGTGACGCCGTCGTTCTGGCACCTTCTGGTCGGTCTTGGCAATCGCTGGCCGGGTGACCGGCAGGGAAAAACGCTGCGGCAATGTGAGCAGGATGGGGTACATGGCGATCTGCGCCAGGCGGACTAGACCGGGGAAGTTTCCTTCAGGCTGCGGCGAGAAAAGGTAAACCAGGTGTCCCAGAAAGGCCAGCCCGAGCATGGACAAACCATTGACCCATCCGTTTGGCTGGCGGGCTATCGTTATGACCGCGCCAAGCAAGATGACACCTAAATTGAAGATTTGCCAGATGATCTCCAGATTAGATTGATTGAAAGCAGCCGTTTTGCCGCTTTGAATCCAGGATACAAATGTCAGCCCTAATAACGTCGCTGCGAGCAAACTAAGCAAGAGGGTGGCAGCATCCGCCAGACGCAGCGGCTCCGGGAAATTCCACAGCCAGGCGATCCAGATCAGACTGAGCAGCGTGATGGCCCGGTCGAGGGGTGGTAACACGATCTGCGCTTCGAAAATTCCCTGCCATACCAAACCGCTGATAACATAGAGGATTAATTGCATGCCGAATAGCACACTCAAGCCCAGGATCATCCGGCGTGCTTGTGGAAATTGATTCGAATGCCAATGGAGGATCTCGCCTTGCAGCGCGCCGGCGATGGAGAACGCCAGGACGAGGTGATAGCTCAGATTCCCCGGTGGCGTCGTCAAGAGCGTGAAGATTTGTCCAAAGAACTGGCTCATAGTGCATCCCCTGCGATTATAGCACGGCGTTAACAGTGGGGCAACTGATATTTGAAACGATGTGATTTACTGACACTTCTTTGTGGGACGCGGAATCAGGCGGAAAAAGTCCAATTTTCGCCTTGTATTTTTGAGAAAATCCACATCCCTCCGCGTTTTTCCGCGTCCTATTTTGAGAATATCATTGAATCAAGACGGCGTATAATTGGACTGTGGTAAAACATGCTGCCCTTCGCCGCGTTTTCGTAAACATCCTCATCCTGCTTGGCCTGTTGTTGCTGGTGGCGGCGCCGACCGTCCTTGCCGGCTGGAAAAATCTGCGTCAGGGGGAGCAGGCCCTGGCCGCTGGGCGTTTCACTGAGGCGGCTACCTGTTACAGTTTGGTGGCGCGCCAGTTGCCGTGGCAGCCGGCTTTATGGGAACAGGCTGGGCAGGCGGCCCTGGCGGCTGGCGATGCGCAGGCTGCAATTTCCCTGTTCAAGCAGGCTGAGAATAAAAAAGCGCTTTCGTCGCAGGGCTGGCTTGCCTGGGGGGATGCCTACCAGCAAAGCGGGGATCGCGCTTCTGCGCTTTCCACCTGGCAGAACGGAATTGCGCAGCATGGCCCTTCGGCTGCGATTTATGCCCGTCTGGCGCGGGCGCACCGCGCTCAAGGCGACTACCTGGCCGCGATCAACGCCTGGCGTTCACTACTGGATTTGGATGTCGGGGATGCGGAGGCGCACTATCAACTCGGATTGTTGCTGACTGCTACCCGGCCGGAAATTGCCCTGCCCGACTTGATGCTGGCGGCGCGTCTGGCCCCGCGGCTGGATGCGCCCATCCAGAGCCTGCGCGCCAGCCTGAACGCAGCCCTTTTGGTGGACGACCGTTCTTACCAACAGGTCGTGGCCGGGCGCGCCCTGGCCGCCCTTGGGGATTGGGATTTGGCGGCTGAGGCTTTTCGGCGCGCCATTCTCGCCCGCGACGACTACGCCGACGCCTGGGCCTGGCTCGGGGAAGCTCGCCAACACCTGGGCGAGGACGGCCTGCCGGATTTACAAAAAGCGTTATTGCTAAATTCGGATTCACCCCTGGTCAATGCCCTGCTCGGCCTGTACTGGGAACGCCAGGGAAAAGCGGATCAGGCGCTGGCATCTTTCCTCAAGGCAGTCAGCCTGCAGCCGGAGAACGCTGCCTGGCAGGCGGCTGCGGGGAGCGCTGCCGAGGCCTCCGGCGACCTGGTCGCAGCGCTGACATACTTCAAGCAGGCGGTCGCCCTCGATCCGCGGGGAGTTGCCAACTGGCGCGCGCTGGTCTCCTTTTGCGCCCGTTACCAAGTCGAAGTGACCGAGACCGGCTTGCCGGCCGCATATCGTCTGCTTGAATTGGCGCCCGAGGACTGGCAATCGCAGGATGTGATGGGACAAGTCATGCAAGCCGCTGGCGACCAAATGAGCGCGGAAAAATATTACCTTAGCGCGCTGGAATTGGCCCCTGATCAAGCTGCGCCACATTTCCACTTGGGGATGTTATACCTGCAAATGAGCAAGGCTCAACCCGCCTACGATAACCTCGTCAAAGCCCAGATACTCGACCCAGACGGCTCTTATGGCTGGCAGGCGGGACGATTGCTGGAACGGTATTTCCCATGAAACGACTCCGCTGGCTTTTCCCACTGTTCCTGCTTGCCCTGGCCGCTTCTGCCTGCCAGTCCTACCGCATCGCGGACTTGTTGACTCGCTCCGGCAATGCCCTGTTCAAAGACGACTTCTCCGACCCGGCCAGCGGCTGGGCGCGGGCGGTCAGCTCAAGCGGCGCGCTGGATTACTTCGGTGGGGGATTCCGCATCTGGGTGAACATGGCCAATTACGATCTGTGGTCCACGCCCGGGCTGAACTTCCGTGACGTGCGCATCGAAACCGACGTGTATACGATCGGCGGCCCGCTCGAGAATCGTTTTGGCCTGCTGTGTCGCTACCTGGACGCGCTCAACTATTACTTCTTCGTTATCAGCAGCGATGGTTATTACGGCATCGGCAAGATGAGCGGCGGCGTGCGTTCGCTGCTTGGGCAAGCCATGCTGGCCTACACGCCAGCCATCACGCAGGGAGTTGCCCTCAACCACTTGCGCGCCGATTGCATCGGCAAGACGCTGACGCTGTACGTCAACGGCCTGCCGGTCGGCATGGTGCAGGATGCCGATTTTGCGGAAGGGGACGTGGGCCTTTTGGCCGGGACTTTTGGCCATCCCGGCGCGGACGCGGTGTTCGATAATTTTGTGGTGATAAAACCATGATGCAGGAAAGGTGATTTTCATTAGGCGGAACGAGTCTTGGAACACTTAAAGCAATAGATCGCCCAGTGAGTGTTACCTACGAATTGATGAATTTATTGACAAGGTGCCATAAATTTGGTATAAATTTACCGACATGATACCGCGAACTCTGGCAAAAACCATTTCGGGCAGCCTTAAACCTGGCTTCATCGCGATCATTTACGGCCCGCGCCGGGTTGGAAAAACGGTGCTTCTCAATCAACTCTTTGAAAGCCTGCCGCTGGAAAAATTGTTCCTTAACGGCGACACCCAGGAAACCCGTGACTTGTTAAACACGACTGCGGAGACCAGTCTGACGCAGGTGGTAAAAGGTTACCAAACGATTGTCATTGACGAAGTTCAAAGGATACCCAACATCGCCCTAGCCTTGAAAATCATCATTGACAAATTCCCTGAAAAAACCATCCTGGTCAGCGGCTCGACCTCGCTGAAACTTGCCCGCGGTATCCCCGAAGAACTGACCGGAAGGACATTGAAGTTCAGGCTTTATCCCCTCTCGACGGTAGAAATGACCGGCGGCCATCCCAACTTTGAAAAGCCCTATTATTTGGAAGAACAACTGGTATGCGGTGGCTATCCTTATCTGCAACATCTCGCCACACCGCAGGAGAAAAAACAATATCTTGCTTCCATCGTCGAGGATTATCTTTTTCGGGACATTTTGGAGCTGAGAGAAGTGGTGGCTTCCGATAATTTGAGAAAACTCGCTACGCTTCTCGCTTTTCAAATTGGCTCGCAGGTCTCACTGAACGAACTCGCCAATACCCTAAAAATAGATGTCAAAACGGTCAGCCGCTATCTTTACCTCCTGGAGCAGGGTTTCATTATTTTCGAGTTGGGCGCTTTTTCGAGAAATCTGCGAAAAGAAGTGGTGAAAAGCAAGAAATACTATTTTTGGGATTTGGGAATCCGCAATGCCTTACTGGGCCTTTTCTCGCCTCTGGCTGCACGCGGCGATATAGGCGCGCTCTGGGAAAATTTTCTGGCAGTGGAGAGACTGAAAAAGCATGAATATGAGCGCCAATTGGTGCAGACTTATTTCTGGAGAACTTACGAAAAGGCTGAAATTGACTGGATCGAGATGAAAGGGGGAACGATCGAGGCGTATGAATTCAAGTGGCAACCCAAGACTGGTCATACCCCCAAAGCCTTCCGGGAAAACTATGGAGTGGAAACAAAGTCCATATCAAAAGACAACTACCTTGATTTTATCGGGGGATGAATCATCTGTAACTTCGCGTTCCTCATGGATTTTTAGGTTGCGGCTGCACGAAGTGTCCTGCGGAGAACCAGCGCTATGAAAATTTATCTTGATACAATCGGCTGCCGCCTCAATCAATCCGAAATCGAAAGGATAGCGCGCCAGTTCTGCGCCGCCGGGCATGAGATCGTGGCGACAGCGGGGAAGGCTGACTTGGCAGTCATCAACACCTGCACGGTAACTTCGCAGGCTGCCTCCGATTCGCGCGGCAAGATTCGTGCTGCAGCCCGCCTGGGCGCGGGCAAGATCGTGGTCACCGGCTGTTGGGTCACGCTCGAACCTGAAGCTGCCGCGGCCTTGCCTGGTGTTAAAAAAATTATCCATAATGGCCGCAAAGATTCTTTGGTTGCCGATGTGCTCGACCTTCCGGTTGAGACATTTGACCTTGAACCTTTGACCCGCGCACTACTCCCCGGCCTGCGTCAGCGTACGCGCGCATTCATCAAAGTGCAGGATGGCTGCGATAACGCCTGTACCTTTTGCATTACGCGGATTGCGCGCGGGCCGGGGCGTTCGCGGTCTATCACCGATATACTGGCTGATATCCAATCGGCACTGGCAGGTGGGACGAAAGAGATCGTGCTGACCGGCGTCCACCTCGGCTCGTGGGGGCAGGATTTTGGGAAAAGCCTGGGCGAATTGGTGACAGCCATCCTGCAAAGAACCGATGTACCCCGCCTGCGGCTGTCCTCGTTGGAACCCTGGGATTTGGAGGCGGATTTTTTCTCGCTCTGGCGTGATTCACGCCTCTGCCGTCATCTGCATCTGCCGCTGCAAGCCGGGTCGGCGAGTGTTCTTCGCCGTATGGCGCGCAAGACCACGCCCGAGGCTTATGCCGCGCTGGTCGCCACGGCGCGGATGGCGATTCTTGATGTAGCCATTACGACCGATGTCATCACCGGTTTTCCCGGCGAGACGCAAGCGGAGTTCGATGAAACGCTGGATTTCGTCCGGCGCATGGATTTTACGCGCGGCCACGTCTTCACTTATTCACCGCGGCCCGGGACGGCGGCGGCGCGCATGGACGGGCAGGTGCGGCCCGAGGTGCGCAAAGCGCGTAACGCCGTGCTGCGGGCGGCCTTTGCCGAGTCAGAGCGAACCTACCACCAGAAGTTCCTCGGCCAGACGTTGTCTGTGTTATGGGAAACAATAGCGCAGGTCGGCGAACAGAGCTGGCTGATGGAAGGCCTGACGGATAATTATCTGCGCGTCACAGCAGTTACGCCGCAGCCGAGGTGGAATCAGATAGACTGTGTGAAGTTGGCGGCGTTGGCAGGCGAGCCAGGTGACATTCACCTCGAAGGTGACTGTCACCTGGGATAAGCAGGTATAATGAAATGCATGGACGCGCAAAAGCAGATCGAGCAGTTGTGCCGGGAATACGGCGTGAATATCATTTATGTCTTCGGCAGCCGGGCTGAGGAAGTGCAGGCATTGGTTGCCGGCAGTATTGCAGCCCTCGCGCCTGGCGAAAGCGACGTAGATATTGCCCTTCTGACCGCCGCGCCATTGTCGCTGGAGCAGAAGGTGCATTTTGCGCAAGCACTGGAGGACCTTTTGAATGTGGAGCGGGTGGACCTGGTCACCCTTGCCGACGCCGATCCTTTCCTGGCGGCCAATGCCATCCGGGGCAACCGCCTGTTCGCGCCTGATCCGTACTTGGCAGATGAATACGATCTGTATGTGCTGCGCCGCGCTGGCGACCTTGCGTTCCTGGAGCGTGAACGCATGGCGTTGATCTTGCGTGAGGAGGAACCCAAATATGATGCCTGATAAGCTCTCGAAACGCGTCGTCAGCGACCGGCTGGCATGGGTAGATGCAATGCTGGCCGAAATCCGCACTCTGCCGCTAGGGTCGAGAGAGGCATTTTTCGCCGATCGCCGTAATATCCATACAGCGGAATCCTGCCTGCGCCGCGCCCTCGAATCCCTGTTTGACATCGGAAGGCATATCCTGGCAAAAGGATTTGCCGAGGGTGTTTCAGAGTACAAGGAAATTACCCAAAGATTAAGATTCCACAGCGTTCTACCCTCTGAAATTGCCGATACCATGCGCACACTGGCTGGTTATCGCAACCGTATGGTGCATTTCTATCATGAGATCAGCCCCGATGAACTTTATGAAATCTGTGCCACATCTCTGAAAGATGTGGAAAGCGTGGCCAAAGATTTTCGAGGGTGGATACAGGCTCAAGAGGACAAATTCGACAACGAACTATAAATCCAGGTGGCAGTCATTATCGAGGTGACTGTCACCTGCTATTTTTTGTGCCATGTGTCACTTTGTGTGACAGGAAAGCGACTGTATAATAATAGTGCCAGAACTCACAAAATCTGTAGTAACGACTTAAGTCGTCACTACAC
>DYHT01000043.1 GCA_020723995.1 Chloroflexus sp.
TTTACACCTTAACTTGACCCGTTTCAGTGTCCAAATTTTGCCATCCACTTAAGTCGCTCAGCGCCAAGCTGGCAGATGTAAAGTTCAGTGTTGATTACAGTACATATATTTTTGCTTTATTGGTTGTTCCAATTTTACTTTTCAGGAGTCTCCCCAGCCAACTCGGCGTTCGCAATCGCCGACCAGTCGAAGCCTATCGCGGCGAGCTTGCCCGGCAAGAGACCTGGGTCAATCGTATTTTGGATTGGGTGCAGGGGACTGAATTGGCAGCGCTTAGAGGAAAAAGGGGCCTTCCGTTGGGTGCAAGTTGTCTTGTTATTGCTCGGAGGACTGATGGATAAACACCGATCTGCACCGGACGAATATTTTAATGCATTAGAAATGTTTGGAGCAAATTATGTCCCGTAGTAATTCGGCCAGTCTTATACGTCTCACAGCAGGGATCGCTGTCTTTTTGACAGTTTTGGTGGTATTTAAAGTCTTGAAAACCATGCAGACATTGTCAATCTCGTTATTCCAGCCGAAATGGTTCATCCTATGGTTTGGTTTAGCAGTGGCTAGCGCCTTAGGGCTCGCGCTGATAAGCATGACGTGGCATAAAAAATCCTGGAACTGGTTGAAAAACATCAATGGACGAATACTTTCTTTGCCTGCGGTTAAGATTGTGGCGATTATTTTATCTGTATCGGTCTTACTATTTAATCATTGGTTTTTTTTCTTCTCGCCGGTAAAAATTTTCTTATCGGAAATCGATTTCTTCCAGACATGGCTTTTTTGGATATGCGGGCTGGTTGTTGTTTTCATCTTGAAAACAAGCGATAAAAAGATTTCACTTGGAAAAGCGCACATCATTGCATTTCTGGGACAATCCGTTATTTATAAGATCCTAAGTTTTTTACCGCGTATTTCATCCTATCCTTTTGCCCTCAGTTGGGAAGAGAATTATCGCCTGTATTACGCCTCGTTGGTCGCCGCTGAAAGAATATATGGCGTGGACCTCCCATTATCACCGGTTGATTTTTCCCTTAATCTCGTAAATGGAATACCTTTTCTCCTGGGTGATTTTTCTATCTGGGTGCATCGGTTGTGGTATGTATCCTTATGGATTGGCGTTGCAGCCTTGACCGCCTATCTTCTGTGCCGGCGTCTAAAAATTCAGGACCGATTAAGCCGATGGCTGTTTACTGGCTGGCTGTTCTTATATGTACTTCTTGAGGGAGGCATAAAATACCATTTACTGCTCAGCGTTGTGATTATCCTACTGGGAGTATCTAGCAAGAATCCTTGGCGGTCTCTGGTAAGCGTCGTCCTGGCGTCATTCTGGGCTGGCTTGAGCCGGGTAAACTGGTATCCTGTTCCAGCGATGCTGGCCATTGCTTTATTTCTCCTGGAATCACCGGTGCGAAGTTATCGCAATTTATTACATTATCTAGCAAAGCCGTTCATCTGGGGACTCACCGGGATCGGGTCTTCCATAATAGCAAGTCTCATCGTATCCCGGTTGCCAGGAGCCGAACATAGTACTCTTGAAGCGATGCTAACATCAGACCTGCTTTGGTATCGTTTATTACCTAACCCCACATATCCTCCAGGAATTTTGCCAGCAATTGTATTTATCTCTCTCCCATTGTGGTGGATAAGTTTTAGCTTGATCAAAGGCGGATGGCACCCTATACGAATAATCGGTTTGTTTGCGATTACTTTTGTCCTCTTCACAGGAGGACTTATCGTCAGCACTAAAATTGGCGGTGGGAGTGATTTGCATAACTTGGATTCCTATCTGCTGCTTCTGATTGTTATCTCCGCTTCTATCTACTTTAACTGGGTTGAGATTGATGGCTTTCCTGCAAAGACATTCCAGCCTAATTGGTTAACTATAACCTTATTAATGACCATCCCAATTTGGTCTGCGCTTCGCATTCAGCAATCTTTTTATTCGTATGATATCAAGTCAACAAATATCGCTCTTCAAACATTGAAGTATGATGTCGATAGGGCTTCAAAAGAAGGGGATGTCTTGTTTATGTATCAACGACACTTGCTCACGTTTGGATACATAAAGGTACCTGTTGTTCCAAAATATGAAAACGTATTAATACTCGGCATGGCCATGTCTCGAAATTACGGCTACCTCGATGAGTTTTACAAGGATATTAGCAATCACCAGTTTCGGCTTATTGTGTCCGAAGGCCAGCCCAAAGGCTTACAAGACAGTTCGTTCGCTTTCGGCGAAGAGAACGATGTGTGGTTTACTGCAATCGCTCAACCATTGCTATGTTATTACGAGCGTGTTGCAACTATCCCTGAAGGTGACGTTGAATTGTACGCGCCGCGTTCAACAATAGAAGATTGTGAATTTACTGTCCCATAATGACGGCCTGAGGTGCAAGGATCATTTGGGGGCATTCTTGACAGCGGCCGCATAACGTTTATAATTCAACAATTGAATTTTAGATTACAGGAGCATTCATGCCCACAGCATTGATCACCGGCATCACCGGCCAGGATGGTTCCTACTTGGCTGAATTCCTGCTCGAAAAAGGTTATGAAGTCATCGGCATGGTGCGCCGTTCCAGCACCGTGACCTCCGAACGCATCCAGCACATCCAAAACGACATCACCATCGTCCAGGGCGACCTGCACGACCAGAGTTCGCTGGTTGCGCTGATCGAGCAATATGAACCGGACGAAGTCTACAACCTGGCAGCCCAGTCCTTCGTGGTGACTTCTTGGAGCCAGGCCGTTCTGACAGGCGAAGTCACCGCCCTGGGCGTCACCCGCCTGCTGGAAGCCATCCGGCTGGTGAATCCGAAGGTCAGGTTCTATCAGGCCTCCAGCAGTGAAATGTTCGGCAAAGCGCTCGAAGTCCCCCAGCGTGAAACCACACCTTTCTACCCACGCAGTCCGTATGGGGTGGCAAAGGTGTATGGGCACTGGATCACGGTCAACTACCGCGAGTCATACGCTTTGTTCACCGTCTCAGGCATTTTGTTCAACCACGAGAGCCCCCGCCGTGGATTGGAATTTGTCACCCGCAAGATCTCGGATGGCGTGGCGCGCATCAAGCTGGGACTGGCGAAGGAACTCCATCTCGGCAACCTGGAAGCCCACCGCGACTGGGGCTTTGCCGGCGAATACGTCCAGGCTATGTGGAAAATGCTCCAGTGTGAGAAGCCGGAGGACTTTGTCATTGGGACAGGGGAAACTCATTCAGTGCGCGAATTCTGCGAGCATGCTTTCGGCTGCGTCGGCTTGAATTATCAGGATTATGTCAGCCAGGATCCCCACCTGTACCGCCCCTCCGAGGTTGACCTGCTGGTGTCCAACCCGGCCAAAGCCCGCGAAAAACTCGACTGGGCGCCCAGGGTAAACTTCCAGGCGCTGGTCGAGATGATGGTTGAAGCGGATCTCAAGCGGCTGCAAGAGGGGTGAATGTCTATCATGCGCGGCATCATGACCAAACTCGAGAACACGAAATGGCTGGCTTATCTCGTCGCCCTGGGGGGCGGTGTCTTCTTTGTCCTGCAATTATGGCTGTACGCGCATACCCAGACTTCCCTGGTGGACGAGGGCATGTATCTTTTTCTTGGTTATCGTTTTGTCGAAGGGGGGGATATCTCATATCTTGGGGCATGGAATTATTATGCACCGCTCTCATATCTAATCCCCGGCACTATTCAATCCTGGTTTGGGCCTGGCTTGCGGGCTGGGCGTTATTTTTCAATTCTGCTTAGCCTGCTAATGGCATTTGCCCTATGGGCAACGGCTAAACGGCTGGGGGGAAAATGGTGGGCTGCGGCTGCGATATGGGCATTGGCGCTTACCCCGATGCAAAACAAAATGTACAGCCTGGCGATTGTCCAGGCGCTGGTGGCCTGCATGTTGGCCTGGTCGCTGATGCTCCTCTTGGGCGAAAAGCGGCCGCGGTGGCAAATCATCTCTGGTTCGCTCCTCGCCGGGCTGCTGGCCATGACGCGGCACAATATGATCCCCCTGCTGCCTCTCCTGGTTGGATACATTTTCTGGCAGCACGGCCAGAAGGCAGGCTGGTGGTCCGCCATTGCCTGTTTGCTACCGGTGCTGATCGGGCATATCATCTATTGGCCAACTATCCTGCGCTTATGGTTCTTCTTTTGGTTACCTGTTCAGTGGATACCTTCTCTGAGCCAGTATGGGCCACCGGAGGGCACTGCCCCGATCTGGAGTGGTAGTCCTCCTCTTGCGACGCAACTGATCGCCTTTTTTACGGGATTTCAGGTGCATTACATTGTCCTTGTAGGCGCCTTGGCAACTCTATTGCTTTGGCCTCGCCGTGGACAATGGAAGGATCCAGCCAACATGCGGGCGAGTGTGTTCCTGGCTGTACTCTTCTTCGCGTTGTCGATCTTGCATGGCTGGGCCTCTCTCGGCTATGACCAGTGTACATTCTGCTTCGCGCCTTACACCGCTTTTTATAGCATTGCTGGCCTGCTCTTGATTGTGGCCTCGCTATCTTCCTGGAATCGAAAGCCGGCCCACCCACGTCAGATTACAATCGTTCTGGTACTTTTACTCATCGCTCTCGGACTTGGATTTGTTCTCCCTGATTTTGGCGACTGGCTGCTCAAGCTCGATATCCTCCCGCGCATAAGCGGAGGCATCCGCTTCGGCGAATGGGTTTCCCTCTGGGATTATATGGGGAACAAATTGCATTTGGAACACACAACCACGTTGGATTTATTCTCCCTCATACTAATCCCGGTGGGTGTCCTCCTCCTTGGGTTGATTTTTATCATTCAGCGTATTTTACGAAGCAGAAGAATTCACTTGGGATATTCCTTTGGCGCCCTGGCGCTGTTAGTATTTCTTGCGTTGGGATACGTCATCTCCCCGCTGATGAACGGGCCTTATCGTGAGGACGGGGATTGCTCGCTTGACGTGATCGAGAACTACGAGGACATCGGGCGGGATCTAAAAAAATTGATACCTCCGGGCAGCCAAGTTTATTGGATTGTTGACTCCGCGGTGCCGCTGCTGTATCTGCCGCAGGTCAATATTCACCCGACCCAGATCTACGGGAAGTATACCTACCGGTATGGTGGTGAAGCGGCGCAGGTGGAAAAGTCTGGATACTGGAATGAGGCATTGGCGCTGCAATGGTTGGCAGAGGCCGATTTCCTGGTCATTGAACAAGCTGTATGGCATGCTTATCCGAGTCTGCAAGATGGGCTTGATGCCGAGTCTTATGAGTTGACGATACTCCCGCCTGTCAATCCCTGCAACAATTCGACCTATTTACTCGTCTACCAACGAAAACCCTGATTTAGATTACAGCAGTCTCTTGACTTATTGCTGTACGCGGTTATAATTCAGTTGTTGAATTTTGAATTATGCCAACCTCCACCGAATCTGCCCGTGAATTGGCCCTGCTCGAACACATCGAGCGCGATCCTGACGTGACCCAGGCTTCCCTGGCCACCCAACTGGACGTAGCCGTTGGGACGGTCAACTGGCACCTCCAGCGCCTGATTGAAAAAGGCTATGTCAAGATCAAGCGCGCCGAGCGCAAGAAGCTGCGCTACATCATCACGCCCGAAGGCATCGCCCTGCGCGCCCGCCTGATGGTGGATTACATCGAGCAGCAATTCCTGCTCTACCGCAAGACGCGCCAGCGGGTAAAAGAGTATTTGGCGTCCGTGCGCCAGGCCGGCTACGACCGCATCCGCCTGATTGGCGCAGGAGATGTGGCCGACATCTGCAAACTAACCTGCATCGAACAAAACATCGCTATTGTCGCAGACGGAAATACGCCTGTGCTCGAAGTTACCGGCCTGAAGGTAGTGTTGCACATGGAAGAAGATTCTCATGAACAATAAAGGACATGTCCTGGTAACCGGCGGCGCAGGTTACATTGGTTCTGAGTTGACGGCCGAGTTGTTGCGTTGCGGTCATCGAGTGACCGTGCTGGATAGCCTGCTCTACGGCGGCGAATCGCTGCTCGGCTTTTTCCATCATCCGAATTTCCATTTTGCAAGAACCGATGTGACCGAGCCCGGCGCCTTGCGCGCCGCTTTGCGCCGGGATTGGCTCACGCCGGAGGTGGTCGTCCATCTGGCAGCCATCGTCGGCTTCCCGGCCTGCCAGGCCATCGGACGCCAGGCGGCATGGAAGCATAATGTCGAGGCCACCAAATTGATCTTCGATCAGGCTGTCAGGATGGGCCTCGGGCGTTTCATCTTCGCATCCACGTACAGCAATTATGGCCTCGCCCCGAATGGCACGCCAGTTACCGAGGCATCCCCGCTCACCCCGCAATCGCTGTATGCCGAGACCAAGATCGCGGCGGAGGAATTTCTGCTGGCGCAAAAGGATGCGACATGCGCGCCGCTCATTTTCCGCCTCGCCACCCTCTACGGCATCTCGCCGCGCCCGCGCTTTGACCTGCTCGTCAACCAGTTCGTGCTGGATGCCTACAGCAAGCGCGAGCTCATTATCTATCAACGCGGTTACTCACGCTCTTTTATTCACGTGCGCGATGTAGTGCGCGGCTTCATTGCCAGCATGGAAGCGCCAGAGAACAAAGTGCGCGGCCAAATCTATAACCTGGGAAGCCAGGCTGGCAATTACACCAAGGACGAGATTGTTGGCCTGGTCATCAAACGCTTGCCGGAAACGGTGGTCACGTACAAGGACCTGACCTTCGGTGGCGACATGCGTGATATTGCGGTCTCCTTTGAAAAAATCAACCGCCAGCTGGGTTTCCAGGCAGAACTGACTGTTGAAGATGGCATCCGCGAGTTGATACACGTCCTGCGTACTGGCCTGATCCGCAATCCGCAGGATGAGCGTTATCGCAATGCGCAGTTCATTGTTCAATGAGTTGAATGAGTTGCAGGTTTAAGGT
This sequence comes from Chloroflexus sp., assembly GCA_020723995.1. Lineage (GTDB taxonomy): Bacteria > Chloroflexota > Anaerolineae > Anaerolineales > Villigracilaceae > CG2-30-58-95. The sequence goes on from DYHT01000043.1 coordinate 6,884, forward strand.
TGAAGGTTGAAGGTAGGTAGAAAGTTGAGGTTAATATGGCGACAGTGGAGCGATTTGAAGACCTGGATGTGTGGCAAAGAGCCAGGAAACTTGCCAATTTGATTTATGATTTTTCAGAGGCGGGTGCGTTTGCGCGGGATTTCGGCCTGCGCGACCAAATGCGACGCGCAGCGGTATCCGTCATGTCGAATATCGCTGAAGGGTTCGAGAGCAAGACTCAGAGTATGTTCATCGAGTATCTTGGCCGTGCAAAAGCATCTGCGGGTGAATTACGCGCTCAACTCTATCTCGCCCTCGACCGCAAGTATCTGACGGTTGAACAATTTAACCTGGCAAGTGAAGAAGCCAATATTTGCAGCAAACAAATATTCCGTCTGAGTCAATACCTTGAATCTCGTCCCAACTCGCGGCGTATCCGCGAAGATGGGGTGTCTTACAATGTCTAACCTTCAACTTTCCAACCTTCAACCTTCAACGTATTGGAGAGACAAACGCGTCATCGTCACCGGCGGGGCCGGCTTCCTCGGTTCCTTCCTGGTGGAGAAGTTGATCCAGCGCGGCGCGGCGGACATTTTGATCCCGCGCATCGAACATTACAACCTGGTTGACCGCGATGACATCCGTCGTCTGCTGGAGGATGCCATGCTCCCTCCAGCCAAACGCCCCCCACACCTTCAACCTGCCAACTTTAAACCTTCCAACCCTTCGACAGGCTCACACCGTCCCGGTGTCCTTCCGGGAGGGCAAGCCCTTCCAACCTTTCAACCTTCGAACCTGATTATCGTTCATCTGGCAGCCCGCGTCGGCGGCATCGGCGCCAACCGCGAACACCCGGCCGAGTTTTTCTACGACAACCTGATGATGGGCGCGGAATTGATGCACCAGGCCTGGCAGCGCGGCGTGGGCAAGTTCGTGGCGCTGGGTACGGTCTGCGCCTACCCAAAATTCACGCCGGTGCCCTTCCGCGAAGATGACCTATGGAACGGCTATCCCGAAGAAACGAATGCCCCCTATGGACTGGCAAAGAAGATGCTTCTCGTCCAGGCGCAGGCTTATCGCCAGCAGTATGGATTTAACGCCATCTTTCTCATGCCGGTGAATCTCTACGGGCCGGGCGATAACTTCGATCCACAATCCTCTCATGTCATTCCGGCCTTAATCCACAAATGCCTGGAGGCGCAGGCGCGCGGCGAAAAGGAAATCAGTGTCTGGGGGGATGGTTCACCGACGCGCGAATTCCTGTACGTGGAAGATGCCGCCGAGGGTATCCTGCTGGCAAGCGAGAAGTACGATGGTCCCGAGCCGGTCAACCTGGGATCAGGTTTTGAAATTTCCATCAAAAACTTGGTTGAGATGATCGCCCGCCTGACCAGTTATGAAGGCCAACTGATCTGGGATACCAGCAAGCCCAACGGCCAGCCGCGCCGCGGATTGGACGTCAGCCGCGCCGAACGGCTCTTCGGTTTTCGCGCCGGCACCTCGTTCGAGGAGGGCCTGCGCCGCACAATCGAATGGTATAAAAGTTTCAGGTTGAAGGTTGCAGGTCGAAAGTGATCTTGCCAGCCATAATTTATTCGGCCAGCCGTTGTACTGCTGCCAGAACACAAGATAAAGAAGCGTGATAAATGACAAAGACCGACCTTCGACCTTCCAACCCCTCGCTTCGCTCGGGGCAGGCTCTTCAACCTTCAACCATTGTCATCCGCCCCTCCAAAGGCTGGACCGCGCTTAATCTGCGCGACCTGTGGATGTATCGCGAGCTGGCCTTTTTCATGGTCTGGCGCGATCTGAAGGTGCGCTACAAGCAGACTCTGCTGGGCGTTTCCTGGGCGGTGATCCAGCCGTTCATGACCATGGTGGTCTTCAGCATATTCTTCGGCATGTTGGCTAAAATCCCCTCCGATGGGATGCCTTACCCGATTTTTTCCTACGTTGGCCTCTTGCCCTGGACGCTTTTTGCCAACGCCCTGAACAATGCCAGCCGCTCGCTGGTCAGCCACCAAAACATGGTGACGAAGATTTACTTCCCGCGCTTGGTGTTGCCATTGGCCTCGGTCGTCGCTGGCGTGGTGGACTTCCTGATAGCCTTCCTCGTCCTGATTGGGATGATGATTTATTACAACCTGATCGGCGTCACGCACCTGACCCTGCGCTGGGAGATGCTGACCCTGCCACTGTACATGCTCCTGGCGCTGGTCACGGCGCTGGGCGTGGCGCTGTGGCTTTCGGCGCTGTTCGTGAAATATCGCGACGTTGGTTATATCATCCCCTTCCTTTCGGAATTCTGGAAGTTCGTCTCCCCGATCGCCTACTCCACCACCCTGGTTCCGGAAAAGTGGCAATTGATCTATGCCATCAACCCGATGGCCGGCGTGGTCAACGGTTTCCGCTGGGCGCTGCTCGGCGCGCCGACTCCGCCGGATATCCGGCTGCTCGCTTCGGTGGGCGTGGCGTTATTCCTGCTGATCAGTGGATTATTCTACTTCCGCCGCATGGAAAAGACGTTTGCAGATACGATTTAGAGAATAGAGTTTTGTAAATGACCACCGTCATTCGTGTTGAAAACCTGGGCAAGCGTTATCGCATCGGCCTTGTCCCACAAAAGTACCAGACGCTGAGCGAGAATATCACCACCGTGCTGGGCGCGCCGTTTCGCGCCTTGCGTAACTTGCGAATAGCCGGCCAGCCTCAACCCGCAACCCGCAATCTGCAATACGCAATACGCAATACGCAATCAGACCACATCTGGGCCTTGTGGGAAGTCAACTTCGAGGTTGAAGAGGGACAGGTGTTGGGCATCATCGGGCGCAACGGGGCCGGGAAAAGCACCCTGCTGAAGATCCTCTCGCGCATCACCGAACCGACCGAAGGCTGCTTGACGATCCGGGGGCGTGTCGGCTCATTGCTGGAGGTCGGGACGGGTTTTCATCCCGAACTGACCGGCCGCGAAAATATCTTCCTCAACGGCGCCATCCTGGGCATGAAACGGGCCGAGATCGAGCACAAGTTCGATGAAATCGTGGCTTTTTCAGAGGTCGAGCAGTTCATTGACACGCCCGTCAAGCGTTATTCCTCCGGCATGTACCTGCGGCTGGCGTTCGCCGTGGCTGCTCACCTCGAACCCGAAATCCTGGTCGTAGATGAAGTGCTGGCGGTGGGCGACGCCGAGTTCCAGAAGAAATGCCTGGGCAAGATGGGCGACGTAGCCCAGCAGGGGCGCACGGTACTGTTCGTCAGCCACAATATGTCCGCCATCCTGCGCCTGACGCAGGAATCGATTGTGCTGGAAAAGGGACGGCTGGCCTTGCGCGCCCCGTCTTCTGAGGCAGTTGACTACTATCTCTCGGCCGGCAATTCCAAATCGGGTGAACGTATCTGGGATGCCGACGGAGTCCCGGCCGAGGCTGCGCCTTTCCAACCCATCGCACTGCGCCTGCGCGACAAAGCCGGGAACATCGTGGATACCATCCGTTCGACCGAGCCGTTCAGCATCGAGATGGAATACAGCCTGGCCGCGCCGCTGGCCGGGCTGCGCATTGGCATCTATCTCAGCACGGCGCGCGGCGAATACGTGTTGACCTCTTTCGACACCGATGACCAGAAACGCTTCGAAAAACATGGTTCGCGCCCGGCCGGGCATTACCTCAGCCGCTGCACGCTCCCGCCCGATTTCCTGAACGGCGGTCGCTACAGCCTGGGCGTCAATGCCAGTTCCTATCGTATCCGCCGCTACTTCATGGACGAGCAGGCGCTCTCTTTTAACGTGGACACTTCCGGCGCGCCCGGCATGCAATGGGCCGAGCCGCGCCCGGGCGTGCTGCGCCCGCGCCTGGAATGGCAGATCGAGACAACATGAATGGTAAAACGTTAGTCAACCCCCGCAGTTCGGGGGTCAACCCCCGCAGTTCGGGGGTCAAGGAACTGCTGGGCGAACTGCCCCTGACGGCCGAGATTGACTGGCTGCTGCGTTATCGCGGCAAGAAAAGCCGCAGCCGCTTCAATCTGGACGCGCTGGCGGAGCATCTGCCAGAGATCATGGCGCAGGTCGGGCCTCACGCCGAATCTGCCTCCCCGCCAGGAGGCAGGAAAATCTTTTTCTTTGCCTCCTGGCATTATTGGATCATTCACACCGTTCTGAGTGCTTTGACGCTGCGCGGCCTGGGCCACGAGGTGAGCCTCGGCTACCTGCCGTACGGCGACTATGACCGCCCCATCAGCCGCTTCGATTTGCGCCGCCAGGACTTGTATGCCCATCACGTGCTGAAGGGTGCGCATCCCCTCCTGAAAACCGTCTCTTTCCTGGACCTGGAGCCGGCGCACGCAATCCCCGCGGCACTGTCCCAGGCTGTGGAGCGGATCACGTTCTACGATACGCAGTACACCCTGCAACGTGAGGAGGTGACTGGCAGTGAACCGGTTTACCGCCTGCGCCAGGAACGCAATCTCGAAGCGGCGCGCAAGGCCTTTGCTTACTTTCAGAAGAACCGCCCGGACGTGGTCATCGTCCCGAATGGCATGATCCAGGAATACGGGGCTGTTTATGAGGTCGCGCGCGCGCTCGATATCCCGACCGTCACCTATGAGTTTGGCGAGCAGGACCAGCGCGTCTGGCTGGGCCAGGACCGGCTGGTGATGTTCCATCGCATTGACGAACTGTGGGCCGCGCGCCAAAACCGCATACTCAACGACGAACAGCGCGCCTGGCTCGCATCATTCCTGGCGGCGCGGCAGGGACTCTCGACCGGCGAACAGTTCGCCCACCTGTGGCAGAAGGCTTCGAGGGCCGGCGGAGATAAAGTCCGCGCCGCCCTGGGTCTCGACCGACGGCCGGTCGTATTGCTGCCCACCAATGTATTCGGCGATAGCGCCACGCTCGGCCGCACACTCTTCAGCCAGTCCATCGCCGAATGGGTGGCGCGTCTCGTCTCGTTTTTTGCAGAGCGGGCTGAGGTCCAGTTGGTGATCCGCATTCATCCCGCCGAAAGCCGGAGCGTCGGGCCGTCCATCGTGGATACCATCCGTCAGGCAGTGCCCTCCCTGCCCGAACACATCAGCCTGATTGCGCCGCAAGAAAAAGTCAACACGTATGATTTGATGGAAATCGCCGACCTGGCGTTGGTCTATACCACCACCGCCGGGCTGGAGATGGCGCTGCGCGGCATGCCGGTGCTGGTCAGCGGTGAGGCCCATTACCGCAAGAAGGGCTTTACTCTGGATGCCGATAGCTGGGACGAGTACTTCGCCGTGCTGGATGCCTCTCTGGCCGGCCTGCCGGGCCAGCGCCTGACAGCGGAGCAGGTGGCGCGCGCCTGGAATTATGCCTACACCTTCTTCGCGGAGTACCCGCGTCCCTTTCCCTGGCATCTCGAAAAAATCATGCCAGACCTGGCAAAACGCCAAATTTCCTATATACTCAGCCCGCAAGGCCGCGCCGAGTACGAGGCCACCTTCCAGCAGATGGCCGGCGCGCGGATGGATTGGTGATTTCTATGTCCAAATCGTCTTACATGAATCTTGAGCAGCGTTTTCCCATGGCGGTCCGCCTGGCGCGAAAATTCCTGCGCGGCGAACCAGGCGGAGTACGAAAAACCATCCGAGGCGAGGGGAACGTTCTCCAGGCGGATGGCGCCACGCTTTCCGGTATGGAGTTGGATGTTATTGGCGATAACAACCGGATTATCATTGGCGAGGGCAGCCTCCTGTCCAATGTTCATATCCGCATTCGGGGCTGCGGCCACAGCATCGAATTTGGCAATAATTGCCGGGTCAGCCGCGCGGCGGTGCTGTGGTTCGAGGATGAAAATTGCAGCCTGCAAGTTGGCCCGAACACGACCATGGTGGAAGTCCATATTGCTGTCACCGAGCCAGGTTCGAAAGTGATCATCGGCGAGGATTGCATGTTCGCCAATGACATTGATATTCGCACCGGCGACAGTCATTCTGTCATTGATGCAGGCACTGGCAAACGCCTCAATTATGCGGCAGATGTAATAATTGGCAGGCATGTCTGGATTGCGCCGCATGTTGTCGTCTTGAAGGGTGTGACCATTGGCGAAAATTCGATTATTGCTACCGGCGCGGTGCTAACCGGGTCGCGCCGAGTAGGTGCTGCGCATGAATCGGGCGTCATTGTCGCAGGCAATCCTGCCAAAGTTATCAAAACGGGTGTTTCCTGGAAACGGGAAAGAATCCCTCAACAGACACTAACCACAAGGAGAAAATAGCATGTCTCAAACTCGAGTTCTCGTTACCGGCGCCGGCGGCTTCATCGGCCACCATCTCGTCACCTTCCTGCGCGCGAAAGGCTACTGGGTGCGCGGCGTGGATATCAAGTATCCCGAATACAGCGCAGTGGACGCCGACGAATTCGAAATCCTCGACCTGCGCCGCTGGGACAACTGCCTGCAAGCCACGCGCGGCGTTGACGAGGTCTACGGCCTGGCCGCGGATATGGGCGGGATGGGCTTCATCTCGACGCATCACTCGGAGATCCTGCACAACAACTCGTTGATCAACATCCACACGCTGGAGGCCGCCCGCCTCAACGGCGTGAAACGCTACTTCTATACCTCCTCAGCCTGCATTTATCCGGAATACAAGCAAACCGACGCCAATGTCGTCCCCCTCAAGGAAGAAGATGCCTACCCGGCCCAGCCGCAGGACGCCTATGGCTGGGAAAAACTGGTCATGGAACGGCTGTGCACCCACTACCGCGAAGATTACGGCATCCAGACCCGCATTGTGCGTTTCCACAACATCTTCGGCGAGGAAGGCGCCTGGGACGGAGGCCGCGAGAAGGCTCCGGCGGCGCTGTGTCGCAAGATCGCCATCGCCAAACTGACCGGCAAGCACGAGATCGAAATGTGGGGCGATGGCGAGCAGACGCGTTCCTTCTGCCACGTTGACGATTGCCTAGAGGGCATCTACCGCCTGATGCGCTCCGACCACGCCTTTCCGCTCAACCTCGGCTCTGACCGCATGGTGACCATTAACCAACTGGCAGAAATCATCGCCAATATTGCCGGTATCGAGATCACCATCAAGCACGTGCCTGGCCCGCAGGGCGTGCGCGGGCGCAACTCGGATAACACCCGCCTGCGCGAAGTCCTTGAGTGGGAGCCGCAGATTTCCCTTGAGGAAGGGTTAGCGCGGACGTATCCGTGGATCGAGGAGCAGGTACGGCGAAAGCAGAATTTCTTTGTTACTCCGTTACTCCTTACTTCGCCGGGTAAGCCGTCACAAAACGAGGCCTTTCATGTCCTTGGTTAATGATCCAGATTGTTCGCACCTTTACAGAGTTTCCTGTCGGTGTATCGAGCATGCCGTCTATGATATATTTAGAACCGTGCTGAGTAGAAACAGCCTCGCTAACATCCTCTTTGAGCGCAATATTCAGCAGGCTTTGAGCCAAAAAATTATACACCACCTTTCTCTTGCCATCTCACTTATCGGTTCATTGGGAATCGCCGTGACTAAGACCTTTTGGACACGGATTACACGGACGGACACGGAAAAACACGGATTTTTAATGCTTTTTTCCGTGTGAATCCGTGAAATCCGTGGCATCCGTGTACAGAATCACGGCAACTCCCAAAGAGCCCACTTATCTTATATGCGAAAAGGTATTCCATGGCTTTTCTGACCATCTTCACGGCCCCCAAGCCGTTCACCCACCCGCACATCGCCCTCATCCAGCGCAATGCCATCCAGGCTTGGACGCGCTTGGCGGATGTGGACGTCATCCTGATCGGCGACGAACCCGGCATCCCCGAAGCTGTCAGGGAGTTTGGCGTCAGGAATGTGCCGGATGTGGCGCGCGACGAAAAAGGCATCCCGATTGTCAAGTCTGTCATGGAAATCGGCCACACCCACAGCCACAGCCCGCTGCTGTGCTACGCCAACGCCGACATGATTTTGATGTCGGACCTGGCCCGGGCGGCGCGCAAGGTTTCGGAACAGGCGCGGGACTTCCTGCTGGTCGGCCAGCGATGGGATCTGGATGTGACCGCTCTGCTGGATTTCAGCGGCGATTGGGAGTCCCGGCTGCGGCTGGAGGTTGCGCAGCGCGGCAAGTTCTACTCGCCGTGGGGCATTGATTATTTCGTCTTCCCGCGTCATCTCTACACCGAGGTGCCAGATTTCACCATCGGCCGCCCGGCCTGGGATAACTGGATGGTCTATCACGCCCGCACCACCTTTGGCATGGCGGTTGACGCCTCGCGAGATGTGCTGGTTGTTCATCAGAATCATGATTACAGTCACCTGCCGGGCAACAAGCCGCCCTATGGTTCAGAGGTTGCCAAATCGAATCTCGCCAAAGCCGGCGGCCGGAGATGTGTTTACAACATTTTGGATACCAACCGCGAACTCGTGCGGGGGCGTATTCGCAGGCCGGAGGTGCGGGTGGTGCGCTGGTTAAGGCGTTTGGAGCGGATGCTTATTAACAACGAAGGCAAAGGCTGGGGTTGGCTGCTTTCCTTGCGCATTCAACAGATGCAGCGCCCATTGGTTGTCAAGCCGAGGAGATAATTCATGCGCGTTGGACATAACCCTGCCCGGTTTGTTGAAAAGGTTGCCCAGCCGGCCGAAATCACGGTGGCGGTGGCCAACTGCATCCCGTTCCTGAGCGGGTATTACGAACAAAGTCTGGAAGTGCTCAAGACGGTCATTGAAAGTTTGAATGCCAGCCGTGAAGCGGAGCACCCATATGACATTATGTTATTTGACAATCATTCCTGTGCGGAGGTGCGCGCCTACCTTGAAGAAGCTTATGGGCAGGGTAAGATTCAATACTTGGTGCTTTCAGATACGAATATTGGAAAAATTGGCGCCTGGAATTTTATGTTTGGCGCGGCGCAGGGAAAATATATTGTTTTTTCCGATGGCGATGTGGAATTCCGCCCGGGTTGGCTTATGGCATCGTTGGAATTGTTTGAGAGTTTCCCGAATGTTGGCATGGTGACGGCGCGGCCATTACCGACATCCAAGGAATTTTCCACTGCTACATTTGAATGGGCTCTGCGAGAAAAAGTACTTGAAGAGGGGCCCTTTCTAAGCTGGGAAGTTCATTGGGAACATGCACGTAGTCTGGGGATGAAAGAAGGCGCAGATAGTCCCAGACTTCCTGCACATATGTCGCGGGTCGTATTTTCTGGCAAATTTGCTTATGTAGGTGCAGCACATTTTCAGTTTATGGCCCGGCGTGAAACACTGCAGAGGATTATTCCTCTTCCATCGGAACAACCCATGCGAGGAGAACGAGCTCTCGATATTGCAATTAACGATATGCAACTTCTTCGCCTTACTACCATTGAACCGTATGTTGTGCATCTTGGAAACAGGATCTTGAAACAGGTATCAAATAAAATCACAAAAAAAAATTTCTTCTGTCGATTACTCTGGCTACCGGGTATTCGACATATTTTGCTCTGGATTCATAACCAGATTTTTCGGCTTTATTTCTTGAATGGGAAATAAAGGCATATTCGAGGAACAGTCATGAAAATTCTGTATTATGCGCTACATGATCCAACTGTATTGGACGCAGCAAGTGGTGCAGATTATTTTTATTATCGGGCAATATGTGAAAATGGTTTTGAAGTTAAAACATTCGGTCCTTTGAAAAGCCAGCCTTTCGGTTTTGAAAACTTGGCTGCGCGTTTTTTTCAACGGACCGGGAAAAGGTTTGTTAAATACCATCTGTCAGTAGCCTGGAAGGAATCACAGGCGCTTAATCAAGCTGTACAGATGTGGAAGCCGGATGTTGTGTTGACATGCAATATGGCCTCATTGGTTTTTTACACTGGTAAAGTTCCTGCGATATTAAGGAGGGACACCACCTTTTATGGCCAACAGGAATTCTGGCCAGTGTATGGCCGCGTGGCGCAAGCGATTAATCTCTGGCAGGAAAAGCGCGCCATCAGGAATTCAAGTTATATTATTACCAATAGTTTCTGGTCGAAGCAGGTTATTGCCAGTTACTACCACTTTAGTTTCCGGTAACTGAAGTCACTCCAAAAGTGATTTGGAGTGGGAAGAAC
>DYHT01000044.1 GCA_020723995.1 Chloroflexus sp.
TGCGCCGTCGCCACAAGGCAGCAGCGCCAACTTAATGTGACATTGTCAAAATAGTTACGCCAAAAGTTTTAATGCCGAAAGGTTTAATAGTAGTGACGGCTCCGCGAAGCGCCCTGCGGGTTAGCCGAAGAGAGCGACTGAAGTCGCCACTACCGATTGACAAGGAGTTTCTTATGACCAAATTCGAACTGCCCAAAGCCTACGATTTCAAAGCCACCGAGCCGCGCATCTACGCGATGTGGCTGGAGGGCGGCTACTTCCGCCCATCCAACGACCCGCACAGGCCGGACTTCGACCCGGCCAAAAAGCCGTTCGTGCTCTCCATTCCGCCGCCCAACGTGACCGGCGAGCTGCACTACGGTCACGTCATGTTCGTGGCGATGGAAGACTTGATGATCCGTTACCACCGCATGAAGGGTATCCCGACTCTATGGGTGCCCGGCACGGATCACGCCGGCATTGCCACCCAGTTGCAGGTCGAGAAAGACCTGCTGCGCACTGAAGAGGTGACGCGTGAAGAGCTTGGGCGCGAAAAATTCCTGGAACGAGCCTGGGCCTGGAAAGTGAAATATCACAGTATCATCACCCAGCAGATCCGCCGCTTGGGCGCCTCCTGCGATTGGGAGCGCGAGCGCTTCACCCTCGACGAAGGCCTGTCGCGTGCCGTGCGCGAGGCCTTTGTCCGCCTGTACGAAAGGGGACTGATCTACCGCGGCCCGCGCCTGGTCAACTGGTCGCCCGGCCTGAAGACGGCTGTCTCCGACCTGGAGGTGGAGTACGAGGAAGAAGATGCCACGCTGTATTATTTCAAGTATGTGCTGACTGGTTGTGAGTTGGTCAGCAGTTCGACTGCTGACCCATCCACGGGCGAATACATCCCCGTAGCCACCATCCGCCCGGAGACCATCCTGGGCGACACCGCCGTGGCCGTGCACCCTGAAGACGAGCGCTACAAGAAATTCATCGGCCGGAAAGTGATTGTGCCGATGCTCGGACGAGAGATCCCGGTCATCGCCGACGAGTATGTCTCGCGCGGGTTCGGTACGGGCGCGCTCAAGGTTACGCCCGGGCACGACCCGAATGACTATGCCATCGCCCAACGGCATAACTTGCCCATTATTTCTGTGTTGGACGAGGCCGCGAAAGTCAACGCCATCGGCGGCCCGTATGTGGGTCTGGACCGCTTCGCCTGCCGCGAAAAACTATGGGCCGATATGAAAGCCGCCGGCCTGGTCATCAAGGAAGAGCCGTATCACACCACCATCCCGCGCTCGCAGCGCGGCGGCGAGATCGTCGAGCCGATGATCTCCACGCAGTGGTTCGTGCGCATTCAGCCGCTGGCCGAGGCTGCGCTCGAGGCGGTGAAAAACGGGCGCATCCGCATCGTGCCGGAGCGTTTCGAGAAGGTCTATTACAACTGGCTCGAAAACATCCAGGATTGGTGCATCTCCCGCCAACTGTGGTGGGGACACCGCATCCCGGTCTGGTACTGCGCGGATTGCGGTGGGCAGACCTGCAGCCACGAGGACCCGACGGCCTGTGTCCACTGCAGCAGTCAGAACATCCAACAGGACCCGGACGTGCTGGATACCTGGTTCTCGTCCGGCCTGTGGCCGTTCTCGACGCTTGGCTGGCCCGAGGCGACGCCTGACCTGAAATACTTCTATCCGACTACCATCATGGAGACCGGCTACGACATCCTGTTCTTCTGGGTGGCGCGCATGATCATGATGGGACTGGAGTTCACCGGCCAGGCGCCTTTCCACACCGTCTACCTGCACGGCCTGATCCGTGACGAGTTTGGGGTGAAGATGAGTAAGAGCAAGGGCAATGCGGTGGACCCCGTGCCGGTCATGGACGATTACGGCACCGACGCCCTGCGCTTTACCCTGCTGGTCGGCTCCTCACCCGGCAACGACATGAACCTGAGTCTGAAGAAGGTGGAGGCCAACCGCAACTTTGCCAACAAGATTTGGAATGTGGGCAGGTTCGTGTTAAATGCAGTGTCAAGTGTCACGTCTCAGGTGTCAGGTACTGATGACCGATCACTGAACACTGAACACTGGACACTGGCCGACTCCTGGATTTGGGCGCGGATGCAAGCCCTCGTCCGCGACGTGGAGCGGCTGTTCCAGTCTTACCAGTACGGCGAGGCCGGGCGGCAGATCTACGAGTTCTTCTGGAGCGATTTCGCTGACTGGTACGTGGAAGTGGCAAAATTGCAGTTGCAGAGAGTAGAGAGTAGAGAGCAGACCACAGTAACCCTTGCTCGCGTGTTGGATATGTGCCTCCGCTTGCTCCATCCCTTCACGCCGTTTGTGACAGAGGAGCTGTGGGGTCATCTCAAGCAAGCCGCGCTCTACTCTCCACTCTCCACGCGCCACACCAACTGGCCCGAAGCCCTCATCATCGCCCCCTGGCCGGAGCCGCGCCCCGAAGAAGGCTGGGAGGCTGAGAAGGTCACGGACTTCGCGCTCATCCAAGAGATCGTGCGCGCCATCCGCAACGCCCGCGCCGAGAAGAAGGTCAGCCCGGCGAAACGCATTCCGGCCACGATTGTGGGCGGTGCGAAGACGGCTCTGCTGAATGAGCAAGCTGCTGTCATCGCCGCGCTGGCCAGTCTTGACTACTCTCTACTCTCTATTCTCGACTCTCTGCCCGCGAAGCCCGAAGAGGCGATTGCCCTCGTCGTCGGGGGGGTGGAAATCTACCTGCCCCTGGCCGGATTGGTGGATTTGGGCGAAGAATGCGCCCGCCTGGAGAAAGAACTGGCCAATACGCAGGCGCAGATCGAACGCCTGGGAAAACTGCTGGCGAGCGATTTCGCCATGAAAGCCCCCGCGCAAGTTGTCCAGAAGGAGCGCGAGAAACTGGCGGCGTATAGGAAAACTGCCGAGAAATTGAAGGCGCAGATAACAGGTTAGGTTTGTGAATGCCGTGGAGAAACCCCACGGCATTCGGTTTATAATCAGCAGTAATGCCTGCCAAAAATATTCGTGAGACTCGTCAGTTAGCCTTTGATTATCTTGTTACCGCGCCAGTCGAGAGCGATTTGGGTGAAGGCGAATATGCCATTGACGCGGCATTCCCCGAAGAATTCGCAGATACTTTGTCTCGTTTGGAAGCGTACAATAAACATCTTTTCCGGCCGAATACTTACTTGCATAAATGGTGGGCCAGGCGATGCGGCACCACGTTTCGTACCATCCTGAAGCAATTAGTTTCTGATCCGCAGCGTCGGGATTATTATGCCCCGAAAGGGCTGGAAGGCAAAATCGTTCTTGACCCGATGATGGGCGGTGGCACAACGCTCCATGAGGCTATTCGATTGGGGGCGAATGTCATCGGGGCGGATATTGACCCAATCCCTGTGGCGCAGGCACGGGCATCATTGTCGCCTGTCACACTTAAAGAATTGAGAAGTTCATTCCATCAATTCTTCGATGATTTATATACACAGGTAGGTGAATACTTCCATACAGAATGCCCTACCTGTGCAAAGAAACTCGATATTCAATATACGCTGTATGGTTCTCGCAAGCAGTGCAATTGCGGCGAAGTCGTCCAATTGGAGCAGTTCGAGTTTCGGCATGAGGCAAATCGGGTAATCCGTATTTGGCCGAATACCTGGGCGATTTCTGATACAGAGGTTGAGCCGGAAGGCATTTCAAAACCGACAAGGCTAATAACAAGGAATGACAAAGAATGTCAGCAGTGCGGTCAAAAATATGGGGAGTTATTGGAAATCCCTTATTATCAACGTTACACCCCGGTTGCAATTGCAGCCAATTGTCCGGAACATGGCTTTTTCTTCCGTGTTCCGAGCCAATCTGATTTGGATAAAGTAAAGCAGGCGGATGAACTACGAACGCGTCTTGATTTTGGGGAAATAGAGATATTTGCTATTCAAAATGGTCCAAAGTCGGGGGATTTATCAAAGCGAAATATTACATGCTATCTGGAACTATTTACTTCGCGACAACTTCTCTATTTGAACAATGCGATCAATCTTTTGAAGAATTACAAAGGTGCGGTTCGATTAAACCTTGCCCTGCTCATTTCAACCTCGCTCGAATTTAATTCTTTGCTATGTGGTTACAAGGGTTGGGCGCAAAACCGGCCTGGCGCAATCAAACACGTTTTTTCTCACCATGCTTACCTTTTCCAGTACACGGCGGCCGAAAACAATCCGGTGAACCCCAAAAGGTCATCTGGAAACTTAATGTCCCTTTTTCAGGATCGGATCGTAAGAGGGCGCAAGTGGGCCGTATCGCCGGTCGAGAGGAAAATAGATTCAGATGGTAAAGTCCATTTGACGCCAATTCACAATGAGTTCGATGGGGGCACAGAAGTTGTCAGTCAAAGAGAGTTAACGGACGGCAATCAAAAGTTTCTGCTCGTACACGGCGACTCGCGCGACTTGCCGCTCGAAGATGCCGCGGTGGATTTCGTCGTAACCGACCCACCCTATTATGACAGCGTACAATACAGCGATCTAGCGGCCTTTTTCCGTGTCTGGCTGGCTGGCTTGTTGCCTGACGAAATTGATTGGGTCTATGATGTGACTAACAGTGCAGTTGCGACGAAAGGAAATGGCCTCGATACTCAGTACGTAACCATGCTATCGGGAATTTTCAAAGAGTGCGGCCGCCTCTTGAAACCGCATACCGGGCGAATGGTTTTTTACTTATCATCATTGGGACCCAAATGCCTGGGCTGACCTGACAATCGCTTTGAAATCGGCCGGCTTTCGATTGGTGAATACATACGTTTTGTTTTCAGAAAACCCGATTTCCATTCACATTCAAAACCTGAACGCTATCAAGCACGATTCGATCCTGGTTTTGACTCGGAATGGCAAGAGCACGGTTCGTCATTGGATCCCGCTGGAGCAAATAGATATAAGTGACAGTGAAACCTTCTGCCGTCAATGCGGCCAGGCTTTGGAATGGTTGCTGGATAGCGACGATTCGCCAGAAAAGATAAGGAAAACCTGGAAGCACCTTATTCAAGGGAGAAACCCATGAGCAGACCTCGCGGAAATCGCCCGGCGGAAATATTTGGCTACTATGTCGGCAACTTGTCCGCCGAAGTGCGTAAGGCCCGGAAGGATCACTGGTGTCCTTTTATGGGCAGCAGGTGCAACAAAAAGAGTCGTTTGATTGATTTTCCGTACTCATTACTTTGGGCAGCTTGCCAATCTCGTTGTGTTTTCAGAAGTCAAATTACCCAACGTGGGTACAATAGATTTTGTGCTTGTGCGGCACAAGCCCATGCGAGCCGAGGTGGAAGACTTCATCCCGGTAGAATTTCAATCCGATTCGACTACTGGTACCGGTTCGCTTGTCCAGAGCCTCAAACCCGCTCACCATCTGACTTTGGTGATGAACGATGACGAGAGCCGGGCAATTGCCTTTCTAGAGCCTGACACAACATAGAACATAAATTCTAATATCAACAACTATAACCCCATTATCATGTGCGAAACAGCACCCGCTCGCGGCCGAACTGCCAGACCGCCACCGCCACCCCCAGCCCGGCGTAGACCAGCGAGGAAAGCAGCATCACGGCAAAAGCGTCCGCCTGCCAGGCTCCGGCCAGCAAATCGCGCAGAATGACGATTGTGCCAAAAATGGGAATGGCGAAAGCCGGCAGCGACGGCGCGCGGCCGCCAGATGGCTACCTTGGCGAAGCTGGCGCAGGAAAGATTGGCCTTGTCTGTGTAAGGTGGGCGACATGGATTTAATTATCGCCGATAGCGCGCTTTTGACCTGCAGTCGCTTTATCAAAAACAGCAGGCTGATAACGAAAATCAACGGTACCCAGCCGATGAGGCTGGTCAGCGTGCCGCCCAGCGCCATGTCGAAACCCGGCAGCAAAAACGCAAGCGGCAGGTTGCCCCAGGCGTTCAGCGAGCCGTGCGCCAAAGCCGGCGCCCAAACGCTTTTGGTCTCCAGATACAGCCAGGAGAAGATGACGCCCAATAGCGCACAGAAGACAACCATCAGAAAGACGCCCAGAACCGGATGGTCGGGATAGTTATGTCCCTGCAAAATGGCCGGCGCGTGCCAGAGCCCCCAGATGGCGCCGCTGATGAGCATTGCCTTCCATGGGCCGAGCGGCAGGAGTTTGGGCAGCAGAAAGCCGCGCCAGCCGAGTTCCTCGCCGAGCGCAAAGACGATGTTGAACAGCGGGCCAATCAGCAGCGCGGCGATAATCTGCGCGGCCACCACCGCTTCCGGCGGCGTTGCCTGCCCCCCGGCGGCTTCCAGCGACTGGCGCATGAAGGTGAAATTCAGATCGAATGTCCCGGCCCTGAACAGGACAGTCAGGAATATCGTCGCCACCACCAGTGCCGGCGGCAGGAACCATGCCACGAGATAAAAGCGAAAGCGGCCAAAGCGATTCAGGTTCAGGGCGCGGAAACCCTGCTTCGCCACGAAAACCGTCGCTACGATGGCGGCGATGCCCGGCGCCCACATCGCCAGCGCCCAAGCCGTCGTGGCGACGGTTTGCTGCACGATCGCGCCCGCATTGCGAAAGGCCAGCGGCAGCAGGAACAGCGGCCACGAGATGAGGAAGGCAATCGCCAGGAACCAGATCAAGGGTTTGCGTTCAATCATTTTAGCCTCCGTTAGGATATGTCATTGCGAGGCGTTCTTTGCCCGCCTGCCCTGGCGGGCTAGGCCAGGGAAGCAATCTCCCGGCCGGCGAGGAGATTGCTTCACTGCGCTCGCAATGACATCGCGTACACACTGTTTACGGCATTGAGCGCATCCGCCGCGCCGAGGCGGTCAGCGGGCGCTTGGCAATAATTGTGACTTTATTGCTGTTGGTGATGGTGAACGTACTGACCACCTCCCAACCTTCCAGCCCCAGTTCGTTCAATGTGTCATAAAGTTCATCTTCCTTCGGCCCGCGCCACATGTTGCCCAGGCTGAAGACCGTGTATTCCCATTGATTTGTGTCTGCCATTTTACGCTCCTTCGCAGTCTGTATGTTTCACGTGAAACGGGGAATGTGATGAGTGATGAGTGATGAGTGATTCGCAAAGCCACCTCACTTATCACTTATATCACGCGTCACGCCTTCGTCTCCCGTTGATACAAAACATACGAATAGACGACCAGGAACAGCGCCGAGCCGAGCAGCGGGACGAAGACAAACCAGACGGCATACGGGCCGAAGAACGCGCCGAGGATGGCGAGCAGCCCCGAGCCGATGAACAGTTTTGCGCCCAGGCAGTGCGTCGCATCCCAGACGGCATCGCTGCTCAAAGTCCACGGCGTGCGCACGCCAATGAACCAGTTACGTTTGGCTTTGCCCATCATGATACCGGCATAAATAAAGAACAGTCCCAGCGCGGGGAGCATGGCCGCGCCCATGTCGAAACCGGTGCAGCTGGAACGTTCACAATTCCTGTCTCCGAAACACCAGACAGGCAGCCAGCAAGGCCGCGGCGATCAATCCCAGGCTGACCCACAGCGCCGGCCATGCCGATTGATCAGCGCCCAGGGTAAGCGAAGTACCCCAACCAAAAAGGGCTCCCGGCAGATAATCACCAATGCGCGGCAACGCGCCGAGTCCGGCGATCAGGATAAGCGCGCCGAAAGCCAGCCCGCCGGCGGCGGTCTGCGTGCGGGTCAGCGTGCTGCACAACAAAGTGACAGCAATGTAAACCAGAAAAACCAGCAGCATCAACCCGTTGAGCGCCAGGAACGCTCCCCATGGCAGCGCCGCGAACAGCAGCAGGGTGTAATACCAGCATCCCACAGCGGCCAGGATCAGGCTAGCGGCAAAAGTCAGCGCCAGGGACGTGAACTTGGCCAGTAAAAACGTTTCACATGAAACAGGCCGCGTCAGCATCATGGCCGCGGTGCCGCGCTCTTTCTCCTGGGCCACCATGCCCATCGCCATCAGCAGCGCCAGCAGGATGCCAAACTGGCTCATGTTCTTGACATATTGCGTCACCGCGTCGGCCAGCGTCGGCGCAGGGATGGCAGCCGCCAGTTCGGGCGGCATGTCGGGGATGGCTTTAAGAATCTCGGGGGTGAATTTCGCCAGCAGGGGCGAACTCAGCCCGAAGGCCACCAACACCGCCGCGACGATCAAGAGTTTATAGGTGCGCCACTGTTCGAGCATTTCTTTGTGCAATACAGCGAGGAAGTTCATGACACGCCTTCTTTCACCAGCCGCAGGAAGACATCTTCCAGCGAGGGCTTTACTTCCTCGAAGCGCGTCAGCGCCAGATTGGATGTGACCGCCGAAGTCAACAACTCACGGCGGGCAAAGTTTACGTCTTTGACAGTGACCCGCGCTGTCTCGCTCTCCAAGCTGACCGCTGTCACCCAATCCGCTTCGCGTACCGAATCAGCCCAACAGCTCAATGACTCGCCTTCGATAGCCTCCAACTCGAACACCGGCGCGGCGTAATGTGCCAGCAACGATTCGCGCGGCGACTGGACGACCAGCCGCCCGCGATGGATGATGCCGACCACATCGCAGATGCGCTCCACGTCGGCCAGAATATGCGTGGACATGAACACTGTACACCGGCCGCGCAGGTTGTCAATCAGTTCGAGCACATCCCTGCGCCCGGCGGGATCCAGCGCACTGACCGGTTCATCGAGGAACAGCACGGACGGGCGATGGATGAGCGCCGCGGCCAATCCCAGCCTCTGCCTCATGCCGCGCGAGAAGCCGCCGATGCGCCGTTTTCGGGACTCATATAACCCAACCTGTTCAAGCAGTTCGCGGGTACGCGCTCTGCGCTCGGCAGTGGAAATGCCATACAAGCGGCCAAGATAGTCGAGAAACTCCAGCGGCGTCAGCCAGGGATAAAAGGCCGGTTCCTCAGGCAGGTGACCGATGGTGTGGGATAACACGCGCCCGTCAGCGGCGGTATCCACTCCGACGACCGCGGCCCGGCCCGAGGTCGGGCGCGCCAGACCGGTCAGGATGCGGATGGCCGTCGTCTTGCCGGCGCCGTTCGGGCCGAGGAAGCCGAAGACCACGCCCGTTTCGACGGTCAGGTTCAATCTGTCGAGGGCGCGCACCGCGCCGTAGTTTTTCGTCAACGATTCGACCTGGATGGCGGTCATTCTTTAATCTCTTCTTCTCTGCCTGCAACAAAGTACAGGATTGGACCGATGAAGTTGACCAGAACGATCACCACCGCCCAAAGCCATTTGGGGCCTTTCGTGCGCGGGCGGCGGATCAAATCGGCCAGCGCGGCGATCATCAGTGCCAGCTGGATGATGAGGATTGGCACGAGAAAGGGAATGTATTGGCGGATTTCTTCCATGACCATCTCCTTGATATCCTTGTGCTTTACGCTTTACCCATTGGCAGGCTCAAGGCAAGCTCGCCATCAGCCATCAGCCACCCTTCGGTAAATTCTGCTGCGCCAGCGCAGTTATGCCGCTGATGCCGCCCAAGTTCATCGTATCCACGGCGCTGCTTGGCACGATGATCAGCGCGCCCTTCTCCTTCAGTCCCTCGAAGAGCATGTTCATTGCCCGCAAGTGCAGGGCAGTGGGATTATCAACGTAGGCTTTCGAGGCTTCGGCAAATGAAGAGGCAATCTGCTCCTCGGACTCACCCAGGATGACGCGCGCCTGGCGCTCGCGTTCGGCCTGCGCCTGGCGGGACATGGCATCCTCCAAATCCGGCGGGATGACAATATCGCGGATTTCGACCGACTGCACCGTCACGCCCCAGGGCGTGGTGCGCTCGTCAATGATTTGCTGGAGTTCCTTGTCAATCAGGCTGCGGCCAACCAGAATGTCCGCCAGCATCATGCGGCCGGTGATGTCGCGCAGCGCGGTCTGCGCCGCCCAATCCACCGCCAGGCGGTAGTTTTCGACCTCCAGCGCGGCCTTCTCCGCATCCCACACGACCCAGAACAGCACTGCGTCCACGTCTACCGGCACGGTATCGCGGGTCAGCGTTTTCTGGGCAGCGAAGGGCGTGACCATCACGCGGTGGTCAATCCATGTCGGGGTGGTGTCTATGATCGGGACAATCCAGAACGGCCCCGGCCCGGCCAGTGTGCGGAACTTACCCAGCCGCAGCACGATGGCTTTTTCCCACTGCGCGGCCACTTTCAGGGCGAACAAGATGTACATCCCGACCAGCGTCAGCGCAATAACGTAGATGGCAATCCAGGTATCCGCCATGCCGCGCGCCTCCATGCCGGCCGCACCGATGACGGCAGCCAGTACCAGGACGGCGGAAATCGTCCCGGCAATGGCGCTGACGCGCATGTTATCCGGCGCGGACTTGCTTTGACGCTTGGGTCGTTCTCTGGAAAAAGAAGTGTTCATGTTATCCTCGCTTTCATTCGATTTCGGTCAGGTTGCCGCTTTCCTTCCATCGGTCAACCTGTTCTTGCTTGCCGTAGAGCAGGCTCCCACGCCTGCGAATCGGGGACATGGGAGCCCACTCTGCGAAAAACTCGCCGTTTACTACTGACCGGTCTTGCGCAGGTTGGGCGAGTCGAAGAGTAGTCCTTCGACTTTATCGCCGCCAAGGGCAAAAGTGATGGTGACGGTCACGTCTTCATTGTCGAACTTGCACGGAAAACGGTAGATCGCATATCCTTGAGAGTTCGACAGCCTCGGCGCAGCCATGGAAAGATAGTTTCCGCTGGCATTCTGAATCAAGTCGCGCAGTCGGGTGAACTGGTCTTCGGTGAAGGCGGATTTCATCTGGTCGCTGAAATCCTGCACGAATCTCTGATAGTCATTTGCGTTGACGGCTTGCAGGATATTCTCCGCGATGCCAGAAATCTGCGCGTCGGTCAGGGCGGCGGGCTTGGGCAAACAGCCGCTCATTGCGAGCAGCATCGTCAGCGACAGCCCAAAGACAGAAAAAAACTCGACGGTCTTGGTCATGGTTCAAACCTCCTAATTTGAATTATCATCTATGCCAGGCTGCCAGTCAGCCGCCTGGTCTTGCAGGATTTTGGTCAGATCTTCCGGCGAGACGCCCAGACGGGCGGCGTCGGTCAGATACCGCTGGGTAAGAGCCTCCAGCGCCTTTTGACGGATGTTCTCAGTCACCTCTGGCGGGGGCATTTCAAGAATGTACGTGCCGCGCCCCTGCTGGGTCGAGATGACGCCGGATTCGTCCAGGAGACGGTAAGCGCGGGCTACGGTATTGAAATTCACGCGCAGATCCAACGCCAGGGCGCGCACGGTGGGCAGTTGGTCGCCCGGTTTGAGTTTCCCGGCGGCGAGCATTTCCTTGATGCGCTCGACGAGCTGGATGTAAATTGGAATTCCGGAGCGAAAATCGAGTTCGAGGTTCATAGGCAGCATAATCAAAATTGTATCATTGTCGCATTGTATTATTGTCTCATTGTACTAATTGTATACCTAATTCCAATTTTGTCAAGCCCCTTTTTGGCAAAATTTTTCGCTTACTGGCGGCAAGAGCAGCAGGCTATTACCAGCAGAAACGATTACAGCGCCTGTTTTTTACCATCTCATCCTGTGAAAGTGCCGTCATCCTGGCGGCGAGAGTCCCAGGCAGCGTGGTAGAATCAAACCAGAAGTTCAATTTTCAGGAGAGCACATTATGGAACAACAAACCGGTACTTTCGCCGTCAAAAAAGGATTGGCGCAAATGCTCAAAGGTGGCGTCATCATGGACGTGGTCACAGCCGAACATGCCAAAATTGCCGAAGAGGCCGGCGCCTGCGCGGTGATGGCGCTGGAGCGCGTCCCGGCCGATATCCGCGCCCAGGGCGGCGTGGCACGCATGTCGGACCCGGAACTGATTCTAAAAATCATGGACACGGTCTCCATCCCGGTCATGGCCAAGTGCCGCATCGGGCATTTCGTCGAGGCGCAGATTCTGGAATCGCTCGGCGTGGATTACATTGACGAATCCGAGGTACTGACGCCCGCCGACGAGGAACATCACATCAACAAGCATGAGTTCAAGATCCCGTTCGTGTGCGGCTGCCGCAACCTGGGCGAGGCGCTGCGGCGCATCGGCGAGGGCGCAGCGATGATACGCACCAAAGGCGAGGCCGGGACGGGCGATGTAGTCGAAGCGGTCCGTCACGCCCGCGCCGTGCTAGGTGAGATCCGCCGCCTGACAACAATGGCGGAAGAAGAACTGATGGCCTTCGCCAAGGAAATCGGCGCACCCTACGAACTGGTCAAAGAGACAAAACAACTGGGACGCATGCCGGTGGTCAACTTTGCCGCTGGAGGCATTGCCACGCCCGCCGACGCGGCCCTGATGATGCAGCTCGGCGTGGATGGCGTCTTCGTCG
Source organism: Chloroflexus sp. (assembly GCA_020723995.1). Taxonomy (GTDB): domain Bacteria; phylum Chloroflexota; class Anaerolineae; order Anaerolineales; family Villigracilaceae; genus CG2-30-58-95. The sequence continues at coordinate 12,287 of DYHT01000044.1, forward strand.
GCTCGGGCATCTTCAAGTCCGGCGACCCGGCCAAACGCGCCGCGGCCATCGTCAAGGCCACCACCCACTTCCGCGATGCGTCCATCCTGGCCGAAGTCAGCAAGAATCTCGGCGAGCCGATGGTGGGACGCAATGTGTCACAGATGCCTGAGGCAGAGAAGATTGCGGGGCGGGGATGGTGAGGAAGTAGACAAGTAGACAGGTAAACACGTAACGCATGTACTTGTGTACTTGTGTACTTGTGTACTTGATACTTGTTTACTTGCCCCCACCGCCGACGGTAGAACTATGAAGATGGGAGTCCTCGCCCTCCAGGGCGATTTCGCTGAACACATCGCCAAACTCAAGCACCTGGGTGTCGAGACAGCCGAAGTGCGCCTGCCTGCGCATCTCGAAGGTTTGAGCGGCCTCGTCATTCCCGGTGGAGAATCGACCACCATCGGCAAGCTGGCCGTGGATTTCGGCTTGATGGCGCCTATGATCCAGTTTGGAGAAAAGCACGCTATCTGGGGCACCTGCGCCGGAGCGATCTTCCTCTCTAGGGATGCCCGTCGTTCCCAGCCTTTGCTCGGCCTGATGAACATCACTGTCCAGCGCAACGCCTTTGGCCGCCAGGTAGATTCCTTCGAGGCCGATTTGGACATCGAGCCACTCAAACAGGCTACCAACACCACCGCGCCCTATCACGCCGTCTTCATCCGCGCCCCGATCATCGAGTCGGTCAGCGGCGAGGCAAAAATCCTGTCCACCTTGCCGGATGGCCGGATTGTCGCCGCGCAGCAAGGCAAACTGCTTGCCACTTCATTTCACCCGGAATTGACCAGCGACGATCGCTTCCACCGCTACTTCCTCTCACTCGCCAACGCCTAAACGTTCCAACGTGTAAATGTGCAACGCATGACCGTCCGACCCCTCGATCTCCTCGACCTGCCCTACCTCGCCCGCTACCGCCGCGAGGTGCTTGCGCTGGATAGCGCCCGCATCTTGACGCACGGCAATCCGCTCGGCGCGGCAGCACTGCTTTCGTACCTGAATCCGCGCCGCCACATCTACACCGCCATCTGCAGCGGGGATGATCTCTCCTTGATGGGACAGGTCGTCCAAAGCGAAGGCGAGAGTTTCGCACGCCTGACCTTCCTGGCTCCCAACGAACTGCTCGGCGCGGGTGAAGTTCCCCTTCTCGACCATCTAGCCAGGCAGGCCGGAGGCTGGGGCGCGCTGCACTTGCTGGCTGAAGTGGACGAGCGGTCGAAGGCTTTCAAGTCCCTTCGGCAAGCAGGGTTTGCCATGCACGCCTGGCAGCGTGTCTGGAAGCTGGATAACCCGGCGACTCCCATCGTTGGAGACTGGTATGAAGCAGCCTCGCGCGACTTTGTCGCTGTCCAGGGCCTCTACAGCCAGATCGTCCCGGCGCTGATCCAACCGGTCGAGAACCTGCCCAGGCAATTGGGTGGCTTGATCTGTCACACAAAAGGCGAAGTACAGGCCTACGCCGGCCTGACGCACGGCCCGGCGGGGATTTGGGTCCAGCCGCTGATCCACCCGGATGCCGAGGCTGTCCCCGAACGCATCGCGTCGCTTTTCCACAATATCCCAGACCGGCGCGAGCGTCCCGTCTACGTGTGTGTACGCTCGTACCAGGCCTGGCTGGAAGGGGTGCTGGAAGACCTGGGCGCATCCGCAGGGCCAAGACAAGCCGTGATGGTCAAGCGGCTGGCGAAATTGCAGAAGGTCGAGGAAAAAATCCCTGTCATGGAAAAAGTCCTCAAGCCCGCCGCGCCGATTGCAAGCACGACGGAAATGTTGTATAGTGGTAGCTCAAAGAGATACCATACTGGCAAAGAGAAGGAATGAAAACTACAGCCATTCAGAAAGTCGTCCGCAAAATCAGCCTGCGCGACCAGAAGAGCGATTTTGCTTACTGGCAGGGCCAGCCGCCTGCCGCGCGTCTTGCCGCGCTCGAACAGATCCGCCGGGAATACCATCGCTGGAGATACGGTGCTGAACCAGAATTTCAAAGAGTTTATTCAATCGTTAAACGATAACGGCGTCCGGCATCTGGTCATCGGCAGCTATGCAGTTGCCTTTCACGGCCACCCGCGTTACACCAAAGATATGGATGTCTGGATTGCGATGGATGCCGAAAATGCTGCGAACATGGTCAAAGCGTTGGAGCAATTCGGTTTCGCGCCGCTGGGTCTCAAGGCAGAAGATTTTCTCACGCCTGACCAGATCATCCAGTTGGGTTATCCTCCCAATCGAATAGACGTGATCACAACCGCCGCTGGTGTGGATTTCGAAACATGCTACGCCGCGCGTGTCCAGTCGGATGTCAACGGCCTGCTGGTCAACTTCATAGACCTGGAAAGCTTGAAACGAAATAATAAATTGGCCGCCGGCCGGCACCAGGATTTAGCGGACGTAGAAAACTTGGAATTGTAAACCCGGCATGACTACTTTGGCGCTTGAAATTGAACCAATCGCTGTGGATGTGACTGTGACCGACGATGATCTCAGCGTTTATTTGAGCGACGGTCGCCGTATTATTGTTCCGCTGGCCTGGTATCCCCGTCTGCTGTATGCCGCGCCTGCTGAACGACAGAATTTCCAACTACTCGGCGACGGATATGCAATCGAGTTCCCTGATCTGGACGAACACATCGGCATTGAAGGTTTGCTGGCCGGACGCTCCAGCGGGGAGAGCCAGAAATCGCTGCAACATTGGCTCAATGAACGCAAGAACAAGTGACCCATGACGCAATTAAAGATCACCGACGACCTCGACGCCCTGCTCGGAATTCTGCCAGCCGATATCGTCGCGGCCGTCCATAAAGCCAATAACTACGACGATCTGCTCGAAATCATCCTCGACCTGGGGCGCGCCCCCACGGCGCGCTTCGTTGACCGCGAGGTCATCCTGAGCCAGAAGGAAGTCGCCCGCGCCGAGATTGACTACGTGGACGAGCGCACCGGCGAGTTCGATGCCGACAACCGCGCCGGTATCGAGCGTACCCTGCACCGCATCTCGGCCATCCGCAACCGGCGCGGCCATGTCGTCGGTCTCACCTGCCGCGTTGGGCGGGCTGTCTACGGCACGATTGACATCATTCAGGATATCATCGAATCCGGCAAGAGCATCCTCATCCTGGGCCGCCCGGCGGTTGGTAAGACCACCCTGCTGCGCGAGGCTGCCCGCATCCTGGCCGATAACCGGCGCGTCATTATCGTGGATACCTCCAACGAAATCGGCGGCGACGGCGACGTGCCGCATCCCGCCGTCGGCAAAGCCCGCCGCATGCAAGTCAAAGTGCCCACGCTCCAGCACGAAGTGATGATCGAAGCCGTCGAGAACCACAACCCCGAAGTCATCGTCATTGACGAGATTGGCCGTGAACTCGAAGCCGCTGCCGCCCGCACCATCGCCGAGCGCGGCGTGCAACTGATCGGAACGGCGCACGGCAACACCCTCGACAACCTGCTGCTCAACCCGACCCTCTCCGACCTGGTCGGCGGCATCGAAGCCGTCACCCTCTCCGACGAAGAAGCCCGCCGCCGTGGCACGCAGAAGACCGTCCTCGAACGGCGTGCCCCGCCTACCTTCGACGTGCTGGTCGAAATCCAGCAGCGCGACCGGCTGGCGGTCCACATGGATCTGGCCCAGTCGGTGGATGCGCTGCTGCGCGGCTACCCGCTCCCGCCGGAGACTCGCTCACGCGATGCCGACGGTCAGATTCGCATCGAGAAAGCCGCGCCCGGTGCGAGGTCCAGACCCGATTCGGAATTCCGTATTGTAAACGGGTCAACGAATGGCCCGCGCCGCATCCTGCGACAAGGTTTCGACAGGCTCAGCCCGACGGCTCAAGGCGAGCCCATTCGACAGGCTCAGGGCGAGCCCATTCGACAGGCTCAGGGCGAGCCCCTGCGCCCGTCCGCCGCGCCGCAAACCGAAACCACCCCGCAACCTATTTCCTTCCGCCCCTTGCAAACGGTGAAAGTCTATCCCTACGGCGTGGCGCAAAACCGGCTGATGCAGGCTGCCAAGCGATTTGGAGTACCAGCGGTGGTGGTGAAAGATGCCAGCCAGGCGAACGTGCTGGTCACGCTGCGTTCCTATTACCGCAACCGCCAGCAGGCCGTAGTGGATGCCGAGCAGCGCGGCATGCCGATCTACGTGCTGCGCGCCAACACCATCAGCCAGATGGAACAATTCCTGAGCGACCTGTTCAACCTCTCGGAAGTGCAGTCCGTGCCGGGCGAGCTGGAGAGCGTGGCACAGCAAACGCAAGCCGCCATCGCCGCAGTGCTCAACGGCGAGCGCTGGGTGGATTTGCCGGCCGGCCCGGCCACAGTGCGCCGCCTGCAGCACGAACTGGCGCGCCAGGCGGAGCTGGTGAGCCACTCGTATGGCAAAGAGCCGCGAAGGCATGTGAGAATCTTTAGAGAGTAGAGAATAGAGAGTCGAGATTAGTCACTCCAGACGGTCGCGACTCTCCAATCCAGAATCCCTAATTTGACAATGTCACATTAAGTTGGCGCTGCTGCCTTGTGGCGACGGCGCA
>DYHT01000010.1 GCA_020723995.1 Chloroflexus sp.
CCTGTTGAGGTATTCTTAGAACAGTCTGTTGCACTTACAAGTTGAATCCAAGTTTCAACCTAAACATCCGTTTCTAGATAATCGCGAAGGAGGAAGCAATGAAGCAGAAAAAGTATTTTATTCTCGCGGCTATGCTCCTGATAGCCAGTATGACGTTTGGTTCTTGCGCCCCCACAACGCCTGCAGTTGTGCCCACAACGCCTGCAGTTGCGCCCACAACGCCTGCAGTTGTGCCGCCAACAGCTGTGGAAGCGAAGACGGTTACTTTGGCGATTGAACATTTCAGCGTTATTGCAGGGACAACCTGGTCTGGAGCCCAAGATCGCGCGGGAAAACGAATCGCTGAGAAATATCCAAACGTCACATACATCTTCAGAGAGAATGTAGGACCTGATCAATCAGTTCCTTTCGCCGAGGAGATGATCGCACAAGGGGCAAATATCGTCATTGGCAATGCGGAGTTCATGGGACTGCCCTTGATTGATATCGCAGATAAATACCCTGACGTTTATTTTGCATCCGTCATTGCCAGCGATCTGACCACGAAGCCGAATTTCATTCGATTCTTCCCCAGGCAATATCAGGCTCTGTACCTGGAAGGGCTCATCGCTGGGGCTTTGACTCAGACAGGCAATATCGGCATCGTCTCGGCATTCCCCTGTGTTCAGGTGATCAGGCGCCAGGCCGGTTTTATCCTTGGAGTGCAGGAGGCGGCAGCATTACTCGGTAAGGATATCAAGGTCTACGTCAAGTACTCCGGCGACTGGTATCTACCCCAGGAAGAGCGAGATATCGCAGCGACTTTGGTGGATACATACAACGTTGATGTCCTAACCCAGCAAACCGACTCGGGTTCCACCCTGGACGTTGCCAAAGAAAAGGGCGTCTGGTTCGTGGGGAAGGATATGGACACTGTCGGGGAATACGGCTGGTCGGACACGAAGACCGTAGCCGTATCATTCGACACTCGCTGGGAAGTCATCTTCGAGAAGATCGTTCAGGATTATATGGCTGGCAATAAGACTCCTGAAACGGTACTCTACCCTGGCATGGAAACTACAATGACCCTGGCTGACGGCACGGTTGTCCCGACCATTGACCTCATGAACGACGGCAAAACTGGTATTGATGCCATCAGCCCAACTGCACTTCCATTGATCCCAGACCAGATCATACAGCTCGTGAAGCAGAGAAGAGAGCAGATGATGAAGGGTGAGTGGGATCCATTCACTGAGCACGCGCTTGTGAGCAATGGAACAGGCCTGGCCATGGAAGGATTGCCGATTCCAGCGGCAGGCACAGTGGTCAAACCTGCTGGTCAGGCTCCAACCGTTGAGTGGTTGCTTTCCAAGTTCAACTTCGACCTGCAAGGCACGACCATCTTGAAGTAAAAAAGTCTACATCGTTCGCATTGATGTATGACACCTAACAAAAAATGAGGCTCTCGTCCTTGATGGGTAACCCTCAGGGGAGAGAGCCTCATTCCTAACAACTGTTCTTTTTCAAATACATATTGTCTTGAGCGCTAACCTTGGAAAATTGTGCGCGATGTTTCTGTGGGATAAATGCTGCCCCCTCATCCCTGATAAGAGAATATAATAAATTGGTAACTACTCAGGCTTGTCATGCTGAGCGGAGCGTTCGTTGCGGAGCGAAGCATCTCGGCCTGCTTTGAGAGAGATTCTTCGCCGCTGGAAGAGCACCAGCGGCTCAGAATGACACTCGGCTGAGTAGTTACATAAATTGATGATAAATCAGGAAGAAAGACAGGTAGATAATATGATCCTGAAAGATATTAAACGCGGTGATACGGTCTTAGAGGCGAGAGGAATCACAAAGAGATTCCCAGGGGTCGTCGCTAATGACCATATAGATTTCGGGATAAAAGCAGGTGAGATTCATGCCATCCTCGGTGAGAATGGGGCTGGGAAAACCACATTAATGAAAATCCTGTTTGGGTTGGTACAACCCGACGAAGGCGAGATTTACGTTCACGGTGAGAAGGTTAACTTCAGATCACCACTGGATGCCATTCACTTTGGTATTGGGATGGTTCACCAAAACCGTAAACTGATTCCCGCTCATACGGTGATCGAAAATATCATCCTCGGACACCCAAAGTCGGGGAATATTCTGAACTTGAAGAGAACAGGAGAAGAGATTACCGAGCTTTGTGATAAATATGGCTTCAATATTGATCTCAAGGCCAAGGTCTGGCAGCTTTCGGAAGGGGAAAAGCAGGTTGTGGAGATCCTGAAAGCCCTGTATCGAGGCGCCAAAATTCTCATCTTGGATGAGCCGACTTCTGCCCTCGCGCCTCCTGAAACTAAGAAACTCTTGGCTTCGATCAAAATCATGACCGGAGATGAACTTGCCATAATCCCGTTCATCACACATAAACTTCCTATCGTGTTAACGGTTAGCGAAAGGGTGACGGTTCTCAGGCGTGGGAAAGTTACTGCTCGCTTAAAGACAGCAGATGCAACGGAGAGCAACTTAGCAAAGGAGATGGTAGGGAGAGAAGTAATTTTCAGGCTGGAGCGGGTAGAAGTAGGGAAAGGCAAACCGATTCTCCAGGTAGAAAACCTTTCCGCTCTCAACGATAAAAGAGTTTTGGCTTTGAAAGGTGTATCCTTTTCTGTGCATGAAGGTGAAATCTTTGGAATCGCTGGAGTTTCCGGGAATGGACAACAAGTTTTAGCTGAAGTCCTCGCTGGACTTAGAAAGGCGGTAGGAGGTAAAGTATTGACTGATGGCATCAACATTACACATTACACCAGTTTAGAAAGATGGCAAAAAGGCATAGGATACATCCCCTCAGAACGAATAGATGTGGGTTCAATCGGTGATTTTTCCCTTGTAGATAATGTCTTCATGAATTATTACTTTGACGACGAATTCTCCAAGTGGGGAATCATTGATTCCAAAAAAATTCGGAAACTTACCAAAGAGATCATATCCGAGTACGCTGTAGCAGCCCCAAGTTCAGATATAACTGCAAAAAGCTTATCCGGTGGGAATCTCCAGAAACTTATCCTGGCTAGAGTACTTTCACGTAAACCGCGGCTCATCATTGCTAATTTGCCTACCCAGGGACTTGATGTAGGGGCAACGGAGTTTGTCCAAAACAAGCTCATGGAGGCGAAGAAGGAACGAGCTGGTATTCTTCTCATCTCTGAGGACCTCGACGAGATTTTATCGTTGAGCGATCGAGTGGCGCCGATATACGAAGGTGAGTTTATGGGCATCCTCCCTGGTGAGCAAGCCACGAGAGAGAACGTAGGGGCTATGATGGCAGGTTTGAAATAAAAGGTGGCAGAGATATGAAATTTGGCAGCTATAAAGTGAAACTCGAAAAAAAGGTGAATTTAACCGGGTGGCAGGCAGCGATGATCTCGATCCTGGCAATAATATTTGCCTTGGTGCTGGTCAGTTTTATATTTCTCCATGCTGGGGTCAATCCGCTGGTCGGATATAAGGAGATCTTTTCCTATGGATTCGCAAATGCGTTTGGCCTACCATTGACGATCAACAAATCCATTTTCATTTTGCTGTGTACATTTGCTTTTATCGTCCCAATGAGAGCTGGACTTTGGAACATTGGTATGGCAGGGCAGCTTTACGCGGGGGCGTTGGGCGCTTTTGCAGTCGCGTTTGCCTTCGGTGCAAAGGGGTCTCAAAGTATAGATCTATCGCCGGGTATTGTTATCCCATTGATGCTGGTCGGGGCGTCCTTGGGTGGTGCAGCGAGTGGAGCAATTGCTGGCTTTACGAAAGGGAGATTCAATACCAACGAGATCGTGGTAACCATGATGATAAACTTTATCACTTTCTGGTTGGTTGCTCATATGATCAAAGAGGGAGGACCCTTCATGGGTTCCGGCGGAGAAGGTGAAGGTTTTAAGCTGCCCCCATCTATTCAAGCGCCTATAATTAATAATGTCCCCTTCACGATCTTGATCGCTCTTGGATTGGCCGGGCTACTGTACTTTTTGTTTGCCAAAACCAAGATCGGTTATCAAATCAAGGCGTATGGTCTTTGTCCAGCGGCGGCCAAATATGCTGGGATAAGTCCATTCAAGATACCGCTCTTGGTGTTTGTCATAGGGGGGCTGATAGCTGGTTTGGCTGGATATCATTATTTCGCCGCGGTCCCCGGCGTCTTTAAAATTACCAAGAATTATGGGGATTTCGGTGATCTGGCTTTCTATGGGATAATCTGTGGACTGATTTCCCAAAACAACCCCTTAGCGGCAATTCCAATCGCATTACTCTTTGGAGGATTGACCAATGGAGGCAGGTTTGTCCAAGGAAAACTCAACTTAGGCTTTGGCATAGATTATGCCCTGCTCGGAGTTTTAATGATTACTCTGGTCGCTTTTCAATTCTTTTTTCGGTATAAGATCGTTTGGAAGAAAATAGAGAAGGAGAAGTTATGATGTGGGAGTTCTTTGCTAGAAGTTTAAATGCTTCGACGATTTTCACTTTTGCCGCTCTGAGCGAACTTATTGGACAACGCTCAGGAGTTCTCAACGTTGGTATCGAAGGTGTGATGCTTTTCGGTGCCACCTTGGGTTTCATCGTTGCTCAATCCACTGGGAGCTACTTGCTCGGCTTCTTGGCAGCAATTGTCATTGGAGGCGTTATTGGCCTTCTCCATGGATTCTTTTCTATAACGCTGGGGGGCAACCAGGTTGTGAATGGGATGGGTATCTGGATCCTTGGTTTCGGCCTCACCGCATACATCGGTTACCCATACACAGGGCCTTTGGGAATGAAAAGGATTCCAGATATCATGGGGCTTTCCCCGTTCTTTTTTGTCGGAATTGCATTAATTATTATTACTTGGCTCGTGCTTTCCAAGACGAGTTTGGGACTGAGGATAAGATCGGTGGGAGAGAATCCATCGGTCGCGGAAGTTTCAGGCATAAACGTCACCAAAACTCGCTATCTCAGTGTCATAACCAGTGGGATGCTCATGGGATTTGCAGGGGCGATCTACTCTCTGGACTACAATCCGGTTTGGAACTATAACTTCATCATGGGTTGGGGTTTCATTGCGCTTGCTCTGGTCTTTTTCTCCATGTGGAATCCTTTGATTCTGCTTGGCGGCTCGATGCTTTTTGGTACCCTGTGGCAACTCTCGCTCAACCCAGAATTAGTGCTCCCCGGTGTTCTGTCCAGGTATATCTGGAGGACTGTTCCCTTTGTCATCACCATTGGAGTTTTGATGCTTATGTCAACGAAGTGGTTTAGTACCAAATGGGGTGCAGCCAAGCCTGAAGCACTCGGACAACCCTATGAAAAAGAGTGACTATTATGACCATAAACACTCATCCAGCGCTCCCCGAATTTGAATATTTCCGACCGGAGACACTGGTCGAAGCCAGTGAATTTCTGGCGCGCTACCACGGTGAGGCGCGTCCGTTCCTGGGAGGAACAGATGTTTTTGTCCGTATGCGGGATGGATTTTTAGCACCCAAATTCCTGGTTGACGTGAAAAACCTGGACGGGACGAATGACCTGTACTTCGAGCCTCAGGCTGGTCTGACCCTCGGGGCTGCGGTCAACATGAACCGGGTGATCGCCTCCCCCGAAGTGCAGGCACATTATCCCTTGTTGGCGGAGGCCTGCCGTTCGGTTGCCAGCTATCAACTGCGCACCCGCGCTACCGTTGTCGGCAACATCTGCAACGCTTCCCCCGCCGGGGATACTATCGGAGCATGCCTGACCTTTGATGGGGTGCTGAACATCCATGGGGTAAGTGGCCCGCGCCAGGAACCGCTGGCGGCGTTTTTCCTCGGCCCCGGCAAAACCACGTTGAAACCCGGCGACGTTGTGACAGCGATCCACCTCCCCCTCCCGCCAGAAGGTTGCGCGGGGACATATCTCAAGCTGGGACGTAATAAATTGAGCGACCTGTCTATTGTTGGAGTAACGGCGTTAGGCTACCCGGATCCCAGTCGCCCGTCGGGCTATCGCTTCCGCCTCGCTCTCGCCTCCGTTGCTCCTGTGCCCCTCGTACCGGCGCAGGCTGAAACATACCTGGCAAACGATACTATCACGCCCGAATCCATTCGCGAAGCTGCCCGTCTGGCCGCCGAGGACTGCTCGCCAATTGACGATGTGCGTGGCAGCGCCCGATATCGTAAACAGATGGTAAGGAATTTATCCGCAAGAGCGCTGACCGAAGTTTGGGAAAGACTGAAATGACAGGCCGCGCCTCGATTGGATTAGCAAATATTCGGAGGATGATATGGCATTTCACAAAATAAGCGTCACCATTAACGGTGAACTCGAACAGGTCGCCGTTCCCTCGAATATGACCCTCATGCGTATGCTGCGTGAAAGCCTGGCGTTAACTGGCACGAAAAATGGCTGCTCTGCCGGTGAATGTGGCGCCTGCACCGCATTATTGAATGGGGAACCGGTCAACAGTTGTATGGTGTTGGCTGTCGAATGTGACGGGGCTGAAATCATCACGGTGGAGGGCCTGGCGGGTGATAAACAGCTCGACCCAATTCAGGAAGCCATGATCCAGGAGGGAGGAGTGCAATGTGGCTTTTGTACACCCGGTGTACTGATCTCCTCCTATGCGCTGCTCAAGCGCAATCCGCATCCAAGTGAGAATGAAATACGTGAAGCATTGGTCGGGAATTTGTGCCGCTGCACCGGATACGTGCGCATCATCGAAAGCGTAAAGGCAGTCGCCAGGAGGTGACTTATGGCAAAGGTTGTTACGCAAAACATCCCCAGCCCCATCGGCGAGAGCAAACCCCGTATAGATGCCCGCGAAAAAGTAACCGGAGCCGCAATTTATGCGGATGACCTCCAATTTGGGAATGCACTGCTGCATGCACGCATCAAACGCAGCCCATATCCCCACGCGTTCATCAAGAAAATTGACATCACGAAGGCGCGCGCGTTACCCGGTGTAAAAGCCATTGTAACCGGCCAGGATTTCCCCGGTTATATTGGGTTGTACCTGCAAGACCGGTACATCTTCTGCCGTGACCGCGTGCGTTACGTGGGCGATCCGGTCGCGGGGGTGGCCGCCATCAGCGCAGAGATAGCCGAAAAAGCCCTGAGTTTGATTCAAGTTGAGTATGAAGTCCTGGAGCCAGTACTCGATCCCGAGTTTGGCGCCAGTCCCGAAGCACCATTAATCCATCCCGACCTCGGCCAGTATGTGGTAGCCAACTTCATTTTTCCTCAGCCGGGAACAAATATCTCCAACTACTTCAAAATTCGCAAAGGTGATGTAACTGGCACTTGGAAAAAATGTGCGGCGATCGTCGAGCGCAAGTACCGGATTCCCCACATCCAACATGTGCCTATCGAACCGCACGTGGCAATTGCTAGGGTTGACGAAACTGGAGAGATCACACTCTGGGGAAGTTCGCAATCGCCATTTGCGCAGCGCAATCTCATTGCCCAGTCAATGGGAATATCTCAGAGTGATATGCGGGTGATCGCGCCATTTGTGGGTGGAGGCTTCGGCAGCAAGGCCGGTGTTAGCATGGAGTCGCTGGCGGTTGCAATTGCTACGAAAGTTAAGGGGCATCCAGTGAAGCTGTTGCTAACCCGCGAAGAGGAATTCTTCACAGCTTTTGTACGCCAAGAATTGGTGGCTTACTTCAAGATGGGGTGCGATGAAAATGGCAAGCTCCTGGCTATGGAGAATAAATTTTATTGGGGTGGCGGAGCCTATACGGAATATGGTGTGAATGTCACCCGCGCCTCGGGCTACAGCAGTAGTGGGCCTTACGAAGTGCCTAATGTCAAGACGGATAGTTATTGCGTATACACGAACCACCCCGTCGGTGGTCCAATGCGAGGCTTTGGTATGCCCGAGATGCATGCCGGGTTGGAGCAGTGTATTGATGAACTTGCCCTCCAGATAGGGATGGATGTAGTTGAATTTCGCAAACTCAACTGCTTGAAAACGGGCAGTATCCTGGTGACTGGCAGCAAGATGCACCCGACAGGCTTACTACAGTGCGTTGAGAAAGCAGCCGCAGCAATTGGGTGGGGAAAGAAAGCCCCCCCGAGTGCCCCCAACAAACGCCGTGGCAAAGGTATTGCACTCATGTGGAAAGCCCCTGCGATGCCGCCCAATGCCGGCTCGAGCGCCTGGGTCGAATTAGCCGAAGACGGTACGCTGAATGTGGGTGTTGGCGGTCAAGAACTCGGCCAGGGAGTGTTTACAGTGGCCGCCCAAATGGCTGCCGCAGCCCTCGGCGTTCCTTACGAATCGGTTCGTGTCGCAACTCCGGTTGATACACGCTACAGTCCATACGAGTGGCAAACTGTAGCCAGCCGTCTTACCTGGAGCATGGGGAATGCCATCGTCAGCGCCGCCAAAGATGCCCGCCGGCAAATCCTGGAAATGGTGGCTGAAGCCTGGGGAGAAACACCCGAGGACCTGGATATTGTCAACGGTGTGGTGGTTTCGTTCAAGAGCGAGAAAGAAATCTCGTTGAAGAATCTTGTGATTTACGGTTTGCCAAAGCCGGATGACCAGGGCTGGAGAGGTGGTCCCGTGATTGGGCGCGGCAACTTCATGCCCACTTACGTAACCGGCCTGGATCCCAAAACCGGACAGGGAGAACGGGCCGTGGTACATTACACCACCGGAGCCCAGGCCGTCGAACTGGAAGTGGATTTGGAAACTGGCTGTATCGAGATCATCAAGGGTGTATCTGCTTTTGACGTTGGCAAAGCCATTAACCCGGAAATGGTAAAAGCACAAATGGAAGGCGGCTTTGTCCAGGGGATGAGCTCGGCGCTATTTGAGCGCCTTCAATTGAAGGATGGCGTGGTGCAAAATCCCAGTTTTGTTGATTATCGTATCGCCACGTCTGCAGATATTCCCATGGATCTGCAAGCCTTCATTGTCGAAATGCCACAAGACGACGGCCCCTGGGGGGCACGCGGCATCGGTGAGCACTCGATGGTGCCCACCATCCCGGCGATTGCGAATGCTATCTGTGACGCCATCGGCCTCCGTTTCGAAGGGCCACCTTTCACGGCAGAAAAAGTTTACCTGGCCATGCTGGATGCCGGTATTGTGAAGTGATTGGGGATAGAGGGAATGAACCCTATCTCTTGCAACGGAGGAAAAGATGTCAGAAAAATTCGACATTCTCATCAGAAACGCCCAGCTTCGAGGCCGGTTAGACAAATTCTTTTGCGCAGCAGGCACAGCCCCCTGCGGGCATTTCGTGCAGATCGGTATCGCCGATGGGAGAATCGCTGCCATCGAGGAGTCTATTGACGGCAAGGCGGTGGTCGAGATTGACGCCCACGGAAATCTGGTGACCGAGTCCTTTGTCAATCCTCATCTCCACCTGTGCAAGGTGTATACGCTGCAAATGATGGACGAGGCAGCCCTGCGGGATTACCACGCGGCCGAGATGGGCAAAGCCATGACGGCCATCGAGCTGGCTGCCCGCGTCAAGGAAAATTATGACGAATCTTGGATCATCAAAAACGTGCGCCGCGCCATCGCCCAGGCAGCCCTTTTTGGCTGCACCCACGTGCGGGCATTTGCCGATGTGGATAAAAAAGCTCGTCTGGAAGGGGTGAAGGCTCTTATCCGCGCGCGGGAAGAATTCAAAGGCATTGTGGACATCCAGGTCGTCGCTTTTGCCCAGGATGGTATCGTGCGCGAGCCGGGGGCGGCCGACTTGGTACGGCAGTCCATGCTGCTCGGAGCAGATGTGGTTGGCGGCATCCCCTGGATCGAATATACAGAAACGGACATTGCCCAACACGTCAAAGAAATTTTTGATATTGCGTTAGAATATGGGAAGGATGTTTCCATGCTGGTGGACGACGCTGGCGATCCGGGCTTGCGTTCGCTGGAAATGATGGCGGTCGAAACCATCCAACGTGGCTGGCAGGGCCGCGCCTTAGCCCACCACGCCCGCGCCATGTCGCTCTATCCAAAGCCCTATTTCCAAAAGGTCGCCGCACTGCTGAAGAAAGCGGACATGGGTGTGGTAAGCGATCCACATACTGGCCCGTTACACGCCCGAGTCCGGGAGCTTCTAGAAGAAGGGGTACTGGTCTGCCTGGGTCAGGATGACATCTCAGATGCTTACTACCCCTATGGCCGCAATAACATGCTGGAAGTGGCTTTCCTGGCCTCCCATTTGCTGTGGATGACCACCTCGACCGAGATGGAAACGCTGTATGACATGATCACCGTGCGGGCTGCCCAGGCTATAGGTCTCAAGGATTATGGATTGCGGGTCAGTGCTCCGGCGCATCTCGTCGTTCTCAATGCACCCAGTGTGTTGGAAGCGCTGCGTTCTCACGCTGCACCCATCTGCGTCATCAGCCACGGCAAGCTAGTGGATTATGATAAAATGAGAACAATGTCAGTATCAATTTGAGGTAGAAGATCAAATAGGCTGGATTCGGGTGAAGCAAATTGGCCGCCAAAATCAACATCCAGTTCATCGTCAACGGCCATGAAGTAAGCGCAGCGGTGCCCTCAGACTTGAGCCTGATGCGCTTCTTGCGCGATGAATTGGCCCTGACCGGGACGAAGAACAGTTGCAACAGCGGCCACTGCGGCGCCTGCACCGTGATCGTGAACGACAAGGTAACGCGTGCCTGCCTGGTGCGCATGTCGAAGTTGAATGGCGCCAACATACAAACCATCGAAGGGTTGGCTCAAAATGGGAATCTTCATCCCATCCAGTTGGCATTCATCGAGCACGGCGCCGTCCAGTGTGGGTTTTGCACCCCCGGCATGATCATGGCGACCAAAGCCCTGTTGGATGCCAACCCTCACCCCACGCGTGCCGAAATCAAAAAGGCTCTCACCCAAAATAACAACCTGTGCCGCTGCACCGGCTACGTAAAAATCCTGGATGCTATCCAGGATGCCGCCGAACGCCTGGCCTCCGGTGTGCACTATGCTCCTCCTCCCAAAGAGGAGGGTGCACAGGCCGTGCTCAGCCGTGATGCGGTGAGTCTG
The DNA here is from genome assembly GCA_020723995.1 of Chloroflexus sp. GTDB lineage: Bacteria > Chloroflexota > Anaerolineae > Anaerolineales > Villigracilaceae > CG2-30-58-95. The sequence continues at coordinate 10,991 of DYHT01000010.1, forward strand.
GTGAGTGGCGGCACCCGTTTTGGTGACGACTTTCGCATCGAGGGGATGTTGCATGGGAAAATCCTGTGGGCTGCTCATCCCCATGCCGAGATTCTCAATGTGGACGCCGCTGAGGCGGAAGCCATGCCGGGCGTCGCGGTGGTGATCACCGCCCGGGACGTTCCCGGTAAAAATCAGGCCGGCATCCTCATCCGTGACCAACCGGCTATTGCCTACGACAAGGTGCGTTACATCGGCGATACGCTCGCGGCAGTCTTTGCCGAGACACCTGAACTCGCTGCAGAAGCGCTGAAGAAAATCCGCGTGGATTACCGCCTCCTGCCAGGCGTGTTCTCGCCGGAGGAAGCCGCCCAGCCTGGCGCTCCCCGTCTCCACAGCAAGGGAAATCTGCTGCACCACCATGCCATCCAGCGCGGCGACGCAGTGGAGGCTTTTTCGCGCTGCAGTGTGGTCGTCGAGGAGACATATACCACGCCGTTCATTGAGCACGCCTTTTTGGAGCCAGAATCGGGCATTGCCTTCCCCACGCAGGACGGCGGTGTTATGATTCAAATGGGCACCCAGTGCGCCTTCGACGACCGCGCTCAGCTTTCGGAAATTTTGGCCCTGCCGGAGGACAAAATTCGCGTCGTACAATTACCGATGGGCGGCGCTTTTGGTGGTAAAGAGGACATGATCCTTCAACAGTACCTCTCTCTGGGGGCGCTGCGCACCGGGCGTCCGGTGAAGATGGTGCTGACACGCGAGGAGTCGCTGCGTGCCCATCCCAAACGTCATGCGGCAAAGATGCGCTTCAAGACTGGGGCGGACCGTGAGGGGCGCGTTCTTGCCCTCCAGGCGAATATTACCCTCGACACTGGCGCTTATGCCTCTCTCGGCAGTGACATCCTGGAAAACACCCTGGTCTTTGCCGCCGGCCCTTATTACGTCCCTAACCTCGAGCTTGAAGGTTGGGCGTGGTACACGAACAACATGCCGGCCGGGGCGATGCGCGGCTTTGGCGTCAACCAGGTTGCATTCGCCCTGGAGCAGCAAATGGACGTCATGGCGCGTGCCCTGGGGATTGACCCCTTCGAGTTCCGCCTGCTCAACGCCCTGGACGTGGGCCTGCCCACCGCGGCCGACCACATCCTGGAAGAAGGCGTGGTCTCCATCAAGCAGACTATCCGGGCGGCGCGCGAAGCCTTTCAACAGGCGCGCCTGCCGGCCAATGATGGAAAGAAGATCGGCGTGGGTGTGGCCTGCGCGGTGAAGAACATTGGTTATGGGCACGGCATTCACGAAGAGGCGGGAGCGATCGTCGAGCTTGACTCGGATGGTTGTTGCCGGCTGCGCGCCAGCCAGCACGATTATGGCCAGGGCGCGCGGGCTGCACTGGTGCAACTGGTAGCCAGCGAGTTGAACCTGCCGGTGGAACGCATCGAAATCATCGGGCCGGACACGGCGCTCACGCCGCCCACCGGTCCCACCACGGCTTCACGCCAGACTTTCCTCACGGGCAATGCAGTAGTGAAAGCCTGCCGCGTCCTGAAGGAGCAGTTATTTCACCAGGCGGCTGATATCCTGGATACCGCGCCCGAGCATCTCGAGCTACGCCAGGATCGGGTGGTAGACCCGGCGACAGGGCAAGAAGTCCCGCTGACGAGGTTGGGAGAACGTTTCGTCGTCGAAGAAATCTATTCAGCCCCGCCTTCTGCTCCCTTGCTGAAGGGCGAGACCAGCCATTATGGCAAGCCCGGTTTCGAAACGCGGCCAACACACTGGTGCTACGCCTACAACACCCAGGTCGCTGTAGTGGAAGTGAATGAAGCCAGCGGAGAAGTGAAGGTGCTTACGGTCGTGTCGGCCAACGATGTCGGCAAAGCCATCAACCGGTCGGCTATCGAGGGACAGATCCACGGCGGTGTGATGATGGGCCTGGGTTTTGCCTTATCCGAGCAGTTTGTGGTGGAACAAGGTGTCAACCTCACCGACTCACTTCATAAGTGCCGGCTGCCCCTGGCTGAGCAGACACCGGAGATCATCCCAGTAATAGTAGAAGTTCCACATCCTTACGGCCCGCATGGCGCAAAGGGTTTTGCCGAAGCCCCTTCGCTGGCTACCGCTCCGGCAATCCTGAATGCCATCTACGATGCCGTCGGCGTTCGGATTACGTCGTTGCCGGCGGATAAACACAGGGTCAAAGCAGCTCTCCATGCAACCTATCCCCGGCCAGTAGACATCGAAAGGAGGTGATCAACTATCCAAATGTTATTACTCCGCCTGCCTGCGGCGGCGAATGAAATTTGCCTAAATGATAGGCGAGTCGCTGACCAGTCAGGCACGGACATTCTATCCAAGATAAGACAACCCTTGAAGGAGAGAAATACCATGCGTAAACCTTCTATTCTTCACACTTTGGTCACCTGCGCCCTGCTGCTGGTGATATTTACCGTCGGATGCGCGCCGAAACCGACCGAGGCCGGCCCGACCAAGCTGCTTGTATTCGGCGCCTTTGCCACACCCATCGAGGAGCCATGGGACGGCGTCATCCATGCCGCCCTTTTGAAAGCCGAGGCAGAAGGGAAGATTGACTACGAATATACAGACAATATTGGCTACGCCGGTGACATGGAACGCGTGCTGCGTGAGGTGGCTGATCAGCAGAAACCTGCCATCATCATCGGCGATGCCTTTGGCAACGAAGAGGCTGCGCGCCGTGTGGCAGCGGACTATCCTAACATCGCCTTTGCTTTTGGCTCTGGCCTTGGTCCCTCGGAGCCGAACTTCTCGGTCTTCGACAACTGGATCCATGAGCCGGCTTACCTGTGCGGTATGCTGGCCGGTGGGCTGACCAAAACCAACACCATCGGTGTGGTCGGCGGCTATCCCGTGCCAGAAGTCAACCGTCTCACCAATGCCTTCATCGCCGGGGCGAAGGAAGTTAATCCCAACGCCAAGGTGCTGGTGACCTTCATCAACAGTTGGTTTGACCCGGCTGCTGCGAAAGAAGCCGCCTTGGCCCAGATTGACGCTGGCGCTGACGTGCTGTATGCCGAACGCTTTGGCGTGATCGAGGCCGCTAAAGAGAAAGGCTTGTTTGCCTTCGGCAACATGAGCGACCAGAACGAGCTGGCGCCCGACCTGGTGGTGAGCAGCCCGGTGTGGAACATGAATCCCACGGTCGAGTATCTAATCAAGCAGGTGGCAAGCGGCGCCTATACCGCCCAGGACCTGAAGGACTTCAGCATGGTCGCCAAGGGCGGCGCCAACCTGGCCCCCTTCCACGCCACGGAGAGCAAGATCCCCGCCGATCTGCTGGCGAAGGTGCGCGAACGCGAGCAGCAGATCAAGGATGGCCTCTTCCGCGTGGACATCAATGAGCAGCAACCGGCACCAGTCAACTAATTTTCCACGTCTGGGGCGGTGGGTGCTCGCCGCCCCAGCAAGGAATGAAACATGTTAGCGATCCAGATGCGGGGCATCACCAAGCGCTTCGGCCCCGTGCTTGCCAACGATCGCATTGATTTCTCCCTGGAACAAGGCGAGATTCATGCCTTGTTAGGCGAGAACGGCGCGGGGAAGACCACCCTGATGCGCATCCTCTACGGTCTGTATCACGCCGACCAGGGCGAAATTTTGGTTGATGGACATCTGGCACATATTCCCTCACCCAAAGAGGCGATTACCCTGGGGATCGGGATGGTGGCACAGCATTTCACCCTGGTGCCTCCCTTGAGCGTGGCCGAGAATGTAGTGCTGGGTTATACAAAGGGCCTCCGCTTCGATCCAGGCGCGGCGCAGCAGCACGTCGCCGAGGCCGCAGCCCGTTTCGGGATCAAGACCGACCCGGCAGCGATAGTGCGTCATCTGTCGGTCGGCGAGTGCCAGCGCGTCGAAATCCTCAAAGCCCTCTATCGGAACGTGCGCGCCCTGATCATGGATGAGCCAACCTCTGTTCTTGTCCCTCAGGAGGTGGATGTTCTATTCGAGACGCTGGAGCGGCTGCGAGGGGCAGGGCTTTCGGTCATATTTATCAGCCACAAGCTCAATGAAGTGATGGCTGTGTGCGACCGGATTACTGTGCTCCGCCAGGGGCGGGTGGTGGGGACAGTGGACAAAGCGGCCACCTCCCAGATTGAACTGGCGTGCATGATGGTTGGGCGGGAAACCTTCGGCGTCACCCGGCGTGGGGAGTCCCCTCAGGGCGAGGCGCGCTTGCGCCTCGAGAGCCTCAGCGCCCTGGACAGGAAAGGTTTACCGGCGTTGAAGGAGGTGTCGTTAGAAGTGCGTGCTGGCGAAATTTTAGGCCTGGCGGGCGTCTCGGGCAACGGCCAAGCGGAACTTGCCCGCGTCCTGGCCGGTACGCTGAAGCCGACCGGTGGACGCATCCTGGTTGACAACCGGGATCTGACCGGCGCTGATCCAACCTGCTTCCTGGTCGCTGGCGTGGGTCGGATACCGGAGGAGCGGCACGAGAGCATGATTGGTGAGCTTAGCGTCGCAGAAAACTTGGTTCTCGAATGTCTGGACGAATTCACCCGCAACGGTTTGCTGGATCGTCGCCGCGTCCGCCAGCACGGGGAACAGTTGATCGCCGAGTATCAAATCAAAGCTCAGCCGACCGACCGCATGCGCACACTCTCCGGAGGCAACGTCCAAAAAGTAGTTCTGGCGCGCGCCCTGTCGAGCAAACCGCGCGTTATCTTGGCTTCACAGCCGACGCGCGGCCTGGACGTGGGCGCCACCGAGTACGTGCGCGACAAGCTGTTGGAGCAGCGCGACCAGGGCGTGGCCGTGTTGTTGATATCCGAAGATCTGGACGAAGCCCTGGCCCTCTCGGATCGAATTGCCGTGATCTATGAAGGACGCATCATGGGTGTGATCCCGGCCGGGGAAGCCAGCAAGGAACAACTAGGGATGATGATGTCCGGTGCTTGGGAGGTGACTCGTGGCGAAACTGAGAATTGAACGGGCGGCCGCGCCGCTCTGGGTGCGCCCGTTGATACCGGTCATCGCAGCGGTGATCACCCTGGCGCTGACAGCCACACTGGTGGTGCTGGCAAAGGCCAACCCGTTCGAAGCTTACTATTACTTCCTGGTCGTCCCCCTCTCCAGCTGGGTGAGCGCCATCGAAGTGCTGGTCAAGTCTACACCGCTATTATTGACCGGGGCGGCTGTGACCTTTGCCTTCTCGGCCGGGTATTGGAATATTGGCGCCGAAGGCCAACTCTACGCCGGTGCTATCGCCGCCGCCTGGCTGGGCACCGTACTCCACGAAGCCCCTGCTCTGGTGGCCATCCCAATCATGCTGCTCGGTGGCTTTGTGGCCGGGATGCTGTGGGCGCTGCCTCCAGCATTACTCAAAGTCAAGCTGGCGGTGGACGAGGTGGTGACCACCCTGTTGTTGAACTCCGTCATCCTGTTCGTTGTCAGTTATCTGCTCAATGGTCCATGGCGGGACCCGGTCTCCGGCTGGCCGCAATCACCCGAAATCGCCGCCAGTGCTATATTACCCAAGCTGCTTCCCCGGGCGCGCCTGCACCTCGGTTTCATCGTCGGTCTGTTGATCATCCTAGCATTATGGTTCGTTCTCTCCCGCACGAGCCTGGGGCTGAAGATGCGTGCCACCGGTCTGGGGATGGAAGCCGCTCGTTACGCCGGGGTGAACGTCGGCCGCGCGATCTTGACGGCTGCGCTGATCAGCGGCGGCATCGCCGGGATAGCAGGTGTCAGCGAAATTGCGGGCATCCACTTTCACCTGATTGATGCCATCTCGCCCGGTTATGGATACACCGGCATCATCATTGCCATGCTGGGCGGTCTCAACCCGTTTGGCGTGGGCCTGGCCGCGCTGTTCGTCGGACTGTTGAGCATTGGCGGGCAGACCGTAAGCCGCGCCCTCGGCGTACCGGCCTACCTGGGCGACGTGGTGCAGGCTGCTCTTCTATTGGTTACGCTAGGTGCATTCATCTTCCAGAATTATCGCATCCGCTGGATCGCCGATGAACCCAGATCTTTACCCCCGCTTCCCGCCAGCGCGGAGAACGATCTGGAAACGAATTAGATTCTCGCACAAAGAGCAAGGATTTTCGTCATGGAAGTTTTCCTCATTGGCTTGATTGCCGCTACGCTCCGCGTGGCCACCCCGCTAATCCTGGGGACCCTGGGTGAACTATTTGCCGAGCGGGCGGGAATCCTGAACCTCGGCATTGAAGGTACCATGTTCTGTGGAGCCTTCGTGGGCTTTGTCGTCGGCGGAGCGACCGGAAATCTGTGGTTGGGTGTACTGGCCGCCATCGTCGCCGGAATCCTCGCAGGATTGCTGATGGGACTGCTGTCGGTTCGGTTGGGTGTGAGCCAGCACGTATCGGGCTTGGGAATCACCCTCTTGCTGACGGGTCTATCCCTGTTCGGATTCCGCCTGATCTTCGGCGAGCCGCGCATCCCCCCGTCCATCGCACCTTTCGAGAGGCTGCCTATCCTGAGTCAGGTACCTATTCTAGGCGAGATTTTGGGGCAATATGCCCTGACCTATATCGCGCTGGCCCTGGTGCCGGTATGCTGGTGGATGCTGTATCGCACTAACTTCGGCCTGCAAATCCGGGCCGTAGGTGAAAACCCAGAGGCGGCTGACGCGGCCGGGGTCAATGTGTTCCTCACCCGCTACCTGGCGCTGGCGATTGCCGGCGGGTTGATGGCGGCCGGGGGTGCCTTTCTCTCGCTGGCCCAGTTGGGCGCGTTTACTTATGGTATCATCGCCGGGCGCGGTTGGGTGTGCATCGCGTTGATAATCTTTGGCAACTGGCAACCGGTGAGAGTGTTGTGGGGAGCGCTACTCTTCGGCGGCGTCTCTGCCCTCCAGTTGCGCCTGCAGACCACCGGATTGGACCTTCCCTACGAAATGTTCCTGGCGTTGCCTTATCTGGTGACGATCGCCGCTCTGGCAGTAGCCGGGCGCAACGCCACATATCCAGCGGCGCTGCTAAAGGCATATAAACGCGAATGAATAAAAGGAAACTACCCATGAAATTTCTCGACCTCACCATCCCCCTCGGCATCGCCACCCCGCCCTGGCCCACCTATGAGCCGCTGCAGGTCAAGTATTTCAAGCGCCTGGCGCCCAACGGGGCCAATGGGCAGGTGGTCACCCACTCCAACCATCTCGGCACCCACCTGGATGGCGAAATCCACTTCCACACCCCTGGCAAGGACATTGCCTCGCTCAATATGGATTACCTCGTCCACGAGGCGGCCGTCGTGGATTTGAGCGACATCTGCGGCGACTACGACGTGTATACCAGCAAAATGGTCGAAGAGCGCGTCGAAGTCCGCCAGGGTGACATCCTCATCATCCACACCGGCTATCACCACTTCGGCTGGGACATGCCCACCGCCGACGAAGTGCGCTACATGGTCAAGCACCCCGGCCCCGACCGCGAGTTCGCCGAGTGGGCCAAGGCCAGAAAACTGCGCTGGATTGGCGTGGACTGCGGCAGCGCCGATCACCCGATGAACACCATCATCCGTGACTGGATGCCGCGCCAGGCCCGCCAGGCCGACAAAGTCTTCAAGAAGAAATACGGTATGCCGCTGGCCGATTACTTCGACGACAGCAAGTACCAGCTCATGCACCTGGAGATGTTCCCCTATGGCATCGTCCACGCCGAGTGCATCGGCGGCGAGATTGACCTGCTGGTCAACCGCCGTGTTACAATCGGATTCTTCCCCTGGCGCTTCGTGGACGGAGAATCGTGCATCGGGCGCTGCGTCGCAATGCTGGAAGACGCCGAGTATAATACGCTGATGGCCAAGAAAGCCGCCCTGCCCAAGACCAGATTCGGCGATGCGTACGATGCGCTGCACGTAGAGCAGATCAACGTTCTGACCAAGGCGAATTTGGAATAATCAATCCACCGATCTGCGTTAAGCTGCGCCGATGGGTGGAAGAATCTTGTTCGACGAGGAGTCTACTTATGCCTTTAGATATGGAACTCGAGGCCGTCTTGCGGCCAACACAATATCCTATGGCGCCCTACCCGCCCAAGACCATCACCCTGGCCAACGGCAAGGTAATGGTGGTGCGCCAGGCCGCCCGCGAGGATGTACCGGCGATCCTCAAGTCCGTCCACCCCTGCCTGTTCATCGAGCGGGACTATTACGACATCGTCAGCGCCCGACTGTACGGCGAGCTGCTGGCCTGGTACCGCTACCGCGTGAAAAGCGAATACTGCCTGTTGGGGCAGGTAGATGGCTACTTGGTGGGCATCGTCAACGGGCGGATGGAGAACGAGAAAGTCGGGATGAGCTACCACACCCTGGCGATTGACCGCGGCCTGCGCATCGGCTCGCACCTGTTCGCCGCCAAGATGGAATACCACATTGAATACCTGGGCCAGGACGAGGTGTTGATCGTGGCCGAAAGCCCGATCGGTTTCCGGCGCTGGATGATCGAGTACCCCCTGGAATTGACCCACATCCCACACGAGCTGGGTGGCGGCGATTCGTACCGCCTGGCGCGGGAAATTTACCTCAAAGCCAAGCCTCGCCTGGTAGTGGGCGACCGTCCGGTGCCGCGGGAACTGCTCGAGGAGGCCGAGGCGGAAATCAAGTTTGCTGATGACGACACGATCCGCGAGCGCATCGCCGGGCTGAAAGGGAGATGAGACCATGAGAGACGTTGCGATTATCGGCGCCGGCATGATCCCCTTTGGCCGGCGCGACGAAGATACATTGATGGACATGCTGGCCTACGCCTCCCTGAAGGCGCTGGATGACGCGGGATTAGGCGATAAATCCGTTGATGCGGTTTACGTCGGCAACATGGGCGCCGGGATGCTCCAGCACCAGTCGGCGATTGCCAGCTCGTTGGTGGATCGCCTGAACCTGCTGCCCGCGGCGGCCGAGACGGTGGAGAACGGCCCGGCTTCGGGCGGCTCTGCCGTTAAAAATGGGCTGCTGGCCGTGGCCTCCGGCTATTACGACTACGTGCTGGTGGTGGGCGGCGAGAAGATGCGCGAGGTCACCGGCTGGCGCGCCACCGATTTCGTTGCCACCATGACCCACCCGCAGGCCGAGTATCCCTATGGCATCACCCTGCCCGGCATGGCCGGCATGTTCACCCGCTTGTACATGGAAAAGTACGGCGTGACCCGCGAGCACCTGCTAGCCATCTCCCTCAAGAACCAGGAGATGGGCACGTTGAATCCCTACGCCCACGTCGAGATGGCGCTGGATCGCGATGGCATCTTCGACAGTCCGCACGCCATCGTCAACAATCCCGTATCAGCCGATCCACTGCACCTGTACGACCTCTGCCCGGTCAGTGATGGGGCGGCTGCCATCATCCTTTGCCCGCTGGAGATGGCCAAGAAACTGACCAAGCCACCCGTGCTGATCGCTGGCTTCGGTCAGGCCACCGACACGCAGACTCTCCAGGAACGCGACGACCCGACCGATTTGAAAGCCGTTACCCTGGCAGCCCAGAAGGCCTTCGAGATGGCCAAGCTCAAACCGGGCGACATTCACGTGGCCGAATTGCACGACGCCTTCACCATCCTGGAGATCGCCGAGAGCGAGCACGTTGGCTTCTTCAAGAAGGGAGAGGGCGGAAAAGCGGCCACGGCCGGCAAGACCCGCCTGGGGGGTCAGATCCCCATCAATCTCTCCGGCGGGCTGAAGGCGCGCGGCCACCCGGTGGGCGCGACCGGCGTAGCCCAAGTTGTGGACATCGTCTATCAACTGCGCCACGAGCTGCCCAAGAACCGGCAGGTGCAAAAAGCCGAGAATGGCCTGACGGTCAACTTCGGCGGCTTTGGCAACAACGTGCTGGCCTTCGTGCTCCGGAGGGTACAATTATGAAAAAAGAAATCGCCATCACAGCCTACAAATGCAAGAAATGCGGCAAGCTCCACTACCCCTATCACGATCGCTGCCTGGCGTGCAAAAGCCGCGAGTTCGAACAGATAAAACCCCAGGGGAACGCCAAGCTGCTCACCTACACGGCCATCTTCAATCTACCGTGGGGCTTTGACCAGCGTTTCCTCCTCATCGGGGTCGCCGAATTCGAAAACAAGATCAAAGCCATGGGACAGATCAAAGCCGATTCGGTTGACCAGTTGAAAGTGGGGATGAAGGTGAAACCCAGTTGGGAGCCGATCCGGGTGCAATATGGTGAGGATGTGTATGGGCTGAAATTCGAGCCAATCCCCTGAAGACCGGGGACACGTGGAATAGGATCGTTGCGCGACGAGAAAGGACATGGCCTAGGTGAATCTCTCCCAGGCCATTTCTTCACGGAAGAAGCAACTTATGTACCTTGAGGCAATATCGGTCGGTTATGTGGTACCGCGCGCAGACTTCGATGCCCGCGTCCACAGCGTTTTCCAGTCCGCCGCCAATCTGCGGCCGGCAAGGGAGAGCAGGCTGCTCACCCTGCTCGCAGCCAGCCAGGCCGATCTGCCCCAGGGGATTCGCCTGGAGGCCCCCCAGGGTTTCTCCTTTGAAAGATTGAACGTAAGTGAACAAGTGACCGGCCGGGACGGCCTCCTGCGTTTCGAGAGTTCGTCATTGACGATTGAACTGCGCGGAGCTAGTCGCTGGAAATGCGATTTGCCAAGCCTGGATGCAGACATGACGGTCCCGGCTGTGGCAGCCGCCTGGGAGTGTGTCGGGCAGGCGCTGAACAAACGGCAGATGCTCATGGGGTCTGAAAGCCTCGCGGGGGATCTGTTCCGCCCGGACGAGACGGTACGGGCTGGCCTGCCTCGGCAGGTAGGAGAGACCATGCGTGACCTTGTCGCTGCCACACGACGCTATGACCTGACTGCTGCCTCTGCAGTCGGCGTGCTGATCGGCCTCGGCCCCGGCCTGACGCCCGGCGGTGACGATCTTCTGGTTGGCTACCTGGCGGGACTTTGGTGCACAGTTCGGGATAGAAGTGAACGCTCGCAATATATCTCAGCCCTGGGAAAAGCAGTCATCCGTCTCTCGCGGCGGACGAATGATATCAGCCGCACCTACCTTTACCATGCTGCGCACGGGCAAGTATCGAGCCGCTTGGCGGCCCTGGCCGAGGCGATCTGCCGGGGGGAGAACCCTGATTCCCTTCTGGCTGCCGCCGAAGCTGCCATGCGGGTCGGCCACACCTCCGGCATGGAGGCGGTCGCCGGTCTGCTGATCGGGCTTTCCGCCTGGGACGGGAAATAGCCGAGAAATGCGGAGAGCTTGCCATTTTGGGAAAGCGAACCCAGCTTCTTTCCCTGGCTGCGGCAGGAGAAGTTCTTCTCGGCCAAGTTCGTGTATGAAGGGGAGGCGATGAGGGTATTCTACCCGACAGGCTGAAGGATAATTTCGCCAGACACAGTCCCAAAGGAGTGAGCCATGTACGACCGCCAAAAACTCGACCAACTGCGCCAATCGCTGGAAACGTGGGAGCAGAACAGCCTGCACAAGATGCTGGCGAATATGCCAGATCGGGAATTTGCAGAGTGGGCCAAGGCCAAAAAACTGCGCTGGATAGGCGTGGACTGTGGCAGCGCCGATCACCCCATGAACACGATCGTGCGTGACTGGATGCCTCGTCAGGCTCGTGAGGCTGAAATCTTCTTCCAAAAGAAATTCGGCAAATCTTTGACGGAATTCTTTGATGGATGATAAATACGCATTCACGTGATTTTCATCGGCGTAGCTTCAACTTATCGAACCCGGCGCAAGCCTTCGCCAGCGCAGCCGGGTCTCTCCATCGCATAGGCACTTTCAACTTCAACTCGCCATGCGCCTCCTGCTGGCGGATGTGATAGTAGTGGATCTTTTTATCCGGCACGCCGTATTCAATCTGGAACATTTTTATGAAAGATTTCACCTGTCCTTCAATTCGTTCCGGTTCAGCCGGGCGATAGACAATGCCACTTTCCCGGCAGAGCGTGCCTTTCTCACACCAGCAGTTCACCGCAATCCCCTCCTCAGTCAGTTCCCACGCCCGTGCGGCGAGTTCGCGCTTTTTGACCATCACATAAGCGGTGATGATGCCCTGCGCCGGGTCGGAATAGATATTCATGTAGTCGCCGGTAACAGATGGGCTTTTCATCCAACTGGTTTGAGGGCGGGATGTCTTCGCTTTGGGCGTTTCCCGTTTCGGGGCGGATTTCCGTCCCGTAGTTTGTCCCGTTTTCGGGCTGGACACGAGCGGGGCCGCGCCGGCATCCGCTAAAGGAGATTTCTCCTCGCTCCGGGCGCGGCGCGGCGCTCCATCTTCAGCGTGACATTCGTTCAGATGCTGGTGACAGGTCGCGCGCCCGCACTCCGGGCAGCGCGCCAGGCTGTGGACGCACACCGGGCGGTCGCACACGGCGCAGGTTTGCACGCTTTCGGCGCATTTCTGGCAGTAGGTGCGTTTGCATTCTACGCACTGCGCAGCCAGGCACTCGCTATGCGCCAGGTGTCCATTTTCGCATAGGGATAAGGGCTTGCCCGGCTGGCCGCATACATCGCAGACCAGCGCTTCGACCGCGTGGAACAGTGGGTCCCACGTCACCAGCCGTTTCACCGAGACTGTGCGCTTGCGAATTTCCACTGACAAATCGAGTTTGGGCTGGGCGATGATGGCCAAGTTGATCAATTCCAACTGGACGCGCAGGCGATATTTCTGTTCCACATCCTCCAACTTGGACTGGCGTTCAGCCGCGATGGCGGTCAGTTTGGCTTCCAGCGCCGGACGACGCTCCTCATCAGCTTTTTGAAGGCGGCGTTCGGCGTCCTTGAGCAGGTCGGTGTAATACTCGTTCAGGCGGGCGCGGTCGAGTTCCAAAAAGTGGCGCAGACGTTTTTGCAGGCTTGCCAGGGTATCGCCCAATTCACTGGCGACGGAATGGCGGGCGCGTTCCAGCAGGGATGCAAGCACTTTCGGGGCGAAGCCATTCGTTGTGGCGAGCGGCTCGCCATCCATCCAGCGCGGTAGGGCAGGGTCGAGCTGCCGGAATTGATTCTCAACATCCAGAATCGCCTGCCGTTCAATTTCACTTCCCTTAACCGCGTATCCGCCCTGCAAGTCCATCCAGATTGGCAGAATTAACTCGCGTTTTTCATCGGCAATCAGGCTGACTTTGAAATTGAAGCGCGCGTAGTGGTGCAGATGCGCCTGTTCCGCTGCGCCCGGAACGGGGAACAGTTTTGCGTTGGAAACCGAAATGGCTTTTTCGATGACGGCATACAGTTTGGGTTTTTCGAGGCGCACGTTACTAATGAAAAACAATCCATTGGCCGTTTGCAGGCGCAGTTCGTTGACGATGGTTTCTACCAGCGCGTGGCCGTAGTGCAGAAAGGTGGCGTAGCCATTCGTTGTGGCGTTATCCGCCTCGGCTGAAAAGGTGAATCGCTGATGGGCGTCCATGCCCCAGCGGGCAGCCACCTCGTCTGGAAGAAGCACCTCGTAAATCCCGTAGGCGGGCGGTTCCACCAGTCCATCCACCTGGCGACAGTAGCCTAAAACCAATTCCTGAAGGGAGGTATCATCAGACATGGGCTACTCTGCCGAAAAATCGTCGCCGAACAGGGCTTCGTCGTATTCTTGGGTTTTCTGGTACGCCTGGCGCGCCTGGATGAGCGTCTCGCCCAGCCGGTTGAACCCGCTTTGCAGTTCTTCGGCCGATTGCGCCTGCACCCAGATGTCGAGCAGTAAATCTTCGAGGTCGCGCTCGTCCGAAAGATGGCCCAGGATCATGTCCATTTCACCGATAACCAGTTCGAACATGTTGAGTTTCTGATCAAGGATTTCGAGCAGATAGTCTTCGACCGTGCCGCGTGCCGAAAGGTTGTAGATGCGCACGTCGCGCCGCTGGCCGATGCGATGGATGCGCCCGACACGCTGTTCGATGCGCATGGGATTCCAGGGAATGTCGAAATTGACCATCGTGCGGCAGAACTGGAGGTTACGCCCCTCTCCGGCGGCTTCGGTCGAGAGCAACACCTGGGCGCGCTGTTCAAAATCTTCGATGGCCTGATTTTTGGCCTGGATGTTCATTTGGCCATGATAGACGACGAATGAAACGCCCATCGCCCCCAAGCGCTCGGCCAGCCGGTCGAGTGTGCGGAGGAAGTGGGTAAAAATGATGACCTTTTCGGCCGGGTCGTGCAGAAGAGAAATCAGCAATTTTTCGAGCGCGTCGGCTTTGGCCCAGGTCTGGATGCGGGTGGACTGCTCGGCGAGCGAGAGCAGTTCGCGGCGGCGATCGGCGCTGTGGGCGCGTTCGGCCAGCGAGCGCAGGGTCGGTTCGGCGGATTGGGGGCTGCTGCCAATTTCACGCTGGAGGGTTAGCAGGGCAAAACGATCTACCTGGCGGATGCCCTCACCCATGCCCCCACCCCCGACCCCTCTCCCATTTTTACCCCCTTCGGGGAAGCTACGCGAGGAGAGGGGGTTGGGGCCTGCCCTGAGCGCAGTCGAAGGGGTGAGGGCTGCGCGCACGTAGTTGCTGACAGCCTGGTAAAATTCGGTTTCATCCGCAGAAAGGTGCAGACGGATGGTATTGGCCTGGCGCGGCGGCAGCTTGATGTTCACCTGGCTGCGGGTGTGACGCACCATTACATCGCCCAGCAGGTCGCGCAACTGCCCGCGATTTTTGGGCAGGCGCGGGTCGCCGCTGACCACAAATTGTTTGCGGAATTCACGCGGGGTCTTCAACTGACCCGGCTTGAGCAGGGTGATCAGGTTATACAGTTCATCCAGGTTGTTTTCCACCGGTGTGGCGGTGAGCAAAAGGATGTACTTGCGCTGCAAGTCGTTGATGAACTTCCACGAAGCGCTGTTGCGGTTTTTGAGATGGTGTGCTTCGTCTACGATGAGCAGATCATAAGGGAGCCGGGCAATGTGGGCGCGATGTTCAGCGCGGCGGGCGGTGGCAAGCGAGGCAATCAGCAGGGGGAAGTGTTCCCAGGCGTCTGCGCCGGCGGCGCGGAACTCGGCGTCGGCGCTGGTGACGAAACCGGCCAGCCCGAATTTGATCGCCAGTTCCTCCCGCCATTGTTCCACCAGGGCAGCGGGAGTCACCACCATCACACGCTGGACAACGTTGCGCGCTAAATATTCTTTGAGTACCAGCCCGGCTTCGATGGTCTTTCCCAGGCCAACTTCGTCGCACAACATGCCGCGTCCCCGAAAACGGCGCAGCATGATTTGGGCGGCGCGCACCTGGTAATCAAAGGGGGCAAAATTGAGCAGGTCGAGGCAGACCAGTTCATCGAACCCGCTGACCAGCAGCGCATGTTCGGCCTGCAAGCGTAGACGGTATAGTTCGCGGCTGGCGAAACGGCTTGCGCTGATGCTTTTTAGCAGCGCTTCGGAAACTGGTAACAGTTGGATATCGGTTTCGGAGAGGTTTTTTAATGGGTTGGATACCATAGTTGCATTTCAGGAGTTTACCGTGAGGTGGTGGGACAAATTGACTGCGGGGTATTATACCTGTAGTTTCTGTTGCGATGAACGCATTTGATAGCATCTCCCCAACACACCTCTGAGCGGTTTGCAAATCTCTCCAAGTGTGATGTCGTTTTCAAAGCATTCGATGAAAAGGTGCCTGAGATTCTCCACTCTCCACTACCAAAGTATTTCAACATCATCATAATGCCGGAAATCTCCATCTGCTGTAATGATGGGCAGGGACTCCAACTGACTCTGGGCAATCAAGAGGCGGTCGAATGGATCGGCATGGTGAGGCGGCAAATCGTAGATATGCAGCGCGTGGCTGACCTGCACGGGCAATGGTCGAATTCGGTACAAACTCATGCGATTGGGGATATAAAGTGACGGGGATTCCGGTAAAACCAATCTCCCTTTTGCTGCTTTGATGGCAATCTCCCAAACACTGGCGACGGAGAGGAAAATTTCGTTTTTCCCATCCGAGATGAAATCGCGGGCGCGCGGCGATAACTGAGGGTCGTCTGTATTCCACCAGAGAAAGGTGTGCGTATCAAGCAACGCTCTCATACATCGAATTCCGTCAGCGGAGCATCGAAATCGGGCATAATGATTACTTTGTCTTTGTCAATGCCAGGTTTGCGCGGAGAGGTATCTTCCTTAGTAAAAGGTAAAATTCGCGCCAATGGCTTGCCCGCTTTGGCAATGACGACTTCTTCTCCGCACAACACGCGCTCAAGTAGTTTCGAGAAGTGGGTTTTGGCATCGTGGATGTTATATACAGTCATCTTTCACCTCCACGAACATTATAGACTAAGTAGTGGACTAAGTCAACCTAAAATATCAGCGATTGGTATTCGCCCCACCCCCACACTGAAGAACACAGTGCAGGCAGAACGGGGGCAGGCACGCCGCGGAGCGTGTTGCAAATCTCGCCGAGCGTGATGTCGTTTTCGATGCATTCGCTGAAAAAGGGCATAAGATTCTCTGGGTGCGTCAACCAATTGTTTTTACGGATGGATAATCAAGAATTCTTTCGTCCGCCGTCACCAGCGGGCAATCATGGACTCTGGCAGTAGCCACAATGATCTGGTCGGCAGGGTCGCGGTGAAATTCCCCTGGCAGGCGCGTGGATTCGATGGCGATCTCAGGCGTAAGTTCGAGGATGCGAATACCGGGGTAACTCAGGGCTTGTTCAAACCATTTTTCGAGCGGGACAGGCAGCTCCAATCGCCCGCGTTCCACCAGCTTGGCGATTTCCCAGCACGAGATTGCGCTGACCCCGATGGTGTCTGTCTCATTCGTCTGGATCGCATCTAACTGATTGGCGGTTAACTGCTCGTCGTCATGCACCCACCACACCCAAGCGTGCGTATCCAGCAGGATCATTTCAGGGCTTCCCAATCTTCAGCGGCAACGCCCGCAAATGGTTCATGATAGACGACAGGTTTCCCACGCAGGGGATATTTCTCCGCGTTTTTCATTTGCTTTTTGCCACGCACGGTCACTTCCACTGATTCGCCAGGCTGGAAAGGCAAACCCTTGATGAAAAGCCTCCCGCCTTTCGAGACGATGGTTTTTACGCGATACATTTGTTGCATAGCACACCTCGGAATCGTATTTTACAACAAAATTGAGATTCTCCCCTACCTATTCCACAGTATCCTTCTCCCCCGAAGCGCGGTGCGCCAGCCATTCCTGTAAAATGGCGCGGTCTTCCTGGTCTTCCAGGCGTTCGATCAACCGCTCCCAGGCTTCGAGCAGTTTTTGCCAGGTTTCGAATGGGATGACCACATCAGTTCGATTGCCTTTGGGGTTTACCACGCAACGAGCAGATTCGAGAGTTTCGAGATTTTCATCACGGCCTCCAAATCGGATTATACCTTTGATTCAAAACCCCTCCGCGACATACTCGCCCCACACGCCTCTCAGCGTATTACAAATCTCGCCGAGGGTGATATCGTTTTCGACGCATTCGATGAAAAGCGGTATCAAGTTCCAGGTTCCATGTGCCACGTTATCCAACCGACTAAGTAACTGATTTACTCGTTCCTGATCCCTGGTTTTCCGCAACGCCTTCAACTTCGCCTTTTGAGCAATTTCAATCGTGGGGTCAACCTTCAAACGTTCCAGCGTCATCTCTTCATCCACCTGGAATTGATTGACGCCCACCACGATCTGCTCTTTTCGTTCGATTGCCTGTTGCGCGGCGTAGGCGGCGTTCTGAATTTCGTTCTGCATGTAGCCGCGTTCAATGGACTGCAACGCGCCGCCCATCTTGTCAATCTTGGCGATGTAGTCGAGGGCGCCTTTTTCGATCTCGTCGGTGAGATGTTCGATGAGATACGAACCCGCCAGCGGATCAACCGAATCAGCCACGCCTGATTCGTAGGCGATGATTTGCTGGGTTCGCAATGCCACGCGCACGGATTTTTCGGTGGGAAGCCAGAGCGCCTCATCCATTGAATTGGTATGCAGACTTTGCGTACCGCCCAACACCGCCGAAAGCGCCTGCAACGAAACACGCACCACGTTACACTCTGGTTGTTGCGCGGTGAGCGTGGAGCCAGCGGTCTGCGTGTGGAAACGCAATTGCCAACTGGCAGGCTTTTGGGCTTTGAAGCGTTCGCGCATGATCCTTGCCCACATGCGGCGCGCCGCGCGGAATTTAGCCACCTCTTCCAGAAGATTATTGTGCGCGTTGAAGAAGAACGAGAGCTGCCCCGCGAAGTCGTCCACTTTGAGACCCGCCTTGCGCGCGGCTTCCACATACGCAATTCCATTTGCGAGCGTAAATGCGACTTCCTGCACGGCGGTCGAACCGGCTTCACGGATGTGATAGCCCGAGATCGAGATCGTGTTCCAATACGGCACTTCCTGGGTGCAGAACTGGAAGATGTTGGTGATCAGCCGCATCGAAGGCGCGGGCGGGAAAATATACGTGCCGCGCGCCACGTACTCTTTGAGAATGTCGTTCTGGATCGTGCCGCGCAGTTTATGAATATCCGCACCCTGACGCTTCGCCACCGCGATGTACATCGCTAGCAAAACGCCCGCGGGCGCGTTGATGGTCATCGAAGTCGAAACCTTGTCGAGCGGGATCTGGTCGTACAACTGCTCCATATCGTGAATGGACGAGATCGAAACGCCCACCTTGCCCACTTCGCCCTGCGCGATCGGGTCATCCGCATCGTAACCGATCTGCGTTGGCAGATCGAACGCGACCGATAAGCCCGTCTGCCCCTGTTCGAGCAGGTAGCGGAAGCGGCGGTTGGTCTCCTCGGCGCTGGCGTAACCGGCGTACTGGCGCATCGTCCACAGCCGCCCGCGATACATATTCGGCTGGATGCCGCGCGTGAACGGGTATTCGCCAGGGAAACCCAGTCTTTCGAGGTAATCAGGATCAGGGTCCGGCGGGAGCGCCACGCGCGGGACCTCGATGCCTGCCGAGGTCTCGAAGCGCGTTTTCCGCTCTGGAGATTTTTCCAATGATCTCTTGAGCATGTTTTTTTGCCAGCGGGAATATTGGTCTTGGAGAGTCATGTCAGCCTCGCAGTGATTCACCACAAAGACTCCAAGACACCAAAAAAACTTTGTGACTTCGTGCCTTCGTGGTTCGTCTTGACTCAAGTATACAGCCAACTTTCACCACACGGAGGGGAGAACTGGTCACTACCCTTCTCTTGTGATAAACTTTCACCCAACTATGTCGCCCTTCCTGCAATTCGCCTTTCTACTCGCTGTCATCCTGCTGGCTGCAAAACTGGCCGGCTATCTGAGCATCCGCCTAAGCCAGCCTTCGGTGCTGGGCGAACTCATCGTTGGCATCCTGCTCGGCCCTTCGCTGATCAATCTGCTGCATCTGCCGATCATCCACGAAGAGACACTCTCCGAGATGATCCATCTGCTCGGCGAAATCGGCGTGCTGCTGCTGATGTTCATCGCCGGCCTCGAACTGCACTTCGACGAACTGCGCCGCAACACGCGCGTTTCGGCGCTGGCTGGTACAATGGGGGTAATCGTCCCTGTGGCGCTGGGTTGGGGCGTGGGCCTGCTCTTCAACCTGGAACAGTCGGATGCCGTCTTTCTGGGACTGACGCTCGGCGCGACCTCGGTCAGTATCTCGGCACAGACGTTGATTGATCTTAAAGTCCTTCGTTCGCGCGTCGGCCTGGGGCTGCTCGGCGCAGCGGTGTTTGACGACATCCTGGTCATCCTGTTGCTCTCACTATTCTTCGCCATGGGCGATGGCAGCGGTGGGGCGCTGGACATCCTGGTTACATTTGGGAAAATGCTGCTTTTCTTCGCCCTGGTGATGACTTTCGGCTTGTGGCTGTTGCCCCGCCTCGTTCGCTGGGTGCGCGAACTGCCCGTCAGCCAAAATGTGCTTTCGCTGGCCCTGGTCGTCACGCTGGGCTATGGACTGGCGGCGGAACTGATTGGCGGTATGGCGGCCATCACCGGCGCGTTCCTGGCGGGTCTCATGTTCGCCCGCAGCCCCGAACGCGACAACCTGGAACCGCGCATCTCCGCACTGGCGTATGGCTTCTTCGTCCCCATCTTTTTCGTGGGCATCGGCCTCTCGGTCAACATCGCCAGCGTGATGGCCGGGCTTGGCTTGACCGCAGTGGTTATTCTCGTCGCCGTCATTGGAAAACTGTTCGGCTCAGGGTTGGGCGCGCGCTGGGCCGGTTTTTCCTGGCTTGAATCCTGGCAACTAGGCACCGGCATGATTTCGCGCGGCGAGGTGGGACTGATCGTCGCCAGCGTCGGGATGCAGGCAGGATTGGTCGGCGATGTTGTTTTTTCAGCCATCGTCGGCATGGTTGTGGTCAGCACGCTGGTCACGCCACCGGCATTGAGAGCGTTGTTCAGATCAAAAACCATCCATTCCGAAACTGAAATCGCCAGGGAGACACCCGATTCAAAGGGCAAACTTCCGCGTCCCGAGAAGGCGCTGCGTGAAGTACCTGAAAAGGAGAAAGTATAATGAGCATGATATTTTTCGTTCTGCATGACCCCGAAAAATTGCTCGACTTGCTGGCCACCTGGCAGGAGACCGGCGTGAACGGCGCGACCGTGCTGTTCAGTACAGGACTCGGCCGGATTCATCCTAAAGAAGGCCTGCGCGATGACATCCCGCTCATCCCCACGCTGGAAGATTTCTACCCCGACCCCGAACATCTGAGCCGTACGATTTTCACGGTGATCAGCGATGAAAGCCTGATAGACAAGATAGTCGCTGCCACAGAAAAAATCGTCGGCAGCCTGAACGAGCCGAACACCGGCCTATTCGTTGTGCTGCCCACGCAGCGGGTCTATGGGTTGGAAAAGCGAAGAGATCAAGAGGGTGAATAATGATGTCCAGCAGTTGAACTGCTGGACATCATTTATTTATGCCGAAATAGGGACGCACGGGGAAGATGCCCTCCTGCGTCGAGCGCGCTTCCTCTTTTGTGTTTATCCGTCAACCGTTTGGCAAATCCCGCTCGCGATCGAAATCCGCACTTCTTATCTTGCATCATCAGAGGCGCTGACTAGTCCCAACCCCTTCTCGTTGATGACAGACAGGATGCTGCCAATACGCTCCGGTACATCAACCGATGGGGAGTGCTGGCCTTGCTCGACGACGTAAGCGGGCTGATGAGTGTGCTGCCGGGCATCATCTATTTTGCGGAAACAGGCCGGGGGTGGGATTCAATCCCGCCCTACTTTCATTTTCCCTTGCGCCTGAACAACACAGATTATTGGCGTTGATGCAAAATATCCCGATTATGCCCGAAGTCGGGAGACTTCGGACTCCGTTCTTGACATGTTGTGCATGCATACAAGCCCCCTCTGCGCGAAGGTCTTAAAACCAAAAGTCTTAAAATCATTTGCCACGCTATTGAGAAAGTGCTACACTTACCCCAAATCCAACGTATATCTTCTAGACTTTTTCGGAGGTGTCTTATGAAATCAACAACCTGGATGTATATCGGTGCGGTAATTCTTCTTCTCCTGGCCGCTGCCGGTCTTTGCGTGGGAGGCTTTATTCTCCTTGGCGCTGTTGGCGGAGCACAGGGCGTAACAGAGGTTGGAAGTGCCGGAATGTGCATTGGCGCGATCGCGCTCGTGGCCGGAATCATTTTGATCGTTATGGCTGCCCGCAAAATAAAACAAGAGACGGCTCAGAACGTCACCCTCAAAGTGGACCTGCCCGGCGAAACCAGGATCGAGCAAATGAAGTGCCGTTCCTGCGGCGGGTCGCTGACAACCGATAACATTAAACTGGTCAACGGCGCACCAATGGTCTCCTGCCCTTATTGCAATACGGTTTATCAAATAACCGAGGAACCGAAGTGGTAGTTTACGTTTTACGCATTACGTTTTATGAGCATCGTGAAACGTAATACGTAACCGGAGGGAACTATGAAACGACGCATTACTTTATTGCTCGTCACCATCCTGCTGCTGGTCACGACCACCACGGCCGCGGCGCAGTCATACTCGTTCAGCCTGGACCAGGAAGTCGTCCACGTTTTCTGGAACAGCGACGGGACGCTGGCGCTGGATTACACCTTTGTCTTCAGCAACGATTCCGGGGCCAGCCCGATTGATTTCGTAGACGTGGGCATGCCCAACGGGAATTACGACTTCGACAGCATCTCCGCCTACGTGGACGGAAATCCGGTCACCATCTCGTCCGATTATTATGGGGATGGCGCGTACGGCTTCTCGGTGGACATGGGCGCGTACGCTATCCAGCCCGGCCAGCGCGGTACCGTCCGCGTGGTCGTCGGGCGCATCACCCGCATGATCTACCCCGACGACAACGACGCCAATCTGGCCAGCGGCGAGTTTTCGCCAACCTGGTTCGGGTCCGCGTACGTGCACGGGACGACCGACCTAACCGTCGTTTTTCACCTGCCGCCCGGCGTTCAGCCCAGCGAGCCGCGCTATCACATCCCGCGTGGCGGCTGGCCCGGCAGTGACGTCCCCGAATTCGGCTACGATACCCAGGATCGCATCACCTACACCTGGCGCAGCCCGGCCGCCAACGGTTACACCCAGTACACCTTCGGCGCATCGTTCCCGAAGCAATACATCCCGGCGGATGCTATCGTGACGACCCCGGCCTTTAGCATTGACATGGATACCATCATTGCCTGGGCGTTCTTCGGCTGCTTTGGCCTCATCTTCTTCGTCGCGCCGATTCTGGGCGTCATCAGCGAGCGCAGACGCAAAATGCAGTACCTGCCGCCCAAGATCGCCATCGAAGGACACGGCATCAAGCGCGGCCTAACTGCCGTCGAGTCAGCCATCCTCATGGAACAGCCGCTCGATAAGGTCATGACCATGATCCTATTTGGCGTGGTGAAGAAAAATGCCGCCGCGGTCATCACCCGCGACCCGCTTAAATTACAGGTAGTCCAACCCTTACCTGAAGGACTGCACGCGTACGAGAAGGAATTCCTGCAGGCTTTCAGTGACTCGAACAAGACCCCAAAAATCGGCCTGCAAGAGATGACTGTTAATCTGGTCAAATCCGTCAGCGACAAAATGAAGGGCTTCAGCCGAAAGGAAACGGCTGAATATTACAAAAACATCATGGAGCGCGCCTGGCAGCAAATCGAAGCCGCAGATACCCCGGAGGTAAAGAGTGAGATGTACGAGCAGTCCCTGGAATGGACGATGCTTGACCGCGATTACGACGACCGCACCCGCCGCGTTTTCACCGGCCCGGTCTTTGTTCCGATGTGGTGGGGCCGCTACGACCCGGCCTATAGCTCTCCCGCCGCCGGCGCGCCCAAAATGGCCTCGGTCATGCCATCCGCGCCTGCGGGACGCACCGCCTCCGTGCCTGGCTCGGCCTTTGCTGCTTCGGTGGTCACCAGCGTGCAGACCTTCTCCAGCAAAGTCATCGGCGATGTGGGCGGATTTACGTCCAAAGTCACGGCCAAGACCAATCCGCCTCCCAAAGTCAGCAGCGGCGGCGGCGGACGCAGCAGGGGCGGCTGCGCCTGCGCTTGCGCCTGTGCGGGCTGCGCCTGCGCCTGCGCGGGAGGAGGAAGATAGTTGCAGGTTACAGGTCGAAGGTTTATAAAGTAGAAGGTTTATGGGTATGACATTCACTGAAACCATCAAGACGGTTTTCAATCGTCAATCGTCAATCGTCAATCGTCAATTGCCAAGCCTGTATCACTACCTCCACGAAGGCAACGGCGAGAAAAGCCGCATCCATCTGCGCCTCGATGCCGACGGCCACGGCACGTTGATTGTCAATGCCAATCGCATCCTGCATCTCAATCCGAGCGCAGCCCGGATGGCATATTTGCTTTTGGAAGGCACGGACGAAGCCGGAACAGTCCGCAGCATTCAAAAACAATACCGTGTAAATCGAAAACGGGCCATCGCAGACGTGCAAACGTTCAACCTGCAACTTTCCAACCTGCTCCGCCCGGATGGCGCTTGCCTGATCCACGATCTCGACCTGGAAACTACCGCGCCATTTTCCGCGCGGCCCTCCGCGCCCTACCGCATGGACCTGGCGCTGACCTACCGCTGCAACAACGACTGCACGCATTGCTATAACGTGCGTCCCCTCTCCCCCCGGGAGAGGGGTAGGGGTGAGGGCGAACTCCCTATCGCCGACTGGAAGCGCATCCTGGACAAGGCCTGGGAACTGGGCATTCCGCACATCATCTTCACCGGCGGCGAGCCGACATTGAGAAACGATTTAACTGAACTCATTTCGCACGCGGAACAGAATGGACAAATCACCGGACTGAACACGAATGCCCGCCGATTGAGCGACGCGCGCTACGTGGAATCGCTTGTCACCGCTGGCCTCGACCACGTGCAGATCACGGTCGAATCGCACGACGTTGAAATCCACGACCGGATGGTGCGCGCCAAAGGCGCATTTTCACAAACTATTTCCGGATTGAAAAACGCCCTCACCACGCGGCTTTATGTCATGACCAACACCACCATGCTGCGCGATAATGTTCATACTATTCCGGCCACACTCGATTTTCTAGCCGAACTGGGCGTGCCGACCATTGGCCTGAACGCGCTGATTTACTCGGGGCGCGGCGCGACGGTTGGAACAGGATTAGCAGAAAGCGAATTGGCGCCGCTGCTCGAAATTGCCTGCACAAAAACCGAAGCGCGCGGCCAGCGCCTCATCTGGTATACACCCACACAGTACTGCAGCTTCGACCCGATATCGCTGGATCTGGGCGTGAAGGGCTGCACTGCCGCGTTGTATAACATGTGCGTCGAACCGGATGGCAGCGTGCTGCCCTGCCAATCTTACTATAAACCGCTTGGCAATCTGCTCAACGATACTTGGGATTCCATCTGGAATCATGAGTTATCGGTCAAACTCCGTGAGCGTCATGGATTGCCGGATAAGTGCAATGGCTGTGCCTTGTTGGCGGAGTGCGGCGGCGGATGTCCGCTTCAGTTCGAAAGTTTGAAGGTTTGAAAGTTTTCAGGTTGCGTTTTACCTTTCACGCCTCACTCATCACTCATCACTCCTCACTTATCACTCATCACGGAGACCCTATGTCCACAATCCCCTGGTTCGACGAATTCCCCGGCGCCATCACCATCTGCGACGCCGAAGGCATCATTCTCGACATGAACGACGCGGCTGCTGAAGTCTTTAAAGATGACGGCGGGCGCGCACTCATCGGCAAAAACGTGCTGGATAGCCGCCCCGAACCGGCGCGCGGCCAACTGGAACGCATGCTGGACAAGCAGCAGAAGAATGTCTACACCATCGAGAAGAAGGGCAGGAAGAAACTCATCTACTAGACGCCCTGGTACAAAGATGGTGTCTATGCCGGTTTCATCGAACTCTCGCTCGAAATTCCGTTCGAGATGCAACACTTCGTGAGAGATTAGAGATTCGAGAATCGAGATTCGTCAATCGTAAATCATAAATCGACAATCGCAAATCCTAACTCGCAACCCACGCCCCGAAAGGAGGCCGCTTATGGCATCAGTCATCAACTTGATCCGTGAACGTTTCGCCCGCGTCCAGCCCTTACCCGCCGAGACACATCATTACCAATCCCCGCCGGATGAACCCGCCTACCGCCTGCACCTGCGGATGCAGAAAGACGGCTCCGGCATTCTCATTGTCAACGCGGCAACAGTCTTGCATCTTAATCCAACCGCCGCCGAATATGCCTATCACATGCTG
Source organism: Chloroflexus sp. (assembly GCA_020723995.1). Lineage (GTDB taxonomy): Bacteria > Chloroflexota > Anaerolineae > Anaerolineales > Villigracilaceae > CG2-30-58-95. The sequence goes on from DYHT01000010.1 coordinate 36,577, forward strand.
AAAGGCACGCCGCCGGAGGAAGCCGCCAAACAGATCGCCAGGCGCTACCGCGTCAGCAAAGCGCTGGCATTGCAGGACTTTGTGGACTTCCGCGACCGCGTCCAGACCATGATCCATACCCCCGACCTCGACCCGACCGCTTTCCTGGACTTTGAGCGGGTCGCGCCGCATTCTCAGGCTTTGACCGCCCCGCTGCGCCTGGACTGCGCCCTGACCTACCGTCTGCCGCACGGCGCAGACACGTCCGCCGCGCCGACCAAGCGCGTCGAGCGCGAACTGACCACCGAAGAGTGGCAGACCATCATGAACAAGGCCTGGGCCGTCGGCATCCCGCATGTCGTCTTCACCGGCGGCGAACCGACGCTGCGCGATGATTTACCCACTCTCATCACCCACGCCGAGAAGAACGGCCAGGTCTGCGGCCTGCTTTCGGACGGCTTGAAAATGGCCGATAAAAAGTACCTGCAAACGCTGCTGCAAACCGGCCTCGATCACCTGCTCTTCACCCTCCAACCGGATGAAAAAGAATCCTGGAAGGCGCTGGAAACAATCATGCCGGAAGACTTGTTCACCACCGTGCATTTGACCGTCACGCCGCAGAACGTCAAGAAGGGAAGGGAAATTCTCGAAAGACTGGCGAAACTGGAAGTCAAAAGCCTTTCTTTGAGCGCCTCCAATGCTTCGCTCAAAGATGATCTCGCCGGACTGCGCCAGCGCGCCGCCGAATTGGGCCTCTCGGTCAAATTCGACCTGCCGGTGCCTTACTCTGCCGATAACCCGGTGGCCCACGAAACCGCCGAGGATAGTGTCATTGATGGCGCGGGCAAGGCCTGGCTCTACGTCGAGCCGGATGGCGACGTGCTGCCCACGCAGGGCGAAGCGGACAAAATCCTGGGGAATTTCCTGCGGGATCCGTGGGAGCAAATCCACAACCAATGACACGCTTATCGGTGGGGCTTCGCGAAGCACTCCCGAAGAGAGAAGCCCGCCGAAAGCGGAAGGAAGGAGTAAATGACCCCCCGCCATCCGCAAGCGTCTCGTTCAAATCAGTTTTGGATATTTTCAAAATTCTGCTCGTCTTTTGCCCTTTTCGCGTCTTTCGCGTTCAAGAAACCGCGAGTCAAAAATCGAAGATCGTTGATTGGTATCCTGCTCATTGCTCTTTTCGTCCTCACCGCCGCCTGCATCTGCATCCCCTACGTTCCACTCCAGCCTGACGCCCCCACCCAGCCGCCAGTCATCGTCGAAAGCGCGACGCCAACCGCCACTGAGACCACCACACCCAGCCCCTCGCCCTCACCGCAGATCGTCTGTCCGAGCCTGCTAGCGGAAATGTTGGCGGCTTCGGAAGGAGGCGACGCCCCCTCGAAATCGCCCCGCCGCAGATTGCCAGTCATTAAAAACGTGAAAATTCTGGTTACTTATCAGGTCGAGGGCGATCAATTGGCCAACCCCGAGCTGGATTCTGTCCCGGCGAGCCTGCGCTCTTACCAACAGGATGCCGCCACGCAGTGGGCCATCTGGGATTATTTCACTGCTATCATCCCAGCCGACCAGCGTGAGATCGTCAACCAATACATTGTCTTCACCGATGGCCGCGAGGAATTCCTGGCCGCCGTCGCACAGGATGATTACGATCCGGCGCTTTGGTCGCTGAATGTGGACATCCTGGATTCTAGTGACCAAAAAGCCCTCGGCGCGACGCTCCTGCACGAGTTCGGCCACCTGCTGACGCTGAACACCTCACAAGTCGTGACCGACATGAACGTCTACGAGGACCCGGACGACCAGCAGGCTTACGACCAGGCTGCGGCGGCCTGTCCGCAGTACTTCGCTGCAGAGGGTTGCAGCCTTCTAGATTCCTACATCAACCGCTTCTACCAGCGCTTCTGGCCCGATATCTACGCTCAATGGGAACAGATCAACGCGATAGAAGACGATGATGCGCGCGACGAGCGCCTCTACGATTTCTACACAGCCAACCGAGATCAATTTGTGACCGACTACGCGGTGACCAGCCCGGAAGAGGACATCGCCGAGTCATGGGTGTTCTTCATCCTCGACCACAAACCGGCTGGCGATACCATCGCAGAGCAGAAAGTGCTGTTCTTCTATGATTGGCCCGAACTTGCCGGACTGCGTGACGAGATCATCAGCCGGACGTGCACCTACTTCAACCAGCCATAGATGACCAACCTTGACCGTCCCACCCCCGCATCCTATTGGGTCGTGCCGGGCAGGCTGCTGGCCGGAGAGTACGCCGGCAGCCGGGATGAAGAGCAGACCCGCCAACGCCTGGCCGCCTTCCTCGAAGCCGGCTTCGACACGTTCCTCGACCTGACGACCGAGGGCGAATTCCCCCCTTACCTGCCCATTTTGGAGGAAGCCTGTCATCTCGAACGGCGCGCCCACTATGGTAGCCCCACAGGCTACCACTACCAGCGCTTCCCGATCCAGGATAAAGGTCTGCCGTCTGCGGATACGATGGCTGCCATCCTAGAAGCCATTGACACGGCCATCGCGCAGGGGTGCAAGGCATACATCCATTGCCATGGCGGCATCGGTCGCACCGGCACAGTCGCCGGCTGTTACCTGGCGCATCAAGGGCTGGACGGCGAGACTGCGTTACAACGCCTGAGGGAACTATACAGTTCCTCCGAGCAGTTCACTTTTTTCCCATTCGTGCCAGAGACCGACGAGCAGGTGGCGTTCGTGTTGAACTGGGGAGCACCCTCACCCCTGCACCTCTTGCCAGGGGAGAGGGGTGAGGGGTGAGGAAAATGGATTGGCAGGCGCGCTTTTCCCAACAGGCGGGTTGGACGCGCGAACTGCGCGCGTATGCCTTTGACAAGGTAGGTCTGGCGGACGCCCGGCGCATTCTGGAAGTCGGCTGCGGGAGGGGGGCGCTGCTGGCCGAACTTCCTGCCCGCGCCGCCGTCCACGGGCTGGACCTGGAGCCGTTTCGCCTGGCCGAGGCTCGCATCCATGCTCCGGATGCCGTACTGACCTGTGGCGATGCGCTGGCTCTTCCCTATCCATCGGCTTCATTCGACATCGCCTTTTGCCATTTCCTGCTCTTATGGCTCACAGACCCAACCCAGGCGCTGCGTGAGATGAAACGCGTTACACAGCGCCACGGTTACGTGCTGGCGCTGGCCGAGCCGGATTACAGCCGGCGCGTGGACCGGCCAAAAGCGCTGACTGCGCTGGGGCGCTGGCAGGCCGAGTCCCTGCGGCGGCAGGGGGCTGACCCGCATCTCGGGCGCAGGCTGGCTGGGCTGTTTGCCGAGGCTGGGATAACGATCCTCGAAACGGGCAACCTGCGCGGGGTTGGAACGCATCCGCTGATGCCCGAAGAATGGGAACTGGAATGGGCTGTGCTGGAGGCCGATTTGGCGGGAAATGTCCCAGCCAGGCGCGTTCAGGAAATGAAAAAACTGGATGAGGCCGCCTGGCGGCGCGGCGAGCGCGTGCTTTACGTGCCTACCTATTTCGCCTGGGGTCGAGTTTGAATTTTCCCTTGTCTCCACCTCAAAGGGGTCTTATAATGCTTTGCGGAGGCAGAATTTGACTGAAGTTTCTACTGAGATGACAACCCAGCTTGAGGCTGGTGCCGCGCCCACCAATTGGAAAAGTTTCCTGCTGGATATACTGGAAACGCTGGTTTTATCGGTTGTGTTATTCCTGGCGATAAACGCTGTTTCGGCGCGCGTGCGCGTGGACGGGTTCAGTATGCTGCCCACTTTAAATAACGGCGAGTATGTGCTGGTAAACCGGTTGGCTTATCGCTTCAGCCATCCAGTTCGCGGCGATATCATTGTCTTTCGTTTCCCCGTAAACCCCAAGGAAGATTTGATCAAACGCGTGATCGGCTTGCCCGGTGACGAGATCACCATTTCAGAAGGGCATGTCTACGTCAACGGAGCAGTGATAGAGGAAGCATACATTGCAGCCTCACCCAAGTACGCCGGTACGTGGGATGTGCCGGAGGATCATCTCTTCGTGTTGGGAGATAACCGTAATGATTCCTCCGATTCACACAGTTGGGGTTTGGTGCCGGTCAGTAATGTAGTCGGCAGAGCCGTACTCGTGTATTGGCCGTTCAACAATTGGATGATCATCAAACACGATCAATTAGTTCTCGCTGCGCCATAGGAGCATCATGCCTGACTCTATCGAAGAAATGCTGGTACTTGTAAAAACTTACGAATGGGAACTTCCTGCTCCGCTACAGCCACCGGCCGGATCAGTTGAGGCGGGGGCCAATACTCTGCGTGTAGCCGCGCTCCAGGAGCCTCAACAATGAACGAAACAGCCAATAACCAAGCATATGCCTGCAAAGAATGTCCGGCAGGCATGATGCACTTGCAATACATTACCTACTTCACCTGGTTGAGCGACGAGCTGATCACCGTTCCCAACTTTCCAGCCTGGGTCTGCGACGTGTGCGGTCGCCGCGATTACGATGAACGCGCCATTGCCTGGTTGTCCATGCTGCTCAACCCGGATGCGGGCAAGTCCACCACCCGCGCCCGCTGGCCGCGTCCACCGTTGGAGAAACGTGATTCCACCCGGCCATCGTTGGGATAAATTTCTCTTCTGGAACTCCAAAAGATGCCTGAACCTGCTTCGGTTACGCAACGTTCGATCGCCGCGGATTTCCTCACGCCGGGCTATCGCATCGTCGGTCATATCATGGCGCCGCGCAGCGGGTTGATGGGCTTGATGAATGATGTCACCACGAACTTCATGGAAGTGCAAGACGCCAAACTGGCGCGCTTGCACATGCCCACCAAGCTGGTCGGTGAATACAAATTAATTGACCTGGTCAAGCCCAATGTCTTTGCCGTATGTCTCGCACGGCGCGAGGACGTTGGTCCGCAAGCGCTGACGCGCGGCGGCTACCAGACCTTGATCAGGTATCCCATCCGGGTCACGACCCAGGTCTACGAGCTGGTAGGGACGTTGGAATGGATTGGGCGCTTCGACTTCTCAACCGTCATGGTCAAAGGCACGCGCGACTTCGTCCCGCTCTTCGACGCGACCCTGACCGCCATCCTGATACCCAGCCTGCGCATCGAAAGCCCGGCGGTGCTCTTCAACCGCAAACAGGTGGACTTGCTGGCCCTGCTCTCTGATCGTAAGGAAATCTAGGCTGGCTTTCATCTGCCAATCTGCGCTGATCTGCGCGCAGGCCATCGGACAATTGGTGTAGATTGGCGAGGATTAGCGGATATACAAAAATCTCGCAAGCCATCAAGGAATTGCTTGACCTGAGGTATGAGGGGTGGTAAAATCCCCCCGCTCATGCTTCGACAAGCTCAGCGCAAGCGCCCCCATCGTCTAGTGGACCAGGACGCAGCCCTTTCAAGGCTAAAACCGGAGTTCGAATCTCCGTGGGGGCATAAAATGAACCGGCGCTTAGGCGGTTTTTTTTTGTTACAACCGAATGCGGATTTTTTTGTTGGAAGATAAAAAACGAACCGCGAAATCAAACAAGGACACTTTGGCTTCGGGGGCAAAAGAGACCAGCACATCCATGTCGCTGTCGGGACGAAAATCAGCTGGGCTTGCGTGAACTGGGGCGGGCAGTAAAACCGGGTGGGCGAATTCTCCTGCTGGAACACACGCGCTCACCCATGCTGAGGGTATAATTGACTCGATGCACATTTTTCGAACCGCCTCACCACCCAACCGCCTAACTACCCGAATCCCCAACCACCTAAAATGATCATCCCCACTGCTGAACCATTCTTCTTCCCTGGCAACAAAACGGGCATCCTCCTCACGCATGGCTTCACCGGCGCCCCCAAAGAAATGCGCTGGATGGGCGAGTATCTGAATCGCCAAGGTTACAGTGTGCTGGGCGTCCGCCTGGCAGGTCACGCCACGCGGCCTGAGGACATGATCCGCTCGCGCTACAGCGACTGGCTGGCCTCAGTCGAGGACGGCTACCATCTCCTGCGGGGTGTGGCAGAGCAAATCTTCCTCGTGGGACTCTCGATGGGCGGCATCCTGTCGCTCGTCACGGCGAGCAGGCTGCAGGTCTGCCCTGAGGACGCAGGACGAAGGGTGCGGGGAGTGGTCGCCATGTCCACGCCGTATAAGCTGCCCGACGACCCGCGCATCCGCTGGGCGAGGCAAATCTCCAGCTTCATCCCTTACGCGCCCAAAGGCAATGAGGCTCCTGGCGCGGACTGGTTCGACAAGGAGTCTTTCAAGCAGCACGTTTCGTATCCGCAGAACCCGATCCGCTCGGTGGCGGAGTTGAGCCAGTTGATGGCCGTGATGCACGACTCGCTGCCGAAGGTGCGTGTGCCGGTGCTGCTCATGCACTCACGCGCTGATGACTATGTGGTCAAGGACAGCATGGTGCGCATCTACGCGAGCCTGGGTTCGACAGATAAAAACATGTTGTGGATCGAGGGCAGCGGGCACGTTATCACTGAGGAGCCGCAGCGCGAGCGCGTTTTTAAGGCCGCGACGGATTTCATCGAACGCGTCGACAGAGTCGCTGCATGAACCTTGACCTGATCTGGCTGGCAGTCTCCCTCTTCACCTGGGGGGTGGGCGAGGGGATGTTTTTTTATTTTCAGCCGCTCTATTTGCAGCAACTGGGCGCGCAGCCGCTGGCGATTGGGGTGATACTCGGCGCAGCCGGCCTGGCGATGACCGTGACGCACATCCCGGCCGGTCATTTGGCGGACCGGATTGGGCGGCGTCCGATGCTGTGGGCGGCCTGGCTGATCGGCCTGCTCTCAGCCTGGCTGATGGCGCTGGCGCCGTCGCTGCCATTTTTTGTCGCCGGCCTGCTGCTTTATAACGTGACGGCTTTTGTTTCCTCGCCGCTCAGCAGTTACGTGACCGCGGCGCGCGGTCGGTGGCCGGTCGGCCGCGCCCTGACACTCATCTCGGCGACCTTCAACCTGGGCATGGTGCTTGGCCCGTTCACCGGCGGATGGATTGCAGATACCTTTACGCTGCGAACGGTTTACTTTGCGGCGGCCTGTTTCTTCGTCATTTCGACGGCACTGGTGCTGTTCCTGCGTTCCCAGCCGCGCGACGGCCACGACCCGGACGCGCCGCCGGTCAATCTGCTCTCGAACGGGCGTTATCTTGGTTTCTTGATAATTGCCTTTATCGCCATGTTTGCCATGTACCTACCGCAGCCGCTGGCTTCTAATTTTTTACAGAACGAACGCGGCTTGTCATTCAGTCAAATTGGTCTGCTGGGCACATTCGGCGGGCTGGGCAATGCCCTGCTCAGTTTGGGGCTGGGCGCGTTGAATGCCCGGCTGGGTTTTTTGCTCGGACAGATTTGCGTGGCCCTGTTCGCCTTCCTGATCTGGCGCGGCGCGGGCGTCCCGTTGTATGCGTTGGGCTATTTCCTGCTGGGCGGATACCGCGTGGCGCGTTCGCTGGCCGTCGCGCAGGCACGTGCACTGGTACACCAGTCGCAGATGGGGCTGGCTTACGGCATTATGGAGACGGTCAATTCCCTGCCCATCATCCTGGCTCCGCCGCTGGCCGGTTATCTCTATCATCTCAACCCGGAAACGGTTTATCCGGTCAGCCTGGCGGCGCTGGCGGTGGCTTTTCTCGTCAGCCTGCTCTTTACCCCGCGCCCCATGTCCACTGATAACTAGAGTCGATCGGAAATAACAGTGTATGCTGATCACCAATCACTTTTCACTGTTCACTAAAACATGCCTCTCGAAATCCTCTCCCTCACTCTCGGTCCTGTTCAAACCAACGCCTACCTGGTTGCCGATTCCGAAACCGGCGAAGCGGCAGTCATTGACCCGGCCTGGGATGGTCATATCATTCTGGCCGAAGCGCAGAAGCGCAACTGGCGCATCGGTCGAATGTGGTACACGCACGCCCACTTCGACCACATCGGTGGCGCGGCTGAAATCGCGGCCGGCCTCAATCCCCAACCGGTTGTGGCACTCCATTCGCTCGACCGCGACCTGTGGCAATTGCAGGGCGGCGCGCCGCTCTTCGGCTTCCACATTGATCCCGGCCCCGCGCCGACAATTGACCTCTTTCACGGCCAGGTCCTGCACCTGGGCAGCGTGACCTTCGAGGTGCGTCACACGCCGGGACACACGCCGGGACATTGTGTGTTTTACTGCGCCGAAGCCTCTGTCCTATTCAGCGGCGACCTCATCTTCCAGAACGGCGTTGGTCGCACCGATCTTCCCGGCGGCGATTGGGAGTCGCTGGTGAGGAGCATCCGCGCGCAGGTGCTCACTCTGCCCGACGAAACACGCCTGTTCTGCGGCCACGGCCCCGACACGACCGTGGGGGTGGAGAGGGCATATAATCCGTTTATAAGTTAAAAACCTGCCCAGTGTCCTTTCATACAACGGGCAGGCTTGTAAATCGAGTGGGATACTAACTGTGCTCTTGGGAAAGCCGTTCCATCACCCACATCCGAATCAACGTCTGATACCCTACACCTTTGCACTGAGCAATTGTCCTCAATTCCTTGACGGTATCTGGTTCGAATCGAATGGCTACCTGAATTTTCCGGGGGCGCGCATCCGTGAAAATCATATGGGTGTGTTTCAAATGAGTTGAGAAAGAACGTCCCGCAGGTTCGATTGAGCAAATTTGACCGTCTTTTCAAAACCTGCGGGACGGTTTTGACCAGGTCTCAACTGCAATGAAACACACCCAAATGGTTTTATGGTTTTGAACAATCTGGCGGAAATGTGACATTGTCGAGTTATAATAGTCTCAAATCGCTTATCAGCAATAGCGCAAAGGAAAATTGCTATGGTCACTCCACAATCTCTTGTACAGGCTGGTTTGTATCCCGACGAGCAAGCTGTCATCCGGGAAGCCATGCAGGTATTCTGGCAGGAGCGCCCCCAGCTACGAATTGAATGGGCTATCTACCAGTACCGCACTCAAAGTATTTCTCTGGCAAAAGCTGCCGCTATGGCCGGGGTCAGCTTCGACAGAATGAAAGAGGTATTGGTGCAGCGTGGCATTCAGCCAGCCCTCGGTCCTGAAACCATTGAGGAGGCGCGCCAGGAGCTTCAAGTCGTCGAGCAGGCGTTGCAGAATCAGTAAGCCATGACTGTCATAGCCAATACAACGATCATCTCAAACTTCGCTGCTGTGGGTCAATTGGATTTGTTGCGAACCTGTTGGAGCGCAGTCCATATTCCAGAACGGGTTTACGACGAGATCCAGAACGGCCTGTTGCAGGGATATGAGTTCTACGCTGGCATAGACCGGTGGGTCTATCCTTTCTCCAATAATGGCTGGCTACGCCTGACAACAATAACTTCGCCAAAAGAGGTTCAACTGTTTGGAAAGCTTCTTGCATCCTTACATCCCGGCGAGGCAGCCTGTCTTTCAATCGCCCACTACCGGCGTTGGGCGTTTCTCTCAGATGACAAAGAAGCCCGGCGCGCTGGCGCCGGGCTTGGTGTACCGATAAGCGGCACTTTGGGCGTTCTGCTGTCATTGGTCAGGCGCCAAGTATTGGCACCGGCCAAAGCGGACATCATCCTGCATCGTATGGTAGTCAACGGATATTTCTCGCCAGTTACTTCACTGAAGCAGATTCTTCAATACTCTGGCGAATAAATCCAAATCTGTCATCCAGATATCCGAAGCCGGAGACGTGCAATCAGTGTCTCTGGCTTATTTTTTCCCAAGGAGGTTACTTGTGCGACTCGAAGGACAAAGCAAGATGGGGAGTATCTGAATCCGTTTTTCTCGAGAGTATAGCCAAATCACCGTGATACAATGTGATTAGACAAGGATAGGTACAATGGCTGCTTCTCTACCTCGCCTGACCGAAAAAGATGTCGAAGATTACCTCCCCGACCCGTACTTCCAGCGCGGCCGGAGTTACTACCACAGCGGGGCCATCTTCGACACCCTGCGCCGGGGCAACCGGATCGAAGGCTATTGCGAAGGATCAACCCCGCAGCCCTATCACGTCGTGGTTACGCTGGACGAGGAAGGCATCTGCGGCGACGAGTGCTCGTGTCCAATGGACGGCGGCTGCAAACATGTTGTCGCGCTGCTCCTGACTTGGGTTCACAAGCCCAAAGAATTCCCTGAGCGCGAGCCGGTGGACGCCGCGCTCGCAGGCAAGACCAAAGACGAACTGATCGCGCTCGTGCAGGCTATGCTCCAGCGCACCCCGGAATTGGAACGCCTGCTTGACCTGCCCATGCCCAATAAATCTGGGAAAGATGGGCAGCGCCGCACCCGCGTGGATCCCGAAACCTATCGCCGCCAGATCCGCTACGCCATGCGGGACGCCGGCGATTGGGAGGCGGTGTTCGGCATCGCGCGGGAAATCGGATCGGTGGTGGATATCGGCGACGGTTTTGCCGGGCAGGGTGATTGGGAGAACGCGCAGGTCGTCTACCAGGCCGTGCTGGATGAGTCGCTGCCGGACTATCTGGAAACGCAGGACGAAGGCGACATCGGCAGTGAGATCGGGCGCGCCGTGGATGGGTTGGGGGAGTGCCTGGCCGCCCGTGCCGGGGATACGGAGACGCGGCAGGCGATCCTCGCGTCACTTTTCGAGGTGCTCAGATGGGATGTTGGCGAGGGTGGATTGGGCATGAGCGATGGCGTGCCGGAGTTGCTGCGTGAGCACGCCACTGCCGAAGACCGCGCAGAAATCCGCCAGTGGATCGCCGCTGCAATCAAAAACATAACCGGCAGTGAATGGAGCCAGAATTACCACCGCGAAGCCTGGGGCCGCCTGCTCCTCTTGTTCGCCGATGAAGAAAATGTGGACGAATTTCTGGAGCAAGCCGGGAAGCAGGGCCTCCACAAGCCGGTGTTCGCGAAACTCATCCAGTTGGGCCGCCTGGACGAGGCCCTGGAAGTTGCCCGGAAGCACCTCACCACCACCGGCTGGGAGCGCCTGCAGGCAGCAGAGTCCCTCTACGCCGCGGGCCGCAAAGACGACGCGCTGGCATTCGCCAAAGCCGGGCTTCCCGACAAAGACCTTCGGCTGGCTGAGTGGGTGGCCGAGGAGTACGCCAGGCGCGGCGACGCGGCCGGCGCGTTGGACCTTCAGTTGACGCGCTGACAGGCCGCGCCGAGCATGAAACTGTACGAGACGCTGGAGCAACTGGCGCAGAAGCTCGAGCAATGGAAGCCTCTGCGCCCGCGCCTGCTTGCCGGACTCGAAAAAGGCCCTCACGCCGTGCTGCTGGCCGACATTTTCCTGCGTGATGAGGAATGGGACGCTGCCTGGGCCGTGGCAGATAATGCCAGGACACCCATGCCAGCCTGGGGCTGGGACAATCTGCGCTTGCACGTCGCTCAAATCTCCGAGAAGCATCGCCCGGAGAAAGCCACCCCCGTCTACCTCGACGCCGCCGAGCGGCTGATCGCACAGCAGGGCCGGAAGAACTACGCCACGGCGGCTGGATATTTGCGCCGCGCCCGCGATCTATTCAGCGCCACGCAGAGAAGTGATGAATGGCAGAAAACCATCGCTGACCTGCGTGAGCGCCACCGCAACCTGCCGGCGCTGCAAGATGAGTTGAGGAAGGCCGGGTTATGAGACGAGTGCGGAAAGACCCACCCGGCGGGGATTGGGATGCGCTGGTGGCAAGTATCCGCGAGCAGGTGTTTACGCTGCCGGAGGGGACGCGGATTTTATCGGGGCATGGAGCGGAGACGAAGGTGGGGGAGGAGACGAGGGGGGAATCCCTTTGTGGGAGGGTAAAAGAGATGGCCTGTAGAGAACAGGCCATCGTTGGGTCGTGGCAGATGTACTTGTGTCAGGTAATAGGCACCTCCCATGGGGGATCGAGGGGCGGGCTGGCCAAGCCATGAAGAAGCCAATACCTCCTTTCGAGTAAGCAGACGGGCTGGCTAGGCCCTTTGGGGCCAGTGGTTCCTTTCTCCAAGAGTGTAACGAGGTTAGCCTGCCAGAGGTAAGTTGTTGTATTGTTCCTTGCTCATCGAGGCCGGGTTACAGACAGCTTTCATGCGAGCTTCCATCAAGGCCGTGCTGCGGAACCAGCGCTCGTTAGCGCAGGCCATCTCGCGGCGATTGCGCCAGTATTGCTTTACTTCTTCATCGTTGACAACCTGCTGTGGAGCAGGCTGAATGGAACGGAGCATGAGTGCAGATTTTGCGAAGATGAAGACCAGGAAGCCGAGGCTGAAAACAGAACCAAAAACCAGCAGCAAGATGTCGCGCACCTTGATCCATCGATCGTAGGCAGTCAATTTCTTGGCATAGAGTTGTTCGATGTATTTCATTTCTTCTTCGAAACGCTTTTGCTCCGCCTCTTGCTGGCGCTGTATGGAGGCGATCTCGGCCTCGGTTTTGGCACTCTCCAATCGCTCCTGCAGTTCGTTCATAACTCCTTGATGCGTGGTCTCGGCTCGGACGCGGTCGGCCTCGGCCTGGCTGGTATTGGGGTTGAACAAATCGGTCCCGGCGGCGGAAAGCCCTGTAACCAGCCCCGCAACCAACAGGACAATCAAAACGGCTACGCTGATGGAATTGAATACGGACATTTGACACTCTCCTTCAAATCTTGAATTACGTGTGAAGTTTTGGCTGCATAGGATGTTGGCTTTGTTTGTAAGTCTGCTCTAACTATAACCATTTACCCTGTCACGGTAAATCGCCAAATCTGGCAGCAGACAAAAATTATGCTGACAGACCACTTTTAAATCACAAACGGGAAGGTGACTTTCCCTTCCCGTTTTCTGTCACAAAGATGTCAGATGACTGTCTAATTCAGGTAGCCGTTACATTTGAGCAAGCGTAATCCCTCCAAGCGAAGGGCAACAGGGAGCAAGGCTTTATAGATGCGGCAATTCGGGCTGGGAGCGTTCCATCGGCCACTGGCTTGATAGGTTTCCAATGGGCATCCCCCGGCGCAACAATAGCGATAAACACATTCCCAGCACACGTCCTTTTGCTCCACGGTTAAACTGTACACCGGGCCATTTTGAACTTGCTCCAAAAGGTCACCCTCCAATGTTCGGGACACCGGACGGTCGAGGAGCATTTGACATTGGACCGGGGCACCCTCGTGGGTTATAACAAGGTAAGATGAACCGACGCCACAGGCGTGGAGATGTCCTCCTACTTGAACGCGGTCCAGTAGTCCATTGAGGAAGGGACGGCTGGGAAGCGCCTCCTCATAAACCTTGTAGGCCGCCAGCATCCCTTCAATGAGTGCATTTTCTTCGGCGGCGAGATCCAGCGGAGAGCCAGGCTTATGGCGATAAAAATTTAGACTTACATGCAAATCGCGTTCCAGCGCCCAGCGGACAGCGTCGGCCGCTCCCGCCGCATTCTGTTGGGTCATTGTAATCGTCAGCAGGGGTAAAATCCCATGAGGCAACAAAATCTGGTCAATCGTCCGGGTGACCGCCTGGAACGAGCCTTTTCCGTTGCGATAAGGGCGCATTTGGTCATGAATCTCACTCACCCCATCTAGAGAAATCATAAGCCGCACGTTATTCTCAACCAGCCACTCAGCATCTTCGGGGTGGATATGGGTGCCGTTGCTGAGGACGACTTGTTCCAGGTTTATGTCGCTTCCTTCTGAAAGCGACCGAGCCCGAGCGGACAGTTTCTTGATTAGCCTAAGGTGCAGCGTCGCCTCTCCGCCAGCATATTTGACCTTGATGCCTTTGAACTGGCGTTTCTGCGCCGTTTGAAATATTTTTTTGATGGCTTCCAGGCCGGTGGCCTCGCTCATGGAAGCAGAAGATTTCCGCACGTAGCAATACGGACAATCTAGGTTGCAGGCGTTGGTGACGTGCAGCCAGACCGTGAGGGTTTCAGGATGGGGGGAACGGAGGCGAGGGGGAGCGCTTACCGGCACAATCAGGTATTGCTCCGCCAAAAGGGAATCTACTGGCTGGGTGAGCGATCGCGGCTGGCTGAAACTCTGCCAGCGCTCTCACGCTGGGGCATTGAGGGCGCTTGGCCCCTGTGGAGCATAGGGGCTGAAGGCCAGTCGAAAGCCGTGAGGAAGGGAATCTACATAAACGCCCTCCGCCTGCCTGTAAAGACGGCTCTCAGTCGATTGCGCTGAAGGTGCACCCACCGACGCGGGACAGGCACAGTCATTTTCGATGACGGAGTCTTGATTCATGGCGAATATGCGCGGGCTATCGGGACAGGCGCAGTCATCGTCGAGCAAAGGATGCCCGTCGGTCAGCAATATCGGCGGTACGGGAGAACGGCTGTTGTCCATAATCAAGATCCTTCACCAAGCGGGCCAAAAGTGTTCAACAGGAATTCACCCAGGTTCCCCAAATCTGCGGTCTTTACTTTCGCGGTTTGAAAATGCCTGCGAGCCGCGCTTGCGTAACGGTGGAAGTCTTCCAACTCCGTCAAGTTGAATCCTTTCAGGTATTCGTAGAGAGAATCGTAGATGACGCTCAGGGCGCTGGAACGCGGCGAGAGCAGTTGGGCATAGGCTAAGGCCAGCACGTAAGCCTCGGCGGCCTCTTTGAGACGTGCCTGGGCCGTTTTGTCCTCATGAATCAGATCGCGGCGTTTTTCCTTATCACTTTCAGCCTTCTTTATCTCTTCTACACGTTTGCTAAATTGCTCCAACCCCATCTGCCCGCGCAGCCCGTGCATCTTACTGAGCTGCTGGTAAGCGTAGAGGTCATCGCGTTCGGGTTGGGGCAAAGGTTCTCCTCGTTTGAACCAGCAATCGGCGGGCAGGAGCGTCTGGGCTTCCTCCACTTCCTTCAGAGAAGCCTTGGCTTGGTCAAACTTCCCGAAATGGTAATGCGCCCAGGCCATGTTCACGCGGGCATCTAGTTCTAGGCGTGTGTTTTCTTTCTCGTGCGCCAGATTGGCCGCCTGCTCGAGGTAATACAGGACATCTCGGTAGTGGTGTTGTTTTTGCTCTCCCGTTTCGCTGAAAAGAATCAGGTCGCGTTCCAGGCATCCTTTTTCAATCCAGGCCTCAAGGCGGCGAATCAGTTCGCCGGAGGCCGCTCCCTCCGTAAATAACTCTACCGCCTCATTGATAACACGTTCTGCGATTTCAAGCACCATCTCTGGTGGGTCGCCGCGCAGGTGATACGCTTCACTTTTCCTCTTTGCCATACGGCGCAGGGCTTCGCTCAACTGCAGCAATGCCAGTCCCAGCCCCCTTGGGTCTTCTGCCTTCCGGAAGTAGGCGACAGCAATCGCCGCTTCGATCCAAGCCAGGTCAGGGCGCATGTGGTCGTTGTCAATCAGGGCCAGGGTGTTGTAGGAATAAGCGATAGGCACTTCCGCCCCCTGGCACTTGCGCAACTCCAGCGCATCTAGGCAGAGGCGCCGGCCGCGAGCATGGCCGCGGTCGGAAAGCACTCTGGCGAGGTTGTTGCGGGTGGTCGGTTCCATGTGCGGAAATTCGACCTCACGCATGTAACGCAGCGCTTTGCCATATGCCTCTCTTGCTTTAGATGAGTATCCCTGTCCGGCATAGCCGTAAGCGCTATAGTTATAGTAAAGCGCTATCACCCGTCGCAGTTTACTCTCGGCAGGGTGGCCCAGAAAACCTCTTTCTTCGCGTTCTGGGAAGACGAATTCCTCTTGAGTATATTGTAGTTTGACAATGTCACATTAAGTTGGCGCTGCTGCCTTGTGGCGACGGCGCAGG
>DYHT01000045.1 GCA_020723995.1 Chloroflexus sp.
CCTCTCCCTTTGGGAGAGGGACCGGGCACGCGCTCCCCTCTCCCTTTGGGAGAGGGGCCGGGGGTGAGGGCCAAAATCGTTTGACTCGCCTGTCTTTTTGTTGTAAACTTTTTCAAACAAGTTTATCTTCCGCAGAAAAGAGGACACAGACATGAAAAAATCCCGCTTTTACCGCTGGTTCGTGGTGCTGGTATTCTTCCTGTTCATGCTCCTGCACCAAACCGATAAATTGCTGATTGGCCCGTTGAAAGCGCCGATTAGCGATTCGTTCGGCATCACAAACACCCAATTCGGGTTGGTTGTTTCCGGCGCGTTGATTGTCGGGACGATTTTCTACCCCCTCTGGGGTTATCTCTATGACCGCTATGCGCGCGCCAAATTGCTGGCGCTGGCCTCGTTCCTGTGGGGTTCGACCACCTGGCTGAGCGCGATTGTCAAAAGCTACATTCCCTTCCTCGCCACGCGCGCCTCCACCGGCATTGACGACTCATCCTACCCCGGCCTGTACAGTCTGATTGCCGATTACTTCGGTCCTAACTTGCGCGGCAAGGTTTACGGCACCCTGCAACTGGCCCAGCCGATTGGTTACCTGGTCGGCATGATCCTGGCGTTGATGGTCGCGCCGCTCATCGGCGGTTGGCGCTCGGTCTTCTATCTGACCGGCGGGCTGGGTCTGGTGATTGCCATCCTGATCTTCTTTGGCGTCAAAGAAATGCCGCGCGGCAAAGCCGAGCCCGAATTTGCCGGCATGGAAGAGATCGGCCAATATCGCTTCTCTTGGCATGAAGTCAGGGAAGTCATGAAAAAGCGCAGCCTGTGGTTCGTGTTTTTGCAGGGCTTCGCAGGCGTCTTTCCGTGGAACGTGATTACCTACTTTTTCTTCGATTATCTCGGCAAAGAACGCGGCTACGACAGTAACAGCGTCCTGTTCACCATGGCGCCCATCATCCTGATCCTGGCGGGCGGTTACTTCGTCGGCGGGGCGCTGGGTGACGCGCTCTTCAAGCGCACGCCCAATGGGCGCGTCATCGTTTCCAGTGTAGGCGTCTTGATGGGGGCGATTTTCCTGTACTTCGCGATGACCACGCCCATAGAATCACGCAACACCTTCTTTGTCCTGATGGCCCTGACCGCGCTCTTCATGCCCTTCTCCTCGCCCAACGTCATCTCGACCGTGCAGGATGTCGCCCCGCCCGAAGTGCGCAGTACCGCCATGTCGGTTGAATATTTCATCGAGAACAGCGGCGCGGCCTTTGCGCCCGCGCTGGCCGGTATCATCGCGGATGCGGTCAACATGCAGACGGCCATCATCACTATCTGCATCACGGCCTGGCTGGTGTGCTTCTTCCTGTACTTGGGAGCGTTGTTCTTCGTGCCGCGCGACATCAAGTCTTTGCGGGCGCAGATGGCCGAGCGTGCTGCGCTGGAAAAGGCCCGGCAGGCGGCGTAACCCTCACCTCTGGCCCCTCTCCCATCGGGAGAGGGGAACTTTTCTCATCCGGGTACTGCAGGCGGCCCGCCCATCACCGACGAGGAAGTGAAAACTCTGGCCGACCAGATGCTCTGGTTCGCCGATCCCAGCCTGATCAAGATCGTGATGAAGAACGATAAACCGGTCGGCTTCCTGCTGGCGTATCCGGATATTTCGGCCGCGCTCCAAAAAACAAAAGGCCGCCTCTTCCCCTGCGGCTGGTTGACGATGCTGCGCGCACTGCGCACGACCGACTGGATCAACATCAACGGCGCGGGGATGATAGAAGAGTATCGCGGCCTGGGTGGGACGGCTATTCTATTCAGCGAGCTGTTCAAGTCAGAGATTTCTAAGGCGTGCGCGCTATGCGCGGGGCGCCCCACAGGGCGCGGTCGCCGGTCGGAGAGCCATTGGCCAGCACGGTCAGGATGAACTTGACGCTTTGACCCGCCAACGGACTCAGGTCGAGATCCAGACGGTAATACATGCCTTCGTATTTCTCGGAGGCTGACTTAAAGGTCTGCACCGCTCCGCCGCCAATCTGATAATCCAATCGGAAGACAACGTTGCAAGAGGTGGCATTGTATTGGCAGTTGATGATGCTCTGGAAGCGGTCGCCGGATTGGACGGTGAAAGGCGGGTAAATTCCCTGGATGTAGCCATTCGTCACGTTCTGGGGGAAGGTCAACAGGCCGGGTTGGCCGATGGTCCCGTCTTCCAGATATGGCGCATCAAGCTTCAGGATAAATCCATTCGCAGCTCCGTCCGTACCGGGGCAGGGCAACGCGCCTGCGCCGCTCGTCCAGGTGGCCGAGCAGGCATTAGTGTAGAAGTCATAGGCTGTGCTGAATGCGCTGGTCACGTTGATGTCCACCCAGAAGGGATCGGCGCCATATGGGCCGATACCGAACTTAACATTTGAGGCATTGCGCAGCTTCCAGTAACCCCGATAATGGCCGCTGGCATTCGGGGCTGTCATGGCGGCTGACAGGTTGATCATCTGGCCCGGAGCGACGCTGGCGGGCAGGTAGATCACGGGGATGGCGCTCATGGCATCTCCGCTGAAAAAGACCAGCGCATAGGACGTCGTCCAGGTGCATGTACCCACATTCTTCAAGCGCCAGGTCTTGGTGAAGGGTGTGCCGCCGGTGAAGGTCGTGCCGTCCGGTATGCTGATGTCTGCGATGAATGTGGCGCGGTCGCAGGCTGAGGGTATAGGAGTGGCTGTGGGCGTGGGCGGCGTGCCGGTGGCGGTTGGAGTAGGTGTGGGTGGTATGGACGATGCGCGGACGATGCGCGGCGCGCCCCACAATGCCCGGTCGCCGCTTGGAGAGCCGCTCGCCAGGATGGTCAGGATGAATTTGACGTTCTGGCCTGCCAGGGAACTCAAATCGAGGTTGGCGCGGTAATACAGGCCCTCATACTTCTCCTTGAACGTCCAGAAAGTCTTGACCGGGCCTGAGCCGATCTGGTAATCCAGCCGGAAAGTGACGTAGCAGCTCGTGGCATTGTATTGGCAGTTGACGATGCTCTGGAAACGATCGCCGGTTTGGACGGTGAAGGCCGGGTAAATTCCCTGGATATAACCGTTGGTCACATTCTGGGGGAAAGTCAACAAACCCGGGGAAGTATCGGTCACGCCATTCTCTAACCTGGGATTATCAATTTTCAAGACGAAGCCCTTGGCATCTCCGTCCGTGCCGGGGCAGGGCAGTATGCCCGCAGCGCTCGTCCAGGTGGCTGAACAATAATTGGCGACGAAGTCGTAACCGGTGGCATAGCCGGTGGAAACTTTTATATCCACCCAGAATGACTTGTTGGCATACGTCCCAATGCCGAACAGGACGCCAGACGCGTTGCGCAGCTGCCAGTAACCCCGGTAGCTGCCGCTCGTGGCTGGCGCGGTCATATTGACCGAGAGATCCACTGTTGCCCCAGGCGCGACGCTGGATGGCAGGTTGATCACACTGGGCGCGCCCATCTGACTGCCGCTGACGAAGACCAGGGCATAAGAGGTGGTCCAGGTGCAAGTGCCGATGTTCTTCAAACGCCAGGTCTTGGTGAACGCCGTGCCGGGCGCGAAGCTGGTGCCATCCGGCACGGTGACGTCCGCGATGAACTGCGCCCAGTCACAGCGCGTCACCGCAGAGGCCGCTTGAGGGCCAAATACGGCGCCTGGCATTAATTGCGCCAGGATGGTCAAGATGAGAACAGCCGGGATGATCATGCGTCGTGAAATCATAGCTTCCTCCTCCGCAAAACCGCGGTCTAATCGCAGGGTTAAGTTAATGCCAGCACGTGGGAACAACCCCTGCAAACCACTTGAAAGACGACTTTTTGATAAGAAATGTTCCCACTCAATGATCCTTGTACTATGATAGCGCATTTTCCATAAAATGAACATACCATTTTTGACCCTCCCCCCATGAACTTTATGCCCCCTTCTTACCTCTAGGTGCACTTGAAGTGACTGTTACTTTGCACCAGTGTGGTGCTGCCATTCAAGGCCAGGCGCGCTATAATTCGATTAATGCCTCGCAAGATCCTGCACCTCGACCTGGATGCCTTCTTCTGCGCGGTGGAAGAGCTGCGCGATGCCTCGCTGCGCGGCAAACCCTTCGCTGTGGGTGGGCGACCGGAAACGCGTGGTGTGGTCTCCTCTTGTTCCTACGCCGCGCGCCGGTTCGGTGTGCGGTCGGCGATGCCGATGGCGCGCGCCATGCGGATTTGCCCGGGGCTGCGCGTCGTGCCGCCGCACCAGCGCGTCTACAGCGAGGTTTCAGAACAAGTGATGGAACGCCTGCGCAATCTCGCCCTACTGGTCGAGCAAATTTCGATTGACGAGGCCTTCGTGGACATCAGCGACATGCCCGCGCCACCCGCCGAGGTTGCCGGCCGGTTGCAGTCGCAAATCCGGGAAGAACTCGGCCTGCCCTGTTCCATAGGAATTGCCACCAATAAACTGGTTGCCAAAATCGCTACGGAAGTTGGGAAAAAATCGGCGCGCGGGGACCGGCCGCCGAACGCCATAACGCTCGTCCAGCACGGGGAAGAAGCGGCCTTTCTGGCCCCCTTGCCGGTTGAGATGCTGTGGGGCGTCGGCCCCAAGACAGCCGTGAAACTGGCCGAATTGCAGATTCACACGATTGGCGACCTTGCCAACCGCTCCGAAGCGGAGCTCGCCTGCATTTTCGGCGAACACGGGCGCGAGATGGCGCGTCGCGCCCGCGGACTGGACGAGCGCCCCGTCGTGACCGAGCATGCCGTCAAATCCATCAGCCAGGAAGTCACGTTTGCCCGCGATGTGCGTGATGACAAAACGCTGGAAAATACGCTGCGGAAACTCTCGGCGCAGGTCGGGCGGCGGCTGCGGCGGGCGAACTTGGCCGGGACGACAGTCAAGATCAAAATCCGCTGGCCGGATTTCACGACCATCACGCGGCAGGCGACCCTGCCCCAGTCCACCGACCAGGATGAGGAGATCGCCGTCACCGCCCTCAGCCTGCTGGCGAAGGTGCGGCCAAAGGGCAAGGCGGTGCGTCTCATCGGCGTCGGCATAAGCGGACTGGGCGCGCCGCTGAGGCAGATGGAATTATGGGGCGAAGAGGCCGAGAAGGCGCGCCGCTTGCAAGCCACGTTAGATACACTCAACGAGCGTTTTGGCGATAAAGCCATCCGGCGCGGCAAGCCGGAGCAAAGAAGAAGCAATTGAGCATCTGCATCACGAGGGGTAAAATTGCCGTATAATCACTAGAAGAGGCACCGAAACAAACCAAGGCAGAGAAAATGCTAGAAATAGCGCCGATCACAAGATATACCTTTTCTGACCACGCTCTCAGCGAAATGGCGCGCAGGCAAATCACTGAAATAGATGTTGCCAATGTGCTCTCTTCACCACATCAGATTGAAGTTGTTCGGCAGGGCCGCATCGTAGTACAGTCGCAAATAGGCGAGCCGTCTAAAACCTGTCTTTTGCGAGTTTTTGTAGATATAGATCGCGAGCCGCTGGTGATCGTAACAGTTTATCGAACCAATAAAGTCAAGAAGTATTGGAGGTAAGCCATGAAAATTTTATATGACCGTACGACAGACACACTCACCATCATCTTTTCTGACTCGCCTGTCACCGAGAGCGACGAGGATAAGCCCGGTGTAATACTCGATTATGATGAAGCGGGAAATATCGTATCAATGGAAATATTGGATGCTTCGCGGCGCGTTTCTATACCGAGCAAGATCGAATACCAGGTTTCTCCTCTCGCTGGATAGAGGAGGAAAACGAACAACCAATCATTCACCTAGCAACGTACACATGAGTACGTAGCAATTGCGTGAGGAGGACATCATGATAAAACTCGACCTGCGCAAAGACCTGAAATACCTTTACGCCCCTTCCGCCAAAAAGGTGGAAATCGTCGCAGTGCCGCGCTTCAACTTCGCCATGATTGACGGGGCGATCGAGAAAGACCAGGGGCCTTCCACCTCCGCCTCATTCCAGGAGGCGATGCAAGTCCTCTATGGAATTTCATACACGCTCAAGTTCACCTCCAAACTGCGCAAGGATAATCCGATTGACTATCCCGTCATGGCGCTGGAAGGACTTTGGTGGGTGAAATCGGGCGAGTTCAGTTTCGAGCGCAAGGAAGACTAGCTCTACACCCTGATGATGCTTCAACCCGATCACATCACCCAGGAAATGTACCAGGAAGCTCTGAGCCAGTTGCGTAAAAAGCGCGGTGACAATCCTGCCCTGACGAAGATGCGCCTCGAGCCTTTCCACGAGGGATTATGCGTACAAACCATGCACGTCGGACCTTATTCCGCCGAACCCGCCACTCTGGATAAGATGTACGCCTTCGCCCGCGAGAATGGTTACCGCTTGCGTGGCAAACACCACGAGATCTACCTCGGCGACCCACGCCGCGCCGACCCCGAAAAACTCAAGACCATCCTACGGCATCCGATAGAAAAAGACGCGCTTTGAGATCAGCAGGGTTTTGGAAGTGGTATTCCTTTAAAAACGGGATATAATCTAGTCAAATCGTTAGCCTGGCCATCTGCTAGATTGGAAGTCTGCCATGATCTACCCAACCCTGAGAGCAATCGTCCATAAGGGGAAAATCCAACTGCTGGATAAAATCGACCTGCCCGAAGATGCTCCCCTGTTGGTGACCATTATGGACGAAACTGCTGTGGAGATGTTCAGCTTGGGAGAACGCCTGGCTGCTGGCCTGCAGGATATTCTGCTTGATCGCGTCGCCCGCGTGGATACGCCGCAGGCGCTCACTGACCATCTGGATAAAGTATTGAACAAGGCATAATGCGTCACCGCTTCGTATTCACTGCCTGGTTTGACCGCGATCTGAAATCGCTGCGCAAGCATAATCCCGAATTGCGCAGCGATTTTGAGTCATTCCTGCAAACACTGGATGCAGAAGCTCACCCGCTCATTCCCAATACCGGCGGAGCGCGCAAAACTAGGATGAAAGCCAAAGGGCGGGGCAAACGCGGCGGCTATCGGGTGGTGTACTACCTGGTCGAAGGGGATACGGTCTGGCTGATCACGATTTACAACAAGGTTCAAAAAGAAAACTTGTCTTCGGTTGAAGAACAGCGTATTCGACAACTCATCGAGGCCATTCGACGCAACCGATAAACCAGTTATCTTATCGCCATGGAGAAGGAGAAGATGAGCGTCAAAACCCTTACCATCCCCCTCACCACGCAAGGCAGCGCCGACATCCACGACATCACTGATGCCGTCACCGAGGCTGTGGCCAAAAGCGGATTGAAAGACGGCACGGTCACGGTCTTCTGCCCCTCCTCCACCAGTGCGCTGACCACCATCGAATTTGAGCTGGGCGCGCTGGCCGACCTACGCCGCCTGTTCGACGAGATCCTGCCTGCCAACCGCGAGTACGCCCACAATGCCCGCTGGGGCGATGGCAATGGTCACAGCCACGTGCGCGCCGCACTGTTGGGGCCTTCGCTGACCATACCCTTCACAGATGGCCGCCTGACTCTCGGCACCTGGCAGCAGATTGTGTATGTGGATTTTGATGTCAGGCCGAGGCGGAGGGAATTAGTGGTGCAGGTGATGGGCGAGTAATAAAAGTTGTACAATACAATCAGGATAAACACCCTCCGCAAGTCTTTCTTTCCACTCCTGCTCAGCCTCCTCGCCCTGCTTCTGCTCTCTCCGCTGAAACTGCACGCCTGGGAACTGACGCCGCAAGGCTTGCAGCCCGTTCCTCTGCCCGCCTCGGCTGAACCGGTCAGTCTGCCGGTGCAGGCCGACCTGAATGGGGATGGCCACCCCGAATCGCTGGCCCTGTCTGCAGGCCGTCTTGCCATCCTTTCCGCAAGCCGGGTGGTATGGCAGAGCCGGGAGGACTGGCGGGTATCCCAGGCTGCCTTCAACGACCTAAACCGTGACGGGGCACCCGAAGTCACCTTGCTGGTCTGGCGGCCTTTTCGCCCCTGGCCAGTGGATAGGTGGTTGCCGCACGGCGGGCGCATCGCGGGATTTCATGACGCCGCAGGGGAATCCTGCCACCTGATCCTGATCGGTTGGAAGGATGGGCGTTACCGTGAGCTGTGGGCCGGCTCCGCCCTGGCTGAGCCAATCCGCGCCTTTGGCACCGCCGACCTGAACGGCGATGGCAGGACCGAACTGATCACGCTGGAAGGTTGGTATGATGATCCACCGTCCAAAACGGCGAGCAGGCTCAAGGTCTGGGAGTGGAACGGTTTCGGCTTCAACGCCGTCTATACGTTGGAGGGAAGATTCCGCCAAATGCAGATCGTCCATATACAGGATGGCCGCGTATTGATTCTCGCGCCCTAATGTGCAATTCCACGAGGAGAAAATCATGAAACCCATAAAATATCATCCCCTGTGGCGGGCGATCAACGCCCTGATCGTCGTCTCACTGGCTTGCAGCATCCCCATTTCGCTCACCCAAACGCCTCCAACAATCGCCACGCCGACTGCTTCCGGGCCGCTGCCCACCCCGCCGCCGGGCGTCTACCCGCCTGGCTTCGCCGAGTATCCGCTTGTGCAAGTCAACCTGCCGGCCTCCTTTGGCGGCAGCGACTACACCCTGCCCGTAGATCTGAACGCCGTCCAGGGTATGGATACGGTCAGCCTTTCGGCGCAGGCCCGGGCGCTGCTGACGCAGAACGGCTTCGTCGTCCTACCACCCAAGCCCGGCGAATTCCGTGAGTTCTACCAACTTTATGAGAGCCACCGTTACGACCAGGCCAATATCTTCATCACCACCGACTCGGTCTACCACGTCTACCACCTGCTCTTCGACAAGATGTTGCGCGACCTGGAGCGGGACTACTTCATCGCCGACCTGAACGCCCTGACCAGCGCCATGCTGAATGTTGCGTACCAGCAGTACCAGTCCCTGCGCGGCAGCGCGCTCGAAGAACCGGCTCTGCGCAATGTGGCTTTCTTCGCCGTGGCCGCTCAATTGCTCGGCCTGTCGGACCCTGTGCCGGCTGAGGCAGCCAACCTGGTCAGCGCCGAACTCGGTCTGATCAACGCCGCCTCCGCCGCGCAGGTCTCACCCATCTGGGATCGCCCCGACCTGGCGCCCGATAAAAAGTTGATCGAAGATTACAGCCATTATAAACCGCGTGGTCACTACACCCGCGGCGAGGAACTGAAGAAGTACTTCCGCGCCATGATGTGGTACGGGCGGCTGACCTTCCGCCTGAACGATGCCTACGAGACGCGCCGCGCTTTGCTGCTCACCCAGACTCTGCGCTCCGCGACTGCCGCGGATGGCACCCCAGCCGCCCAACTGTGGGCAAACATCTATGACCCAACCGTTTTCATCGTTGGCAAGGCGGATGACCTGGGCTACCACGAGTACGGCGCACTGATGGATTCCGTCTTCGGCGCGAACGCCGCTGTGCAGTCCTTGGCCGACGAGGCCAAATTCGCCCAGTTCATGGAAGCCGCCAAGACCCTGCCGCCGCCTCAGGTCAACTCCATGTGGGTCTGGATCTGGCAAGATCAGGAGCAGGTCACCAAAGGCTTCCGCTTTATGGGCCAGCGCTTCACCCTGGATGCCTACGTCTTTGGCCAGTTGATCTGGCGTAAAGTCGGCACTGAGGATGATCCGCGCGGCCTGCCCAAGGGCCTGGATTTCTTCGCCGCCATGGGCTCCGCTGAAGCCTACACCATCCTGCAAGAGCTGGGCGAGACGCACTACGCCAATTACGATAAACAGATGACCAAAGTCCGCAATGAGGTCGCTGCCCTGGGGACGGATTCATGGACGCAAAACCTGTATTGGTCGTGGCTGTATACCTTCCAGCCGCTCATTACCCCTAAAGATGGTCGTTATCCGGCCTTCATGCAGACCCAGGCCTGGGCGCGCAAGGATCTACACACCGCCCTCGGCTCGTGGACCGAGCTCAAGCATGATACCATCCTGTACGCCAAGCAGGTCATGGCCGAGATGGGCGGCGGCGAGGGCGCGGAAAAGCCTCCGCACGGCTACGTTGAACCCAATCCCGAAGCCTACGCCCGCTTGCTGGCTCTGACCCAGATGACCGAGAACGGCTTGGCGCAGCGCAACCGTCTCTCCGATTTGACCATGAGAAACCTCGAAAACCTGATCGAAGAGCTGACCTTCCTGAAGACCGTCTCTGAGAAAGAATTGGCCGGCACGGCCTTGACCGACGACGAGTACTGGCACATTTTCTATTGGGGCGGCATCCTGGAGCAATTCACCCTGGCCGCCGCGGATACGACCGGCGACATGGCGCGCGATCTGAGCGATCAGAAAGCCGCCCTGATCGCGGATGTGGCCACCGGCCCCTCTCCGCAAGGCGGGCTGGCCGCTTTGGAGGAAGCCATCGGCCAGCCGACCTGGATCTACGTTGTCCTGCCCGGTCAGCCCTGGCGCATCGGCATCGGCGCGGTATTCACATATTATGAATTCACTGTCCCGGCCGCCAGCCGCATGACCGATGAGGAATGGCAGGCGCAGGTTGAGGCCGGCACCAACCCGCCGCAGCCGGAGTGGACGAAGCTATTCATCGCGCCGTGAAAAAACCGGTTTCAGGTTTCAGGTTGAGGGTTGCAGGTTTTAACCTTCAACCTGCAATTTTCAACTTGTTAGCCGCCTGGCTGATCCTTCTTGTTGCCGTTTCCTGCGAACCTCATCGAACAGTCACGCTTGTTATTTTGGGAGACATCATGCTCGGCCGCGACGTCACGCCCGGCGATAGCTCGCTGGCCTATCTTGCGCCTTATCTCCGCTCAGCAGATCTGGCGCTGGCAAACCTGGAATCCCCGCTGACGACGGCCCCAGCGATTACAAGCGGATATAACCTGTGCGCCCCGCCTGAGCGCGTCCGCTATCTTGCCGAAGCAGGATTGGACTTGTTATCCCTGGCAAACAACCACCGCCTGGATTGCGGAGAGGCAGGGTTGGCAGAGACGCGAACGGTCCTGACCTCGGCCGGGATCACACCGCTCGGCCCTCAGCCTTTACCGGTCTACCGCACGATCAATGGCTTGAGACTGGCTTTCCTGGCTTTCGAGGATATCAGCGCCCCGCTGGATATATATGCGGCGAAACAAGCCATTGGTGAAGCCCACACGAGAGGCGCGCTGGTGATCGTCTCTATCCACTGGGGAGTGGAATATCAAGGTGGTGCAAACGAGCGGCAGAAATGGCTGGCCGCGCAGTTATCCCAGGCCGGCGCGACGCTGATCTGGGGACATCATCTGCACGTGCTTCAATCTGCCGAATGGCTCCACTTTCCCGCAGGTTCGGATCCTTCGGCTACTTCTCATGACAGGCCTGCGGGAAGGTCGGCACTTGTCCTCTACAGCCTGGGCAATGCCCTGTTCGATCAGGGCGGCCTGGCAGATGTCCGCCGCAGCGCGCTGGTACTGGTAGAACTAGACGAAAACAGCGTGCAAGAGGCGCACGCCGTTCCGTTTGTGATTGATATTCAGCGCAGCCAAATCCAAGCGGCGAATGCTCAAACAGCTGAAACAATTTTCAAGCGTTTAGGGTTGACACATTAAGAAGGCAATACCACCATTTGTCATGCTGAGGCGTTCTGTACCGAAGCATCCCCTTGTGGTGAGGAGACTCTTCGCTTCGCTCCCTGGCCTAGCCCGCCAGGGCAGGCAGAGTGACAGAATAAATGTCATTACCATTGTACAGTGGCGCTTTTCCGCTATGGAAGCACTCAGGGTGACAACGCGAGTTTTGTGTTAATACCCAACCGGGATTCTATTGGCCCATGGCCTGGCCCCTTCGAGTTGACCCGCCAGGCGAAACAGGCTGGCCTCGTCGCCAAACCTGCCGACGAAGTGCATCCCGATGGGCAGGCCTTCAGCGTTCCAATGCAGCGGCACCGACATGGCCGGCTGGCCGCTGACGTTGAACACCGGCGTCCAGGGGATGAATTCGAAAGTCTTTGCGGCGAGGGGCTTGATGATGCCCATCAGTTTGAGCAAGCCGCCGGCATCCAGCCGGCCAATCTGGCGGATAAGCGCTTTTTCTCCGGCCGAGGGCTGGAGCGAGCCAATCGGTACCGGCGGCTGGGAAAGCGTGGGGGTGAGCAGCATGTCGTAACCTACAAAGAACCGGGCAATGTCACGCGCTGCCATTTGCAGGTAGCGGGCGGCAGAGGCATATTCCTCGGCGCTGAGAGCCTTGCCGAGCATCCCCAGGCCAAAGCTGGCTGGGTCGAAATCTTTTACCGAAAGGCGTTTCCCGGCGGCGCGGGCGGCCTCTTTAATATCCGCGCGCAATTCAGCCGCCAGAATGGTCACAAACGCCAGTGAAAAGGCCTGGCCGTCCACAAGCGGGGCGTCTTC
This sequence comes from Chloroflexus sp., assembly GCA_020723995.1. GTDB lineage: Bacteria > Chloroflexota > Anaerolineae > Anaerolineales > Villigracilaceae > CG2-30-58-95. The sequence continues at coordinate 12,333 of DYHT01000045.1, forward strand.
CACCAGCTCGTGGCCGAGATCTTGCAGCAGGCTGACCGTTTCTGCCAGTCCCTTGAGCACATCGGCGTGGACGTTGACGCCGAGCATGGGTCGGCCGGTAAAAGCGATGCGCAGTTTGCCCGGCTTGGCGGTCACTTCCCGCAGGAAGGGACGTTCTTGCGGAGGGGCATAGTACGGCGCGCCGATATCCGCCCCGGCGGTGGCATCCAGCATGGCGGCCGAATCGCGCACTGAGCGGGTAAGAACATGCTCGATGGCGAAGCCATGCCATGATTCGCCAATGATTGGGCCGGTGGGTGTGCGGCCGCGCGTGGGCTTGAGGCCGAACAATCCGCAGGCCGAAGCCGGGATGCGAATCGAGCCGCCGCCATCGCCGCCGGAGGCCAGCGGGACGATGCGCGCCGCCACGGCTGCGCCCGATCCGCCGGAGGAGCCGCCCGGCGTGCGGGACGTGTCCCACGGGTTGCGCGCCGCGCCAAACGTCTCCGGCTCGGTGTAAGGGGTCAGGCCAAATTCGGGGGTGTTGGTTTTGCCCAGAATGATCACGCCGGCCTGTTTCCAGCGTCGCGCCAGTTCGGTATCCTGTTTGGCTGGAATGTCCCGCCACAGCCGGTTGCCGCTGCTGGTTGGCACGCCCTGGATGGTTGCCATCAGGTCTTTGATGAGGAACGGCACACCCGTAAAGGGGCCATCCAGTATGGGCTTTTTGGCGGTTTCCATGGCGGAGTCGTACATTTTATAGATAACGGCATTCAGCGCCGGATTGTGCACTTCGATGCGCCGAATGGCCTCCTCCACCAGTTCGGCGGTGGACACTTTCTTCGCGCGGACAAGTTCGGCCAGGCCGAGTCCATCATATTGCGAGTATTCGGGAAAAGTTGTCATGGCTGAGGTCTCCTGTGCGGACGAATGAGGGTAGGCAGGCAAAAGCAGACAGTCTGATTGTACAACATTCCGGGAAATTTGGTTTATTTGTCAATTTAACAACGCCGCTGCGTTCGCGCCCACTTTCATCCACATCATCTTCAGCACCACCCCCGCCCGCCAGAAAGCGACCGCGGCTATGCCATGCGCCAACACAGCAAAGAGCGGCGGCTTTTGCAGGGTGTAATAGGTCCAGCATTCACGCGTGGTGCCCCAGTATTCGAGGAAATAGCCGAGCGCCGAACCGGCCACAAAAGTCAGCACGGCGAAGCGATGGTCGGTGGGTGTCAGGATGAAAAAAGTAACGAGCAGCACGGCCACCAGGGTCATGGACTTGCCCAGCGCAGGCCAGATGAAAATCAGTATCAGGGCATAGAAGGCGGGAAATATCAACCAGTAAATCACCTTGAAAATGTCATTCCCCGAAGCGGAATGACATTCGGCCTTTGACGCCGGTATCCGCTGCTGCAAAAAGCGCACCATGCGGTCAATCGTCAGGCTGGCAATCGGCCAGGCCGGGATGATCCACAGCGGCGGGTGCTGGGCGGTGAAATACCACCAGATGCCGGTCTGCGTGCCCCAGCTCTCGATCACCAGTCCGCCGGCCGCGCCGACGAAGACGGTCAACGCGTCGGTGCGGATGTTCGCGCCGGACATGATGGTCAACGACATGAACAGGAAAATGCCGACCAGCAGCCAGTCAAAGTAGCGCCACCACTGCCCATCCCAAGCCATGTAAGCCAGCATCTGTTCGGCAATCGGCCACCAAATGTAGATGATGAGGAAGACAGTTAACAAAAACGCGCTCATCAAAAAAACGCTCGAGCGCGTCCAGCCCATGAAGGATACAAATCGGCCGAAGAGGGAGGGTTTGGGCAAATGAGTCACCATAAGAAATCGGTTTGTCAATCCGCCTACAATTTACGTGCATAAGGCAAATCTTGATCGGTCAAACTATACTGACTTCTCGAATTGCACGTAATCGTTCATTTTGACAAGGTATTGCCGGTAATCCCTGATCAGCGATTTGAGGCTGCGATGAACGATCTGATGATCAACTTTTTCGTATCCGTGTACCAAACGGTTCCGCAATCCGGTCGTGGAAGCGAGGCGAACAGCGAGCGTCCTCGGCAGAACACCTGATGCCCCCATTTCGTCAAAGGTGCTGAAATATGTGGTCGGAGGCACGGCGCCACTGGTCTCCAAGATCTGACGATTGATGTCACTGGCTGTTTCCACGATTAGCTCGATCAATTTCTCGATAGCGTGACGTTGAACGTAATCGGCTCGATACTCTTCAAAGCTGACTGTGCTCAATGGCTCCAGTTCACCCAAATATTGAGCCAGTTCTATCAATTTCTGGCGAAGCAAATCCTTATTCAAGCGCAGCATGGCGCAACTCCTCAGCACGGCGGGCTAGATATGCGCTTTGGCTTTCGCGAAATTTGTGTGTATCCCAATAACGACGCACAGCATAGGATTTCCAGGTTTCCCAGGCAAAGGAAACTGTCTCGAACAAAATAACCCCTTCGCTGGCAATCTGATAACTGACCAGCGGATCGGCATGATTGAGCACAGTCAAATCTACATCAGCAGGAAACAAGGTAGAAAGTGCGCTCCACAGTCGCCGCCTCTGCACTGGCGAAAGCGGTTTTTCCGAGAGAACGCCAAGGTCAATATCACTTTCTCGATTCGTCACACCGCGCGCGGTCGAGCCGAAGAGCACAATCAACCGCAAGCCAAAATTCCTTGCCAGCGGTTTCAACTGTTCAACAGAAGGGAAATCAGCAAAATTTTCGAGCATAATTTACGCCCTTGTAACACTAAAATTGTATCACGAATGGCCTTACCACGCCTTGGGGTGCGTGGGAATCGCCGTGACTTACCTTCCTATTGGGCTGCAAAAGGTGGAATATATTGCCAGCATCTCACCGCGCCAGCGACAAGAAAACATCCTCCAGTGTCGGCTCGCCGCGGGCGAGGGTGGTAGTTTTCAGCCCTGCCGATTTGAGCGCGGCGCGCAATTGTATTTCTTTCATGCCGCGTGCGGTAATTATGCGCAGATGGTCGCCCGCCAGCCCAACCCGTAATACATCTTCGCATTTGCCGCAGGCATCCAGCGCCTCCAGCAGCGGCCCGGCAAACACTTCCCACACGTCGCCGGGGATGACCTGCGCCTTGAGGTTGGCAGGCGTATCCATGGCCAGCAGTCTGCCATCCCGCATCATGCCAATCCGGCCGCAGTACTCGGCCTCGTCCATGTAATGCGTGGTGGCAAAGACGGTCACGCCCTCAGTGGCCAGTTCGTAGATCAGATCCCAGAAGACGCGCCGGGCGGAGGGGTCGACGCCGGAGGTGGGTTCATCGAGAAATAAAAGTTTGGGATGGTGGACCAGGGCGATGCCGAGCGCCAGCCATTGACGCCAGCCGGCCGAAAGCGCCCGCGCCAGTTCGGACCCGTGGCCGGCCAGCCCGACCAGGGCGAGCGTTGCCTCAATCCGGGCTTTTTCGCGGATGCCGTACACGCCGCCGTAAAAAGACAGATTTTCCCAGACAGTCAAATCATCGTATAAAGCAAACTTCTGTGACATATAACCGGCGCGGGCGCGCACTTCTTCCGATTGGCGGAAGGCGTCGTAGCCAAGCACGCTGGCTTTGCCATCCGAGGGCTGGAGCAAACCGAGCAACATGCGGATGGTGGTGGTCTTGCCGCAGCCGTTCGGGCCGAGGTAGCCGACGACTTCGCCGGCCTGCACCTCGAAGGATACGTGGTCAACGGCGAGAAAATCGCCAAAGCGGCGGGTTAGATTTTCGGTGAGGATGGCGGGTTCAGGCATAGTTATTCACCACAAAGGACACGAAGAATACGAAGGAGAAAATAGTGATGAGTGATGAGAAGCGAGTAATGGGTTACGAGATAGGGGTTGCGGGGTGGGTGTTGTGAGAAGCGAAAGCGGTGGACTATTCTCTACTCTCTACTTTGACAATGTCACATTAAGTTGGCGCTGCTGCCTTGTGGCGACGGCG
>DYHT01000046.1:0-5806 GCA_020723995.1 Chloroflexus sp.
CTGAGTAATCCGCTATTGGCCAGCCCATGATTGGAAATGAGCGAAACTACCGTTATTAAGCTATACAAAAATATGCTATCTTGTGGTATCATTCATAGACCGACTGGTCGGTTTATGGACACGATGACGAATCACCAACCCCAAGATAGCGACACACGCGCACGGATACTCGAAGCAGCGGCGCGTGTTTTTGCCGCCAAAGGCTACCACGATACACACGTTGACGAAATCGTCACCGCCTCGCAAACCTCCAAAGGGTCGGTGTATTTCTATTTTCCTAGCAAACAACACATCTTCTTTTCCCTGATTGACCAGTTCGTTGAACTGCTCGAAAAGCGTCTGAACGCGGCGCTGAAACAGGACATACCTGGCGTTGCCCGCGTGGATGCAGCCCTGAACATATGTGAAACCACTTTCGGTCAGTACCGGACACTGGCAAAAATTGCCTTTATCCAGGCCGTCGGGCTGGGCGCTGTGTTTGAAGAAAAGCGGCGCGAAATCAACGACCGCTTTGCGAACATTATCCGCGCCCATCTCGACCGGTCGGTTGCAGATGGCAGCCTCCCCGCGCTGAATACCGAAGTCGCCGCTCGTGTTTGGATCGGCGCGCTTAATGAAATTGTGCTGCGCTGGGTCTATGCCGGCGAGCCGCACCCGGAACGCGTCTTCCCGACCCTGCGTTTAATGTTGTTGCGCAGCGTCGGCGTCCCAGAAGACAATCTCCACCCCCCCCCAAGTCTCAATCGAGGGACAACCAAGAGCAAATTTCGCCTGGTTGAGCCGCTAGATTCAAAACTAATTTACTGAAAGGAACCTATCACCCTATGCGTCCCACACGTTTACTGCCCCTTATCGTTGCGCTGCTGTTGACCTTGAGCGTCAATCTGGCTGCTTGCGCCCCGGCTGCGCCGCAAGCGACGGCGCTGCCCGAGCCGAGCGAAACGGAAGCGCCGGCGCCCGCTCCAACCGAAACCGCTGTGCCGGTCACGTTGCGGATTGCCGTCCTGCCCATCATTGATACATTGCCGATGTACGTTGCCGAGCAGGAAGGCCTGTTTGCCAAGTATGGCGTTCAGGTTGAATTTGTGCCGGTTTCCTCTGCCCCGGAACGCGATCAACTCCTGGCAGCAGGTCAGGCCGCTGGCACCGTCAATGAGACTATTTCCGTCTTCCTGTTCAATAAAGAACAGATTCAGATGCAGGCGGTCCGTTACGCGCTGACGCCCACTGCAGGGGCAGGACATTTCTTTATCCTGGCTTCCAGTCAGAGCGGAATTACCAGCCCGGAGCAGCTCAAGGGCGTTGAAATCGGCATCTCGCAGGGAACCATCATCGAGTACTTCACCGACCGCATGCTCCAAACACAGGGCTTCCAGCCGGATGAGATCAAAACCATCCCCGTGCCAAAAATAGCCGACCGCATGGCGCTGCTGGCCTCCGGCGAACTCAAAGCCGCGGTGCTGCCTGACCCGCTGGCATCGCTGGCGATTCAACAGGGCGCGGTGATTGTGCTGGATGACTCGCAGTACCCGCAATACGGCTCCAGCGTGATTTCCTTCCGCAAGGAAGTGATTGACGCCCACCCCGCAGCCATTCGCGCTTTCCTGGCCGCCATCGAAGAGGCGACCGGCCTGATTAACGCCGACCCGGCCAAATACACGGCGCTGTTGAGCGACAAGAAACTCGTCCCACCACCACTTTTGACGACCTACGCGATTCCGCCGTTCCCGGCCGCCGGCGTCCCGTCTGAGGCGGAATGGAACGACGCCCTGGCCTGGGCGCGGGAAAAGGACATTATCGGCAGCGACCTGTCTTACGCCGATTCGGTCAACCCCACATTCCTGCCATAAGATGCGCAGATTGTAATAAAATTGCCGGTGATCAGCATCCAATCGCTTACTTTCGGTTACCCGCGCAGCGCGCCAATCTTCGAGAACTTCTCCTGGCAGGCGCAGCGCAGCGAGACCTGGGCCATCCTTGGCCCTTCGGGCTGCGGGAAGACGACTCTGCTCTACCTGCTGGCCGGGCTGTATTTGCCTGCCAGCGGTAAAGTGCTGATTGACGAACAGCCGCTGGCGCGCCCCCGCCCTCATACCGGCCTGATTTTGCAGGATTACGGACTGCTGCCCTGGGCCACAGTGCGCAGAAACGTGGACATCGGCCTGCGCGTGCGCAACTTCTACGGCCCGGACGGAATCCATACCCCGCGCAATCACCGGCCGGCTGCAAACGTCACCCACTGGCTGGAACGCCTGGCGATTGCTGAAGTCGCCGATAAATTCCCGGCGCAGATTTCCGGCGGCCAACGCCAGCGTACCGCCATCGCCCGCACACTGGCGCTTCAGCCCGATTTGCTCTTGATGGATGAGCCATTTGCATCCCTGGATGCCGTTATCCGCGAGGATCTGCAAAACCTGACGCTGGAGTTGCGCGCCGAGCAAAACCTGACCCTTGTCATCGTGACTCACACCATCGAAGAAGCCGCCATCATGGGCCAGAAAATACTGCTGCTCACCCATCCGCCGCACCGCGCCCCACTGACCTTTGACAACCCCGGCGCAGGGCGGGAGGATTACCGGCGCAGCCCAGACTATCGCGCCATCTGCGACAGATTGCGCCAGGAGATGTCAGCCAGATGAAGCGACGGGATATTTTGGCTGCCGCCCTGGGGTTGATTCTGGTCTGGCAGGCTGCCGCTATGCTGATAGCGCGCCCGATCCTGCCCGAGCCCTGGCTCGTGATCCGCGTTTTTGTTGACGAACTGAGCAGAGAACTGCCGGGACATTTCCTGGCCAGCCTGTGGCGGGTTATGGCCGGGATGGCAATTTCAATCGTTCTGGCTGCGCCGGCTGGCCTGGCCATTGGTCAATCCAAACAGCTCAACCGCATCTTTTCCCCCATTATTTATCTCCTCTACCCGATCCCGAAAGTCGTGCTGGTTCCGATTGTCATGTTATTCCTGGGCATCGGAGACCTGGCGAAAATCGTCATCATTTTCCTGATTTTGTTCTTTCAGATTATCGTGTTGGTGCGCGACCAGGCCGCCGCGCTGCCCTTCCAACTCATCCAGAGCCTGCGCAGCCTCGGCGCGGGCCGCCGCGCCCTGTTTGGATTCATCTACTTCCCTGCCAGCCTGCTCGCCATCCTGACTGCCCTGCGCCAATCCGTGGGGACGGCGGTGGCTGTGTTGTATATGGCCGAGTTGTTCGCCACCCGGCGCGGACTGGGCTACTACATTTACTATAACGGCAGCACCCTGCTGAACTACCCGGCCATGTACGCCGGGGTGCTGGCCATGAGCCTGCTTGGGCTGGGATTGTACTTCAGCATTGACTGGCTGGAACGTCGCCTGTGCCCGTGGAAGTTTGTCACCTAGCCAGAAGCATACTGGCCAGGCAGAGCAGGCTGAAGGCCAGCGCCAGTTGCCCGGTATCGGCCAGCGCCGCGTTGAGCGGGCATCCCTGGCGGGTGAACACCGTGCAGCTGGCGCGCCAGGCCAGCGGCAGCGCCACCCAGGCCAGCAGGGAAAGCCACGGCAATAGCCCGAGCCAGGCCAGGATGGGCAGCCACAGGAAAGCAATCGTCAGGCACAATGTATATTCGATTTGCGCACCGCGCCTGCCCAGCAAAACCGCCAGTGTGTGTTTTCTGGCGGCGCGGTCCGTGTCAATATCGCGCAGATTGTTGACCACCAGAATCGCGGTGACAATCAAGCCCACCGGAACAGACAGCCACCATGCCAGCGCGCTCACGCTCCGCGTCTGGATGTAATACGTGCCTGCCACCGCCGCCGGGCCGAAAAACAGAAAGACGAACAGGTCGCCCAGTCCATAATAGCCCAGCGGAAACGGGCCGCCGGTATAAGCAATTGCCACGATAATCGCCAGCAGGCCGATGACCACCACCGGCCAGCCGGAGACCAATATCAGGTACACGCCCAGGAGCGCCGCCAAGGCGAACACCGTCCACATGCCGGCCTTGACCTGGGACGGCGTCAACAGCCCGGCCTGGGTCACCCGCAGCGGGCCGTGACGTTCAGCGGCATCCGTGCCGCGCTCAAAGTCAAAAACGTCATTGGCCAGGTTACTGCCGATCTGCAGCAGCAGGGCCGCCAACAGCGCCGCAAACGCCGGGCCCGGTTGAAAACGTCCCTCGTACAACGCCACCGCCGCGCCGGTGATGACCCCGGAGGCCGCGGCCGGCAGTGTTTTGGGGCGCGCTGCCAGCCACCAGATTTTCCAGCCGGCCGCTTTGAGATTCTCGCCAGATATCATCGCGCCTCCGCATCACTTCCAATAAAGTTCTTGGCGCACCAAACTGATGGGGCGGCAGTTGAACTGCCGCCCGAAAAGGCAGGCATCCCATCACTTTGGCGTGCTAACATAAAGTCTAATAATGGTTGCTGAAAGCGCGACCATAACGGCGGTGAGTATATCACGGCAACGAAGGAACAGCAAAATGGCTCAGTTTACCGGCAACGAACACGCCCAATACGTGTGCAGCCTGTTTGGGCGCATTGCCCCTCATTACGATTTACTGAACCGCCTGATGACCGGCGGGCAGGATGTGCGCTGGCGGCGGGAGACCATCCGCCGCGCCCGGCTTTCCCCCGCCGACCGGCTGCTCGACCTCGGCGCGGGGACCGGCGACCTGGCGCGCGAAGCCCTGCGGCAGCAGCCGGCCGTGCGCGTCGTTGCCGCCGATTTTACGATGGGGATGATGCGCGCCGGACTGCAACACGGCGCGCTCAACTGGGCTTCCGCCGATGCCCTGCGCTTGCCATTTGGCGAGGCGACGTTTGACGCCGTTGTTTCCGGCTTCCTGATGCGCAACGTCGGCGACCTGGGGCAGGCGCTGACTGAACAGTTCCGCGCCCTCCAGCCGGGCGGGCGCGTCGTCATTCTGGATACCACCCGCCCCGGACACAGCCTGCTCTCGCCTTTTATCTGGTTTCACCTGCACGCCGTCATTCCCTTTTTGGGCTGGCTGATTTCCGGCTCGGCGGACGCCTACACCTACCTGCCCGACTCCACTGAAAATTTCCTGCGTGCCGAAGACCTGGCCGGGCGCATGGCCGCGGCCGGTTTTCAGAAGGTTGGCTTCCGCCGCCTGATGTTCGGCGTGGCCGCCATCCATTGGGGGGAAAAGGGAGAAGCGCGCTGAAATCACTGTCCGCCTTAATCCTTCCCATCCAGTCTCTCCACCAATTCCTGCGCCTCCGCCAAATCCGCCAACGGATTCTAAACGGATAAGCGGATACCGTGCGCGCTCATCCGTTCTTCCGTTTCCTATCTATTGGGAATTGCCCGCGTCGCAGATAGCGGCGGACATGCGTCTGCCAATCCGTCACATCTTTGGGCGGCAGAATGCGCTGATACTCCAGCCTCCTCCGCCCAAAATTAAACAATAGCCCGACGTGCTGCCTTGTCGCTGCGAGATATGTGATGACTTGGGCAACCTCTTCATCTGTGAGCATGTGGGCAAATGCCTTGTCCTCCACTACGATGCAATTCTCCACAAAGTGATCCAGCGATACCCAACCCACAAATTCATCGCCATCGTAAATCTCGACAGGGTACTCTTCGTAAACAAGCAAACCATCTTTGTCCATCTCTGCCGTCAATGCGCGTTGATAGTGTACCTCTTTCAAACCAGGGCCCAAACGCGTGTGCACACGCATCGCGCAGCCGATGATGCGATAAGTAATGTCAGTGTGTGGAATAGATGGGTCGAGTGGCATAAGAAAATCCTTCCAACGGATTGCCTGCGGCAAAGCGGATAAGCGGATTCGTCGCGCTCCTATCCG
>DYHT01000046.1:5906-16203 GCA_020723995.1 Chloroflexus sp.
CTGTCATCCGCTTTTCCGCTTTGCATCCGCTGGACAAACTCCCGCACCGCCGCCAAATCCGCCAACGAATTCTAAGCGGATAAGCGGATTCGTCGCGCTCCTATCCGCTGTCATCCGCTTTTCCGCTTTGCATCCGCTGGACAAACTCCCGCACCGCCGCCAGCAGTTCCTGCGCCAGGCGCACGCCTTCCAGTAGCGAACTCTTGCGCAGGCCGAGGGCTTCATCAACGATGGGAGGGTTGTAAAAAAGAATTCTGCCCAGTTGGTATGATGCGGCAGAATGCCGGTATGCAGCATGTCGGGATTGGTTAGAATAATTCTTGATTTTGCCCGAATTGCTCCTCTGTGGGATTGGAGGGTATCGCCATCGTAGATGGCCGTTTGAATGTTGGCGCGTTTGAACGTTGAAACGTTTAAACGTTCTAACGTGGATTGTTGGTCTTGGGCAAGCGCTTTGGTCGGAAAAAGGTACAACGCCGGCGCGTCATCATCTTCCAGCAACGCGGAAAGGACAGGCAGGTTGTAGCCGAGCGTTTTGCCGCCGGCGGTGCCGGTTGCCAGAACAAGGTTTTCGCCAGCGCGAGCGTGAACCCAGGCTTCGGCTTGATGGCTGTAAAGAGACGTGACGCCGCGCGCCGTCATCGCCTCGGCCAGCGCGGGCGGCAGGTTGGCGGGAAAGGGACGCAGGTCCGCGCGGCGCGTTATGTGACTTCCTCTACCCAGTGAATCCATTCGATGCCAGCGGCACTGGAGGCCTTGTAGAGACGTTCGTCTGCTGTCCAGAATTTGGCGTTGATAGACTCTGACAATGCAAGGTATTGGGCATCATAGGCAACAATTTGCTTTATTTTACCGGCCCAAAGAATTGCGGATTTTAACAGCTGCATGTCAGGTTTTACCAGAGCGACTTTGATAGTGAACACATCCCGAAGGCGGGAAAAAGCGTCGTCCTCAGGAATGCGATTGAACGCAATTGCTTTACGGAGGCTGCTGGCAACCTCATAACTCCAGAGCATGGGAGCATACAATCTGACTCGATCTTCCCGCCATGTTTTCAAAACTTGGCTGACTTTATCGGAGTATGGCAAACTGATTATTTGGGCAATCGCAAAGTTAGCGTCTATGACGATTTTTTCCATATTGTTTCATCCATTTGCTTTTCTCTTTCCTCACGAGACTCTGCGACCAAATCACCTGTGTAATAATAAGGTTGCCCCTCTCGCAATCTCTTGAGTCTGTCTATCGCTTCTAATTCCTTCTTGATCTGGGCGTCAGAAAGACTTTCGAGGCTGTCTAACCCTTCCTGGATCAGTTGCCTCGCCACGTCGGAAATGCTGCGCCGTTCCTGCTTGGCGATTTCCTTCAAGCGACGATACAGTTCAGGTTCGAGCAAAAGTTGTGCGCGGTGCATTACCATATATCACCTCCATATCTATTATACACCAGGATGTGTAATGATGTGTAATTTATTTCTATTGAAAATACCGGCCAATTCCCTTGACACAATTTATTAACTCGTTTATTATTTTGCGCTGGCAAAAACTACTAACTCGTTTCTCATTTCTCCTCACTGATTACTGCCCCATGTCCGTCCGCCACGCCATTCTCGGATTGCTCGCCCAACGTCCCCGCCACGGGTACGAACTGCGCGCCGCCTTTGAAGCCGTCGTCGGCGGGGATACGAACTGGGACGTGAAGCCCGCCCAAATCTACACCACGCTCGAACGGCTGGATAGAGCCGGTTTGGTGGCATGTATTTCCGATATGGGTGAGGGCGAAGAACCCAGTCGCCGCATCTACGCCATCACCCCGCAGGGCGCTGCGGCTTTGCGCGAGTGGTTTTCTACTGGCGTTGCGCCGCAGCACCAGCGGGATGAGTTTTTCGTCAAGTTGATGACTGCGCTCGTCTCCGGCGAGACGGACCTGAGCCGCATCATCCAGACACAGCGTGTCACATTGTACCGGGAACTGCACGCGGCCACCAGACAGCGGGATAGTTACAATCCGCGCCGCGCAATGGCGCAGATTTTGCTGCTCGACAAAGCCAGCATGCACCTCGAAGCCGACCTACGCTGGCTGGATATTACCGAACAAAGGCTGGAAGAAGTGAAAAATCAACCCTTACCCGAACCCGAAATCCGCCCGCGCGGCCGCCCGCGTAAAGGTTCGCACGAATCCAAATATCCGCCGCCGGAGAGAGTGAGAAGTAATCAGTAATCAGTGATTGGTAATCAGTGATCAGTGATGTACCATCCGTCACATACCCTCTGTCATCAGCCATCTACAATCCGCAATCCGCAATCTGCAATCTACAATCAGGAGTTCCCATGTCTCTCATTCAAACCGAAAACCTGACCAAAATCTACGGCTGCGGCGAAACCGCCGTGACCGCCCTCGACCACGTTAACATGCAGGTCAACGCCGGAGAATTCGTAGCCGTGATGGGCCCCAGCGGCTGCGGCAAGTCCACTCTGCTGCACCTGCTTGGCGGACTGGACCGCTCGACCGAGGGCAAAGTATCCATTGATGGAACATCCCTGGCCGAAATGAAAGATAATGACCTGACCAAACTGCGCCGCAAGCGCATCGGCTTTGTCTTCCAGTTTTACAATCTGATCCCGGTGCTGACCGCCATAGAAAATGCCGCCCTGCCCGTCACGCTGGATGGCGTGCGCCCAGCCGAAGCCCGCCAGCGCGCCGCTGAATGGCTCGAGCGTTTCGGCTTGGGTGATCGGCTGAATAACCGCCCTGACCAGCTCTCCGGCGGCCAGCAGCAGCGTGTCGCCATTGCCCGCGCCCTGGTCGCTGAACCAGCCCTTGTTCTGGCCGACGAACCGACCGGCAACCTCGACACCAAAGCCTCCGACGAAATCGCCGCGCTTCTCCGCCAGGTCTCCAAAGAATATGGCCGCGCCGTCATCATGGTCACGCATAACCCACGCATCGCCGCTTATGCCGACCGCATTGTCTTCCTTAAAGACGGCAAGATCGTGGACGAGACCCTCCTCGAGCGCAAGAACGGGGACAACGCTAAAATGCTGGCGGATAAGATAAAAAGGATTGGGGATTAATATGAACCTCCAACTTACACTTGCAGCCCGTTATCTCGCCGGGCGCAAACTGCGCACCTTCCTCACCACCCTGGCGGTCGTCTTCGGCGTGCTGGTCATCTTCGGCATGAACATCATCCTGCCCACAATGATCGCCGCTTTGCAGATCAACGCCCAAGGCGCGGCCGGAATGGTGGACTTTTCCGTCACGCACGTCTCCGGCGAGGCGTTTACCGCCGACTTGCTGCCCACGATTCAGGCAGTGGACGGCGTGCGTGCCGTCTCGGTCTCGCTCAACCGCATCGTCAACCTGCCGGCCGATTTCTATGACAATGACCCGGCCCGTCCGGATGTGCTTACCGCGCTGTCCCTCGTCGGCGTGGAGCCCGAAGCGGCGCGCTCGGTGCGTTCCTACCCGGTCACTGCTGGCCGATATTTAGAGGCGTCTGATTCCGCCTCGACGGTTATCTCCCAAACTCTGGCCGACAGCCTGTCCGTTAACGTCGGCGACACTTTCTCCATCCCGACTGTCAATGGCATCACCGAGCTGAGGGTGGCCGGCATCCTGCCACCGCGCACCCAGCCCGGCAACGAAGAAGTACTGGTCACTCTGGCGCAGGCGCAGGAAATGACCGGCGAGACCAGCAGGGTCAATACGATTGACATCAACGTGGAGACTACTGCCGGCGAAGCCCGCCACGCCGAAATCCAGGCAAATATCGAAGCCTCCGTCGGCGAGGATTACCACGTTGGCACGCTGATGGCCGGGACGGAAATGTTCGCTTCGCTCAAACTGGGACAGGCCATGATGAACTTGTTTGGCGTGCTGGCCCTGTTCATGGGCGGTTTTATCATCTTCAACACCTTCCGCACCGTAGTGGCTGAACGCCGCCGCGACATTGGCATGTTACGCGCCCTGGGCGCCAGCCGCGGCACCATCATCGGTATGATTCTGGCCGAAGGCTTGTTGCAGGGCGTTATCGGCACCGCCGCCGGTCTGTTGTTTGGCTACCTGCTCGGCGCGGGTATCGTCAAACTGGCCGGGCCAATGTTGAGCCAGTACATCAACCTGAAAATGGGCGAGCCGGTGGTTACACCCGCGCTACTCAGCATGTCCATTTTCCTGGGCGTGGGCGTGACCGTACTCGCCGGTCTGCTGCCGGCGCGCAGCGCCAGCAAGGTGACGCCGCTCGACGCCCTGCGCCCGTCAGTGGCGGAAGTGGAATTTAAACGGCGGGCAGGTACTGGGTCCGTGATCGGCGCGGTCATCGTTGCTCTCACCACCCTGGCGCTGTTCTCCGGCAATCCGGCCCTCATCGTCCCCGGCGGATTCCTGTTCCTGGTTGGGCTAGCTATGATCGCGCCGCTGCTCGTCCGCCCGATTACGAATATTTTTGGCAGGCTGATTGCGCTCATCTATGCCCGCGAGGGCACCGGCGAACTGGCGCAGGGCAACCTGACGCGTCAGTCGGCGCGCGTCGCCGCCACCGCCTCGGCCACCATGCTCGGACTGGTCGTCATCGTCGCCGCGGGCGGGTTGATCTCCAGCCTGACCGTGACGTTGTACGACTTGATGCGCAAGAGCCTGGGCAGCGATTACCTCTTCATACCGCCCTCGATTGCCTTATGGAACAGCAACGTGGGCGCGCATGCGGGCTTTGCCGACCAACTGCGCGCCGTCGAAGGCGTGGAAGCGGTCAGCACGCTGCGGTTTGCCGGTTCGATAGCGAATGGGCAGGCCGTCTCATTGATGGGCATTGACCCGGCGACCTTCCCCGAAGTCAGCGGACTGCATTTCCAGGAAGGCAGCGAATCTGCCTATCAGGCTCTGGCTGATGGGCACGCTTTGATTGCCAACAGCGCGTTCGTTACCGCCGCCGGCGCGCAAGTGGGCGATATGCTGGAATTGATTACCCCCAACGGACCGGTGGAATACCGGCTGGTGGCCGTTGCCACCGACTTTTTGAACGTCAAGATTACCACAGCCTTCATCTCGCAGGCCGATATGCAGGCCGATTTCGGCACGACGGAGGATGTGTTCATTCAACTCAACCTTGCCCCGGGCGCGGACCGGGCGGCTGCGGACGCCTCCATCCGGGCGATTGCCGTTGATTACCCGCAGTTCAAGATCATCTCCGGCAAGACGTATTTCCAGTCCATGAAATCACAGATGGACGCGGCCTTCGCGGCCATGTATTTCCTGCTGGCCATGCTGGCGCTGCCCTCGCTGATTGCCATGCTCAACACACTGACGATTGGCGTCATCGAGCGCACGCGCGAAATCGGCATGTTGCGGGCTGTGGGCGCCACCCGCAAACAAATCCGCACGATGGTGCTGGCCGAAGCGCTGCTGCTGGCCGCCATCGGCACGGCGTTTGGCATTCTCGGTGGGCTGTACCTGGGTTACACCTTCGTCAGCGCCATGGCTTCCATCTTCCCGCTGGGCTATGCCTTCCCGCTGACGGGTGTGCTGGCAGCGATTGCCGTCGGCCTGCTCTTCGGCGCGCTGGCGGCAATTATTCCCGCCCGCCAGGCAGCGCGCATGAATGTGGTCGAGGCGTTGAGGTACGAGTAACCGCCCTAGCATAAGCAGTGTGTAACTGCACAGGTTCGCCGCCTTTGCGCACGCGCAGGTTGAGCATTTCCACGAACACCGAGAAACCCATGGCGAAGTAGATATAGCCCTTGGGGATATGCTGGTGGAATCCATCCACGATCAACGACAGACCGATCAGCAGCAGAAAGCTGAGCGCCAGCATCTTGACCGTCGGGTGACGGTTGACGAAGTCACCGATCGGCCCGGAAGCAAACAGCATGATGATGACAGCAATGACCACGGCCGAGATCATGATCGCCAGTTCGTTGGCCATGCCAACTGCGGTGATGACCGAATCGAGCGAAAAGATGATGTCGAGCAGCATGATCTGGGCGACGACCCCGCCGAAGGTGACGGCCGCTTTCGCGCCGGGACGCGCCCGCCCGCCTTCCAGTTTGTCGTGGATCTCGTGCGTGGCTTTAGCCAGCAGGAACAGGCCACCGCCGAGCAGGATCAGGTCGCGGCCGGAGATTTCCACGCTGAATACGCTGAAGAGCGGCGCGGTCAGGCGCACGATCCAGGCAATCGAGGCAAGCAGCAGCAGGCGTGTGATCATCGCCAGGGCCAGTCCCACCTGTCGGGCGCGCGGCTGCTGGCGCTGGGGCAGCTTGTTGGCCAGGATGGTGATTATGAGGTTGTCTTTTGTTTTTGCAGCCAGCGTAACGCCACCGCCCCCACCCCCAGCGGGAACCAGAAAGTTACCGCGCGGTAAGTCAGGGTGATCAGCACCGCCGCTTCCCACGGCACGCGCATGGAGTTCAGGCCGAGGGTCAGCGCGCCCTCGACCACGCCCAGCCCGGCCGGGGTTGGTGAGACGATGACAAACAGGTAGGCAATGCTGAACCCGCCCACAAGCGTACCAATAGAGAAAGGTGTGCCAAAGGCCAGGAAAGTAAACGCCAGCACGCAAATCAGCAGCGCCTTATTGTTCAGCGAAAACAGAAACGGCCAGATGAGATTTCTACGTTTGCCCCGCATGGCCGAGATGCCCTCGGCAAATTCTTCGGCATAAGCATAGGCGCGGGCTTCATCCACAAAATTGCGGTGGATGAAAGGCCGCATCACGCTGTTGATCAGCCGCGCCATCCAGGCCAGCACCCAACCCAGCGCGGCGGCGGAGCGATAGCCAAGATAAACCAGCAATCCCAGTGTCAGGGCAATCGCCAGCAAAATAATCGAGGCGGTAATTTCACCGGCGTTCAAATTATTGCGCCGAATCAGCACAATGATACCGAGTGCCAGTACACAGATAAAGGCAGCGTAATCGAAAAGCACGAACAGCGCGCCGACCACCGTCACGCGGCCGGTTGAATGGTTGCGCTTTTTGGCGTCATCCAGAAAGACAGCCATGCCGCCAATCCCCGCGCTGGGCGCAACCACGTTGACAAAATTGGCCGCCGCGGAGACCAAGAAGAGATGGCGGCTGTTTTCGTTAAGGTCAACCAGGCGATACAGTGTCCGGAATGTGGCGGCCATGTTGAAAATCCAGAGAAGTTCAAAAATCAGGGCGGCAATTAAAAAGCGCCAGTCGCTGCGCTCCAGCGTACTGGCGGTTTTTTCCAGTTCAGAAAAACTAGTGATGACAAACGCAACTGCGAGGAACAGGAGCAGCACAACGATGATTTTGCGCATGGCGGGATTATGCTGGATTTAACGTTGTTGGGGCGGTAGTTGGGCGCCACCCTAACTATTCGCTAGCCACTAGTTGGTCAAGAAATTGACGGGGAGTCAGGATGATGATACCCTGGAAGGACTCCAGATTCAGCAGGTCTTTATCTCCAGATACCACCATATCGGCATTGCCATCCAGTGCAGCCGCGAGAAAAATCTCGTCGGACGGATCCGCTGGTACAGCGCCGTGTGTATCCGCGGTTCCAGAGACAAGAACACCGTCTGCGCGCAGCGTTTCGACCAGCCGGGCGATGCGCTCATCCGTAATGCAGAATACTTGCTTCAAGCGCTGCTCGGATAATACTCGCTGGACTTCGACGATAATGGCTTCGGATATCACCAGGTCAAAGTGGCGCTCAGACCATAGGTCTAACAGATACGCCGGCGCGCCATTTTTGCTCAGGACACTGCTGACAATCACATTGGTGTCAATCACCGCCCGCAGCATTATCTACCCTAACTTTTTTTACTGCCTCGGCAACTTCTTTCTCGACCTGTTCCAGGGGAAGATCGGGGGCAGCTTCACGCAGTTCGCGCACCACTGCGTAGCGGGCTTTCCGTTGAGCCATTAATTGCTCGTAATCAGACACGCTGACGATGACCGCCTTCGGCTTACCGCGTGAAGTCAACACGATCCGTTCGCCGCCGTAGGCAACGCGGTTGATGAGTTCGGAGATGTCACGCTTGACCTGACCAACGCTAACGTGGAGAGCCATCTATTCGCTCCTTTCAGGATAATTGCATATTCCTGATTTAGACTATATTACAACCGATGGGGTTTGTCAAGCGCGATTCACTGATTAATCCTTCATCTCTCCACCTTCAATAATCCCGTCAAGCGGTATTATTATATTCTTACAAGGCTAACTCCTTCGTCTCCCGCCCAGGCCAGTCACCAGGCTGGCATAATACAGCAATTGCATCACCGCCGTCACCAGCGCAGCGACATAAGTCAGCGCGGCGGCATTGAGCACGGTATTGACGCCGCGCATTTCGTCTGCGCCGGAGATGATGCCCGCATCCGCCAGCAGACGTTTGGCACGCGCCGAGGCATTCAGTTCAACTGGCAGAGTCGCCAGCGCGAAGACCGCCCCACCCGCGAAGGCTGCCACACCCAGCCAGGCCAGATTCATCATATTCAGGAACAGGCCGAGCATGATGAATATCCAGCCCAGGTACGAGCCGATGTTGACCATCGGCACCAGCGCGGATCGAAAGCGCAGCGGCAGGTAATCTTCCGAATCCTGCATGGCGTGACCCAGTTCGTGCGCCGCGACCGCCAGCGAGGCCACCGAGGGACTCTCCGCCACGCGGCGCGACAAGCGCAATACTTTGCGGCGCGGGTCGTAATGGTCGCTCAGATTGCCACCCACGCCTTCAATCTGAATGCCGTACAAACCACCGGCCGCAATCAGCCGCCGGGCGGCATCTAGGCCGGTCATCCGGCTGCGAGAGGGCACCCGACTCCACTTACTGTATGCTGAGTTGACGTACCAGGAGGTCAACAGCATAAGGAGAAAAGCCGGAGCCATAAGAATCAGGTAATAGGGGTCAAGGAACATAGTTCACCTCTGTAATAAAATGTTCTCTGCGCCGTCCATCGCTGCGCAGGATTGGCTGCAGCCCACAGATTGCTTCGCAATGTACGGCGACCAGAGCGTGTCTACGGATTCAACAATAATTGGATGGCCGCGTCCAGTTGCGGGTCACGTTCGGCGGCGTAATCTTCTTCTGTGCGCTCAACAACCACATCCGGCGCCAGACCAACTCCTTGGATGTGGCGTTCGTTCGAGGTCAACCACTTGGCGATAGTAACGGTCACCGCACCCTGGTCATTATCCAGTTCGATCCAGTTTTGCACTGAGCCTTTGCCGTAGGTCGTCACGCCGACCAGCTTGCCGCGCCCGTGATCCTGAATGGCGCCGGCGACGATTTCGGAAGCCGAAGCGGTGCCTTCGTTGACCAGCACAGCCAGCGGGATATTGGTGGCCAGGCCGCCAGGACGCGCTTCATAGACATCGCGGCGTCCGTCGCCGTATAGTTCGTACATAATGACGCCTTTGCCAATGAACTGCGATGCCACTTCAATGGCGGTGACGAGATAGCCGCCGCCGTTGTTGCGCAAATCAATAACCATGCCCTTTGGGTTTTGCGCCGTCAACTCGGTCAGCACACGCTTCAATTCGGGCGTGGTGTTATCACCAAAAGTGGATATTTGCACATAGGCAATGCCGTTATCCAGCATTTTGCCTTCCACACTGGGGACGAGGATGCGGGCCCGCGTGATGACAAAATTGAGCGCTTCTTCCACACCTGCGCGGCGGACAGTCAGCGTAAGTGTGCTGCCAGCCGGGCCGAGGACTTTCAGCCGCGCCACTTCGGGAGGTACGCCGGTCATGTCTTCGCCGTCAATGGCAATGATCTGGTCGCCGGGTCTCAGGCCAGCCTTTTCAGCCGGTGAAGCGGGCATCGGGCTGATGATGGTCAGATAATCGCCGCCTGTATCCACCCAGGCGCCAATGCCTTCGTACTCGCCAGATATCGAAATCGTGGCATCTGAGTATTCCTGTGGATCCATATACGACGTATGCTTATCGCCCAGCGAATCCAACATGCCGCGGATGGCACCGCGCATCAGCCGGGTATCATCCAGTGGCTGATCAACATAGCTCTCATGAACAATTCCCCAGGCTTCCCAGAACGGCTTGAAGAGCGTCTGCAAGTCTTCTGGCGCGCTGGCCTGAGTAGCATTGCCACCCGGCGCGCTCGTCACCTGGGGAGCCGGGGTTGGGGTCGAAGAAAAGACAGGCAGTAACTGCCCGGCCACAAACCCACCGCCAAATGAGCCGGCGACCAGCACGCCGGCGACGAACAAAACCAATAAGAAACGTAGCAGCTTGTTTTGCATTTCGAATTTATCTCCTAGTATCATGGAAATTGCAGGTGGCCGATACCAGAGCCACCGATTTGTGAGATAAAG
>DYHT01000011.1 GCA_020723995.1 Chloroflexus sp.
TAGGCCAGGGTGAAATCCGCGTAATCCGTGTCCAAAAAATGACTGCGTCTTCCCGGCCACGTTTAGATGTGGTGCTACCCTGGGTTAGCTCTGCCGATAAAAATTGTGATAAACTAATCGCGTGAACAACCATTTCCAAGGAGGAAGCCATGCCCCCCCGCCAAACATATGATGTCGAAATCGCCGGTACAAAACGCAGCCTGCCGCTGTTCGAGATCAAGCCCGGCTTGCGGATCGCCATTCTAAACATCCTGGGTGATACCGAACTGGTGCAGGCTTGCGCCAAAGCCTTGGGGAAAAAGCTGGAGCATGTTGACTTTGATTTTCTCGTCACGGCAGAGGCCAAGTCCATCCCGTTGGCTCACGCGCTTTCGGTGGAAACGAAGAAGCCGTATATCGTCCTGCGCAAGGCCTATAAGCCTTACATGGGCGCAGCTCTGATCGCCGAGACTCTCTCCATCACCACCGGTGAACCGCAGACCTTGATCATGGACGAAAAAGATCAAAATCTAGTTAAGGGCAAGCGCGCCATGATCCTGGACGATGTCATCAGCACCGGCTCGACATTGCAGGGCATGCGCATGATTATGGAGAAGGCCGGCGCGCAGGTTGTCGGCGAAGTGGCCATCATGACCGAGGGCGAGCGCGCCAGGTGGGGGCACATCGTCGCTTTGGGTCATCTGCCGTTGTTTACGGAATAGGCCCTCACCCCTGGCCCCTCTCCCATTTGCGGGAGAGGGGAATAGGCCCTCACCCTGACCCATCTCCCATTTGCGGGAGAGGGGAATAGGCCCTCACCCTGACCCCTCTCCCATTTGCGGGAGAGGGGAATAGGCCCTCACCCTGGCCCTCTCCCATTTGCGGGAGAGGGGAATATGATTTCAATAGAGGCGGATGGTCGTCCACTTTTACGTTTGTTCAGTTAGCTTTTGTTTCTCCGCCCTCGTCATCTCTTTGATGCGTCTCTCCCGCCTCATCGCGCTGACCTTATTTGCCTGTTCCTCCACGTACACCAGTTTTACCGGCCGGCGCGTGCGCGTGTAGCGCGCGCCGCTCCCAGCGTTGTGTTGGCATTCGCGGCGGACGGGATCGGTGCTCCAGCCTGTGTAATACGTCCCGTCGGCGCATTCGAGCATGTAGCAAAAGAAGGGCATGATAGGTTGGTACAACGGACGCAGCCGGGATTGATTTTCCGCCTCCATCCGATTCAGCGCTCTTTTTTCTTTTTTTCAGGCCTGACCCCCAAGATTAACTGTTTTAGCATATTGCCTGACTTGGGCAGCTCAGTTGCGCGGTATTCAACTGCATGCCAATCGCCAGCGCTGCGTTCCTGCCACCACTTCTTTTGCCTTTCGAGGACGCCTTCCAAGCGGATTTTCAGGGCATCCGTCTTCTCCTGGGCGATATCCACGCGCAAGCTCGTCAGGTTGGAGACCAGATCGTCGAGCAGACGGACGACGTTCTCACGGTTGAGCAGGACAGCCTCCCGCAGCGCGGCGGCGCCATTCTGAAAAATGGCCTGGTCTGTCGCGCTGGCGAAGGGACGCCCGGTTACCTTGCGGATGTCTGGCCAGCCCGGTTGCCCGGTGATGGTATTGATCAGGGCGGCCGCGCTCAAGTGCGGCAGGATGTGCGCCGCGGCCATCATGCCATCCACCTCAGCCAAATCTACAAAGAAGGGAGTGGCGCCCAGTAATGTCGTCAAGTCAGCCGCCAATTTGATCGCCTCGCCGGGTATCCCGGGCGGCGCCGCGATGGCCATCAGTCCCTTCTTGAAGAGATCGGCGCGGGCGGCCTCGATCCCCTGGGCCTGCTCGTGGATGTACAGCGGGTTGAAAACCGGGGTAAGCCCGATGTAATGCCGCTTCTCCGGCAGCAATTCCTTGACCCAGGCGGCCACAGCGACTTTCGCCGGCGAGGTGTCCACGATGAGCGCATCCTCTTTCACGTCCTGGGCGATGATCTTGAGCGTCGCGTAGATTTGATCCAGCGGCAGGGCCAGGAAGATAATATTAGCCTCAGCCACTGCGGATGGCAGGTTGTAATGCACCTTGTCAATGGCGCCCATTTTTTGCGCTTTCTGGGCCACGTTGGGTTGGATGTCATTACCGAGGCGCCTTACCTGGTCGGTATGTGCGGCCAGCGCCAGTCCGACCGAAGTCCCGACTTGTCCTAAACCGATGATCGTAATTTGAACGGGCATGGTTTCCTCGCTAATTTTCGTCATCCGCGGCCTGAAGGGCAAGCAGGAGCGGATCGTCCTTGGCGGCGAAATCCTGGTGACGGCGGATCAGGTTAATGGTCAATTCGGGTGCTCCCGCCCGGGCGGCCAACTCCGCGCCCCATTCGGCGTGGCGTTCGGCGACGACGAACGGGCGACGAAAACCGCGCGGCTCTCCTTTACCCCAGGCAGACACCTGGCGTGGAAAGATGCGTTGGCCCAGCACGATTATCGCTCGCTCGATTGGTGAAAGTGGATAGAGAATTTTGCCGACATCATGTAACAAGGCGGCGGTTAGCAAGGCCGGGTGATCCTGGCTTTCGTCCGTGAGCCGCTGCTTGACCGAGTAGGCATGCCACTGCTCCGAAGGCTGCATCTGGCGGAACAAGGCGATCTGCGCTGAGGCAAGATGAGCGCGGATTGAATCCAAATCCACCCTATGTGTGGGTGGTTGCAGGGCGCGCCAAAACTGGTTTACACGATAGGTCAAGCGGGAAGTTCGGATCACGGCGTCGGGATTATGGTAGCTACATTTCAGCTACCATTATAACATGTGATAGAATCGGGAGAGCCGGGGACGCCGACCCCGGCCCTCTTTTGAAAGGAGGAGAAGAGAAATCACCTTACGCTTCAATATTACCATTTCGGTCTTAAATGTACTTGACGCTTAACCTACGCTTACCCTACGCTTGTCTGACAATTCTGTAAAGAAAAAAATAGCCCGGCACGGAGAAATTATGGCCTCTCTGGCAATTGAAACAGAAAACCTGGGGCGGATTTATAAGATACGCGGCAACAAAAAAGAAAAACAAATCCGCAAAGAACTGGTCGCCCTGCAGGAGGTGAACCTTCAGATCGAACAAGGTGAACTTTTTGGTTTGCTCGGCCCCAATGGCGCCGGCAAGACCACGCTGATCAAGATTTTAGTCACGCTGCTCGCGCCGACCACAGGCCAGGCGCGCGTGGCCGGCTTCGACGTGGTTGACCAGCCGCAGCTTGTCCGCCCGCGCATCAACATGGTCTCGGGTGGCGAGTCTTCGGGTTACGGCCTGCTGACGGTGCGCGAGAACCTGTGGATGTTCGCGCAGTTCTACGGCCTCTCCTCGAAGGAGGCCAACCGGCGCATCGAAGAGCTGCTGACCATGGTTGGCATCGCGGACCGCATGCACACGAAATCATCGGATCTCTCGACCGGCCTGCGCCAGAAAATGAACATCGTGCGCGGCTTCCTGACCGACCCGGAAGTGTTGTTCCTCGACGAGCCAACCCTCGGCCTGGACGTGGGCGCCTCGCGCGATGTGCGCCGCTTCATCCTTGAGTGGTTGGATGTGCCTCCTCTCCCTGGGAGAGAGGGCCGGGAGCCTGCCCTGAGCGGAGCGAAGGGTGAGGGTCGCCGCACCTTGCTGCTGACCACACACTATATGGTCGAGGCTGATGAGCTGTGTGACCGCGTTGCCATCATCAACGAGGGACGCGTACTGGCCTGCGATACCCCCTCGGCGCTCAAGCAACGGCTGCAACGCGACGCCCTCTTCGAGATCGAGACCAGTCCGCTGAACGGGCTTTCGGCTGAGGCTTTGGTGAGCCTGCCCGAGGTGCGTAAAGCGACGCTTTCCGAGAGAGATGGCGGCGCGACTTTGAATCTGGTCCTGGTTGAAGAGGCCGCGCTGGCAGGCGTCATCAATGTCCTCAGTCAAAAGAATGTCCGCATTCTGAAGTTGAGCAAGCGTGAGCCGACCCTCGAGGATGTCTTTGTTGACCTGGTTGGGCGCAGCATGGAAGAGATGGAAAAGGTGGGTGCAAGTGAGCAGTGACCAGTTATCAGTGATCGGGGACCGGTCAGCGGTCAGTACTCACCCGCAGAAAGTGACCGGCTGGCGGTTATTCCTGAAGACAGTGTTTGCACGCGCCTACCCGCGCGTCATCGGGCAGCAGCGTGAGAAATCGTGGATGTTCTTCGACATCATCCTGCCGCTGGGCGGGGTGATCGCATACGTGCTGGTCTACAAGGCCATCGGTGCGCCGGCCGAGTACGTCGGCTTTGTCGTCATGGGCGGCGCGATGACCGCTTTCTGGATGAACGTACTGTGGAGCATGTCCAGCCAGTTGTATTGGGAGAAGGAGCAGGGCAACCTGGCGCTCTACATCATGTCACCCAATTCGATGATGGCTGTCCTGCTGGGCATGGCGCTGGGCGGTATGCTGGCGACCCTGCTGCGGGCGGTTGCCATCGTGCTGCTCGGCTCGTTGATGTTCCAGGTGCAATACGCCGTCACCAGTTTCTTCCAGTTGCTGGCTGTATTCGTGCTGGCGATGGCTGCCCTGTACGGCATGGGCATGATGACCGCCTCGCTGTTCCTGTTGCTCGGCCGGGAAGCCTGGCATCTCTCCAATCTGGCGCAGGAACCCATCTACCTGGCCACGGGCTTTTACTTTCCGATCAAGAGCCTGCCGTTCTGGGTGGCTTTGGGCGCCTCGATCATCCCATTGACCCTGGGCATGGACGCCATGCGCCAGTTGGTCTTCCCCTCAGGCGCTAAGATCGGTTTCTTGAGCGTGGGGGTGGAGATCGGCGTGCTGATGGCGCTGTGTGTGGTCTTCCTGGTCGGCGCGAAATTGCTACTGGCGCACATGGAAAAGCTGGCGATCCGCGAGGGGCGATTAACTGAGGCGCGGCGATGAGGTGCGAGTTAGGAGTTAGGAGTTAGGAAATTGGCCGAATCATCGTTTGCAACCCGTAACCTGCAACCCACAACCCGCAATTCTGAATCCTGGCGCTCGTTCAGAATCGCCACCTGGCTGGGCTGGCAGATCGAATCGAACTGGGCCGACCCGTTCCTGTTCGCCGTTTACTCGATCATCAAGCCGCTCTCCGGCGCGGCCATCCTGGTGGTGATGTACGGCATCATTGCACAGGGCAACTTCAGCAATCCGCTTTTCCCTTATATCTATTTGGGCAACGCCTTTTACATCTACGCCGGCGCGATGATGACCGGCGTCTCCTGGGCGGTGATTGACGACCGCGAGCATTACAAGACGCTCAAGTACATGTACATAGCCCCCATCCGCATCCCGGTCTATTTGTTGGGACGCGGCGTGGCGCGCTTCATCACCGGTTCGTTCTCGGTCATCATCACCGTCCTGGCGGGAGTTCTGTTCCTGCATCTGCCGCTCGATGTGATGACTGCCAACTGGCCGCTGTTCTTCCTGGCGCTGTTCATCGGCGTGGTCATGCTGGCGATGATGGGACTACTGATCGGGAGCATCAGCCTGCTGCTGGTGCATCATGTTGGCTTCCTTGGGGACGCGGTGGCCAGTGCGCTGTATATCTTCAGCGGGGCGATATTTCCCTTGGATGTGCTGCCGGCCTGGCTGCGACCGATTGGCTTTATCATGCCCATCACCTACTGGCTGGAACTTGTCCGCCGCTCGTTGATCGGAAACGTAGCCCAAGCCTTTCCCACCCTGGCCGGCTTCAGCAATATGGAACTTCTTGGTATTCTATTGGGGCTGTCGCTTTTGTTTGGTGTGATATCAATCCTCACCTTTCGCTTTTGCGACCGCCGGGCGCGCGAAAAGGGCTTGATTGACCGCACGACGAATTATTAGCCCCAGCCTCACCCCTTCACCACCCCCCTTTCATCCCCCCATTTCGAAGTTCACCTGTGCCTGCGGCACTGGCGCAGGCAGAAATGGGGGGACAGAGGGGGGCTAAAATGGGGAGGGGCCGGGGGAGGGGCAACAAGGAGGACGCTATGAGCCAAAAAGGGAGCCTCTACATCGGCGAGACCGGCGAAACGCCCCTCGGCAATCTGTGGGTCGCCATGTCCGAAAACGGATTGACGGCGGTCGAATTCGGGATGAGCAGGGATGAGTTCGCCGCCTACATTGAAAAGCGATTCAAGCGCACGGCTGAGTACGCCCCCGAGCGCGTGGCCGGGGCGGTCAAGCAGTTGAAAGATTACCTCGACGGTAATCGTCATGAATTTACCATCCCAATTGATTGGTCATTCATGCGGCCTTTTCAGCAAGCCGCGCTCAAAGCGACCTTTGCCATCCCCTACGGTGAGACGCGCACCTATGGCGAACTGGCCGCCCAGATTGGCAAGCCGCGCGCCGCGCGAGCGGTGGGCCGCGCCGAGGCGACCAACCCGATGCCGCTGGTCATACCCTGTCACCGTGTCATCGGTAGGGATGGCAAGCTGCACGGCTACGGTGGCGGCGAGGGGTTGCCGACCAAAGAATGGCTGTTGAAGATGGAGGGGGCGATTATTGCCTGAAATACAAGATGCCCGACAGTGAACTGTCGGGCATCATAGTGGATAATCCAAGCGAATTGACGTCCTCTATTCTGTGATAGACTCGGCACGCATGTGTAACGCAACTCGGCTCAGTCTCAAAGAGCAGCTACTCTCTATTCTCGAATATCGCTCATGAAACCCAAAGACTGGTTCATCTTCATCCTCCTCGGCGCCATCTGGAGCGCCTCCTTCCTGTGGATCAAGATCGCCATCAGCGAGATCGGCCCGTTTGCGCTGGTGGCTTTTCGTGTGACCTTCGGCGCGCTGACCGGCATCCCGATCGTCCTCTGCGCGCGGACAAAATGGCCGCGCGACCGCGCCACCTGGCTGACCTTCAGCCTGCTCGGCGTGACCAGTGTCGCCATTCCCTTTGTGCTCATTTCATGGGGTGAGAAGACGATCGATTCGGCGGTGGTTTCGATCTTGAATGCTACCACACCACTTTTTACGATTTTTATCGCCCACCTGTACCTGCACGATGACCGCATCACCCTGCCCAAGGTGCTCGGGTTGATCCTTGGCTTTGCGGGTGTGACGATCTTGATGCTCCAGGACCTCGACCCCAATTCGCGCAACTCCGTGATCGGCCAGGTCGCCGTGCTGGTGGCCTCGTTTTTCTACGCGGCCAGTTCGGTCTACGCCCGCCTCAAGACCGCGCACGTCCCCGGCCTGGTGCGCGGCGCCGCGCCGCTGGTGACCGCCTCGTTGGCCATGTGGATCATCACACCCATCGCGGAACAGCCTGTCAAAATTCCTACCTTGCCCATCACCTGGGTCGCTGTGCTTTGGCTGGGCATCCTCGGCTCCGGGCTGGCACTGATGCTCTGGTATTACTTGCTTCACGCCATCGGCCCGACGCGCGCTACGGTGGTCAGCTACATCTTTCCACTGGGCGGCGTGATCCTGGGCGTGATTTTCCTGAAGGAGCCGCTGACCTGGAACCTGGCTCTGGGCGCGGCGCTGATCATCAGCAGCATCGCGGTAGTCAACTGGAGGCCAAAAAATGTTTAACGCGAATGGCGCGAATTGACGAATAACGCGAATGAAAAATATTCGCGTCATTCGCTAATTTGCGTTATTTGCGTTGGAAAGCCTATGCCCGACTTTCGCTCCGGTTTCGTTAGTATCATTGGCAAGCCCAACGTGGGCAAATCCACGCTGATCAATGCGTTGCTCGGCCAGAAGATCGCGGCCGTCTCGCCGCGCCCGCAGACCACCCGCCGCCGCCAGCTTGGCATCCTGACCCTGCCGCACGCCCAACTCGTCTTTGTGGACACGCCCGGCATCCACACCCCGCGTCACAAGTTGGGTGAGTACTTCAACCAGGAAGCCGAGGCAGCCCTCGAGGGTGTAAATGTCATCTTGTTTATGGTGGACGCCAGCACTGAGCCGAACGACGAGGACCGGCGCATCGCCTCGCTGCTCGAGAAATTGCGGCACGCGCCGCACCTGGTGCTGGCGCTCAACAAAATTGACCTGCTCCCGGCCTCAGCCTTAGAGGCGCGTCGAGCCGCGTACCAGGCCCTCGTCCCGCACGCTGCGGCGTATGCCATTTCAGCCGCACGCGGTGACGGGCGCGAGGAACTGCTCCGGGCGCTGATTACCAGCCTGCCCGTCCGCCCGCCGGAATTCCCGGAGGAACAGGTCACCGACCTGTACGAGCGCGAGATCGCCGCCGACCTGATCCGCGAAGCTGCCCTGGTCTACCTGCGCGAGGAAGTACCGCACGCCCTGGCCGTCCGCATGGACGAGTTCACCGAGCGCGGCGATAAAGGCGCATACATCGCCGCCACTTTGTTCGTCGAGCATGATTCGCAGAAGGGCATTGTCATCGGCGAGGACGGGGGGATGCTCAAGAAGATCGGCGCGGCGGCGCGCAAGGAGATCGAGGCCATGAGCGGGCGCAAGGTCTTTTTGCAGTTGCGCGTCAAGGTGGCAAAAGATTGGCGGGATGACGAGGCCGCCCTGCGCCGTTTCGGGTACAAAATCAAGACAAGGAGGACGAAATGATTACCGGAATAATTATCGTGTTGGCTGTCGCCGTGGTGGACTGGATCGCCGTCGCCAAAGGTTGGAAGAAGGTCGAGTACCTTGCCAAACCGTGGACGATGGCGGCGCTGTTCCTCGTCCTGGCGCTGGTGGGACGCTTTAGCTCGCTCCCCCTGGTTTTCTTTGGACTGGGCATCCTTTTCTCGCTGGCGGGGGACGTGTTCCTGATGTTCTCTGACCGCTGGTTCATCCCAGGGCTGCTGGCCTTCCTGCTGGCGCACGTGGCCTACATCATTGGCTTCAACCTGCCCCTGCCGGTTGTCTCGCCGACCTGGGCGCTGGTGGTGGCGCTCGTGCTGGCATTCAGCGCGGCGCGGTTGCTGCGGCCGATCGTCGCCGGGCTGTCGGTCAAAGGACAGAGAAAACTCATCGCCCCGGTGATCGTCTATGGCGTGGTCATTACGCTGATGCTGCTCTCGGCCATGTTGACCCTCTTCCGTGCGGACTGGCCGAGCGCGGCCGCCGCTGGTCTGGTCAGCGTCGGCGCCATGCTGTTCTTCTTCTCGGATGTGATCTTAGCCTGGAACAAGTTTGTCGCCCCGATCAAGAATGGCCGCTTGATGAATATGATAACCTACCATCTAGGGCAGATCGCGCTGATTGTGGGGGTTCTTATTCAGTTCATCTAGCCTTTCCGCCCTCACCTCAAATGGAGGCCGCAAATGGCACATAGAATTTTTCACATCAAAGATGACAAGCCTCTTGTAGAATTGATTGAGCAACCATATGACGCAGAGTCGTTGTTGCAAGAACTGATTGCGAAATTTCCCAACGTATTGGGAGGAGATGAAGGTAACCGACGTTGGTTGCTTATCAAAAGAGAAATAGGAATTCCTTTTGAACCCGGCGGTGGAAATCGTTGGTCACTTGACCACCTGTTTGTCGATCAAGATGCGATTCCGACTCCTGTAGAAGTAAAGCGAATTGGTGACACAAGAATTCGACGCGAAGTTGTAGGGCAAATACTTGACTATGCGGCCAATGCGGTTCTCTTTTGGCCAATCGAAAAACTCGAGGCTGAGTTTCGATTAACTGCCAAAGAACAAGGGAAAGACCCGGATATCTTGCTTCAGGAATTCTTACAAAACGAGATGGAGCCAACTCAGTTTTGGGATCTGGTGAAGACGAATTTGCAGGCCAATAAAATCAGACTTGTATTCGTCTCTGATGAAATTCCTCCTGAGTTGAGACGGATTGTAGAATTTCTAAACCAACAAATGGATCCTGCTGAGGTTCTCGCTTTGGAAGTTAAACAGTTTGTTGGAGAAAATACGCGATCCCTTGTGCCGAGATTGATTGGAAAGACAAGTGGAGCAGACGTACGTAAATCCAGTGGTGTGCAAAAACGCTTGTGGAATGAAGACTCGTTCTTCCAAGTTCTTAAAGAACGTTCTAACAAAGAATTTGAGGTGGCGCATCGAATTTACGAATGGGCAATTGCCAAAAATCTCAGAATAGCATGGGGACGGGGAGCAACGGATGGCGCATTCTTTGTGATGCTGGATTATGGCAACAAAATTGGACTTTATACCATTGCCGTAAGGCAAGGCTGGAAAACCGCCTATGTTCAATTCCAATTTGGAGTAATGACCGAACCACCTTTTGATAAGATTGAGGGCCGACAGGAACTGGCAACTTATCTAAAAAAAGGCCATCAACTTTTCCTTGTCTGAAGACGCGTTGAACAAATATCCAAGTATTAGACTCTTGGATTTAGTTGAGGGTAAAAAACTTGATGGGTTCTTGTCTTTCCTTGATTGGATCGTAGAAAAATATAAAGAGACCTTGTCTCAGTGAAGCATAAATTGCAAAGCGTATGGCTCATGCCTTTTGGAGCGGACGGAATCCCTCGCCCAGCGCCTCGTGCGCCTGGCCGATGACCATGAAGGCCTGCGGGTCAGCCTCCTGAACAATGGCTTTCAACTGCCCCACCTGCGAACGGTTCACCACGCAATACAGCACGGTACGCTGCGCGCCGGTGTAAGCCCCTTTTCCCGGAATCACCGTCACGCCGCGTTCCAGGCAATCCAGGATTTGCCGGGCAACGGGTTCTAGTTGACTGGTGACGATCATCGCCGTCCGCACCGCGCCCCTGCCTTCCAGCGTCGTCTCGGCGACGATGCCGCTGACGTATACTTGGCACGGCCACAAATTGCGGTTTTCTGTTGCCTGATTCGCGGGGCTGAAGCCGCCTGCTCAGTACATGAAAGTCCCTTCGGACTGGCAGAATGAGTCGGTTTTAACCGACTTCCACGCACTGAGGCAGGACTTCAGAACCCCGTTTGGTAAAAGCGCAGTTTGTGCCCGTTTTCAGTATAGAGCGTGACCAGGGCATATAAGGCGTTCTTCCAGGTGAAGATGAAACCGGCCGCCAGGATGACCAGTCCATCCACAGCCAGATAGCTCTGTGACATGGGGATGCCGCGCCAGTGGTTCAGAATGCGCGCTAGAATGTCCGAGCCGCCGCTGGTACCCTGGCCGCGGTAGACCAGTTCATAGCCGACGCCGCTGACCACCGCGCCGTAGAGTGCGTTCAGCACAATATCGTCGGTCAGGCCGTTTTTGGGGAAGAATGGGATGAAAAGTGGCAGGTCAGTGAAAAGTGAATAGGTGATAACCGCGGCAGCCGTGCGCAGGGCAAAACGCCGACCGCCCAGGAAACGCCAGCCGAGCAAAAAGAGCGGCAGGTTGCCGATGAAGACCATCAAACCGATCGGCCAGGCGGTGTAGAAATTAATCAGTTGTGCGATGCCACTCACCCCGCCGCTGGCCAGATGCGCCGGGACGAGGAACAGCCGCAACCCAATGGCCTGGATCAGCGCCCCGGCAAGGATGAACAGGTAATCGCGGAGAGAAAGCCAGAAACGCTTTAGTGTGCTCATATCTTTTATCTTCGTGTTAATTCGTGTTCTTCGTGGATTAACTTTATCCCCGCCAGCGCCTCAATCACGCCAATGACCGCAGAGTTATCCAATTCACCCAGGCCCATTTGCAGCATGGCATTGAACAATTGTGCGTCCACCGCCGCGGAGGGGAGCGGGACGCCGTACTCGCGCGCCGTTTCCAGGATGATATTCAGGTCTTTGGCCTGCATGTAAGCCTTGAAACCCGGCGCGCGGTTGCCGGAAAACAGGCGCGGCGGCTTGACATCCAACGTCCAGCACTGCGCCGCGCCGCCCTTGATGGCTTGGACGACCTTCTGCGGGTCGGCTCCGGCTTTCTGGGCGAAGATGAGCAGTTCGCCCATGGCGACCATCTGCGCCGCAACCATGATCTGGTTGGCGGCCTTGGCCACCTGCCCCGCGCCGGCCTCGCCTACGTGCGTGACCGTCTTGCCCATCGCCATGAAGACCGGCATCGCTTTTTCCAGCACCTCGGCCGCGCCGCCAACCATGATTGTTAGCGTGGCGTCTCGCGCCCCAATTTCCCCGCCGCTGACAGGGGCATCCAGCGCCAGCACGCCCTTCTCGGCCAATCGCGCCGCAATCATGCGCGCGCTGGCCGGTTTGATGGTCGAGTTATCCACGAAGATCAAGCCGGGATGCGCAGCTTTGAGAATGCCCTTTGGGCCGAGCGCGACCAGTTCTACGTCGGGCGTATCCGGCAGGTTGGTAAAAACCACGTCCACTTGGGCGGCGACTTGCGCGGGCGTGGACGCGGCCCGGGCGCCCTCTGCAGTTAACTCGTCCACCGCGCCGCGCGAACGGTTGTGGACGACGAGCGGGAAGCCGGCCTTGAGAATATTGCGGGCAATGGATTTGCCCATCAGCCCCAGTCCGATGTAACCAACAGTAATCATGATACCTCCTCGAGATTCCCTTCTACCGGATTATAAACGTAATCGCCCTCTTCCTTTTAGGAAAGAGGGCATCCCCCCTCTCCCATTGGGAGAGGGGCCGGGGGTGAGGGCAAACCTATTTCAATTCATACACAATTGTCACGCTGGTCGTAATCTGCATCTGGCCAGGGCTGACGGGTACAGCCGCCTCCATCCGCACGCCTCCGCCGCCCTTGCCGTAATCGTAGGTCAACGGCTGCGCGTCGTAGTAGGAAATGGTCTGTACCACGCCCAGTTGCACGCCGGCGGCGTTGGCGATTTCCTCGGCTTGTTTGCGGGCATCTTCAACTGCAGCGATGAGCGCTTTGGCAACCGCCTCCGTCCGGTCTGCCACGTCGAACTGGATGCCGTTGATGTTGTTCGCGCCAGACTGGATGGCAATCTCCAACAGGTCGCCCAGTTTGGGCAGGTCGCGCACGGTGACATAAACGGTATTATCCACCATGTAAAGCGTGCCGGTCTTGTGGCCTTTTTCGTCATATTGGTCGGAGGCCCAGATATTGAAGTTGGTCGTGCGGATGTCTTTTGTCGCCACGCCGGCGCGCATGAGTGCATCCATCACGGCCTGCGCTTTGTTATTGTTCTCGGATACAGCCTGGGATACATCCGCGTTTTCGGTATGCACACCGATGTAGACATAGGCAATATCGGGCGTCAGCGTGACTTGCCCTGCGCCGGTGACGGTCATGACGCGTTGCGGTGGTTGGGGTTCGGTCACAATGGTCGTCGGCCCGCAGGCGGCTAAAGCGGTGCCGAGTACAAGTACAGTGATAAGGAAAAAGAGTTTGGTTTTCATAGGTTGCTCCTTGATAGGCAAAGTGATTGTACGCCTCCTCCCCGACCCTCCCCCATTTTCTGCAGGAAAATGGGGGAGGCAGGGTGATGGTCATTTGATCTCATAAGACACGCTGACCGTCACGCTCAACTGCAACTGGCCCGGATTGATCGGTGTAACTGCGGATTGTTCGTCGCCGCCACCGCCGCCCATACCGTGACCGTAATAAGGCATCGGCTGGTAATCCATATAGGAGATGGTTTGGATGTCGCCCAGCGTCACGCCCGCCACGCCGGCCAGTTCACCGGCCAGGCTGTTGGCGTTCTCAATCGCCTTTTGGCGGGCCTGCACGAGCGCCCCGCTCTTGTCGGCAACGTCGAACTGGATGCTGTTGATGTTGTTGGCGCCCGCGCCGATCACCGTGTTGAGCAGCTTGCCCAGCTTGGTCAGGTCGCGCACCGTCACGTAGACGGTGTTATCCACCATGTAAACTGTTTTGTTCGACAGGCCGGTCTCGGGATCGTACTGCTGCGTGACCCAGACCGAGAAATTGCTGGTCTGGATGTCCTTGCCGTCCACGCCGAAGGCCTTGAGCGCATCCACCACAGCCTGCGTTTGGGCGTTGTTTTTGGCAACTGCCTCGGCGATGTCGGCGTTTTCGGTGTGCACGCCGACGTAAATATAAGCGATGTCGGGGGTCAGATAAACCGTGCCGCTGCCGTTGACCGAGAGCAGGCGGGTGGCCTGGTCTTTCGATTCAGGGACGCCGCCGCAGGCGCTCAGCACCAGGGCCAGCACCATCACAGAGACGGGAAGAAAGAGTTTGGTTCGCATGGGGTTCCTCCTGAACCTGAAAGTAGTGTATAACAGTAACACAGACGCCGGATGCCGCAGAAAAGTTCCCGGCTCAACAAACTCCTTGTATTTTACCTCATTTACCTGTAAAATCAGGACAAATGTTCTAGGCGGAGAAATGGCTCTCGACTTCCAGCAAATTTACGCAAAAATCAAGGAAATCGGCGCCGGGGCGCAGGCACGCGCCGCGCATCTGGATGGCATGCACCAGCGCGCGCTCGACCTGCTGAAACATTATGCAGACGAAGCGGCGGAACTGGGCGAAAAAGTTGAACGCGCCCGCCAGGCCGACCCATCCCTGCGCTGCGCCCTCCCGCTGGACGAGCGCCTCGACGCTTCCCACCCCGCGCCTGCGGAAGAAAAACCCGTCACCCTGATCGCCGCCGACGGGTCGCAGATCCTCCCCGACCGGCACGCGGCGGTGCAGTACTCGCTGGTCAATGTGGGGGCCATCGCGCTGGAACCCGGCTCGGGCCAGGCTCTGGAGATTTTCACCGACAGCAGCCTGCTCTTCGCCGACGACCTCTTCACCGAGACCGGCATGCTGGCCGAGGAGGCCATCGAACAGCGCCGCGACATCGCCGAACGGCGGAAACTGCTCGAGTTGGCGAAGCAGGTCGAGGGCGGTGCCCTGAGCCTGTCGAAGGGTCCGATAGTGGCGCTGACGGACGGGCCAGTGGAACTGTGGGGCGCGAAAAACGGCGGCGAGGGCGATTACCGCAAGAATCTCGAAATCCATAAATCTGTCCTGTCACAGTTACAGGCCAAAAACGTGACCGTCGCCGGGTATGTGGACAAGCCCGGCGCGGATTTGGTTGTCCGCACGCTGGAGATTGCCACGCTGTCGGACGAGCAGATGAAAGACATCCGCAAAGTTCATCCCCTGCGCGGCGTGACCGACCGCTGGCTGTTCGGCTTCCTGCCCGCCGGTCAGCGTTCGGCTGCCTTCGGATTGCAATCCAGTTCCCGGGTCCATTACACCGGCGACCTGGCGCTGCATTTCTTTTACCTGAACGTCGGCGAGGAAAAACACCCCGCGCTGGTGCGGGTCGAGATCCCGAAATGGGTGGCGGACGATGCTGGCAAACTAAATTTACTTCACGCCGCGTTGCTTCAGCAATGCCGCATCATGGGCGCGAAGCCATACCCGTATATTTTGCACCGCGCCCACGAAATTGCGGTCGTCTCGTTTGACGAGCGCCGTCAGGTCGAGCATATGCTGCAACTCGAACTACGCCGCGCCGGTGGCGAGGTCGAGGCAGGCTCGGCCAAGCAATCGGCCAAGGATTTGAAGGGAAGAACAAGACGATAGTGTCGTTGCGAGTGTAACCACAGCGTAAAAACGATGCTGTTCAAAGCAAAAGAAACAAGGCTTTCGTAGTGTGACATTTATGTCGCTTTACTGCCGCAAGGCGACATGAATGTCGCGTTACCGGCACACAAGGATTGAGGACTTATGACAGCAATTCAAATCGGTCACTTACTTCGCGCTGGGATTTCCGGCTTCGTAGCCGGCTGCTCGGTCTCACAACTGGAGGCCCCGGCGACAACGAATATGGCCCTCGGCGCGCTGGTGCGCGCCCCGCTGGATAAAGACTACAGCGTCTACGGCCTGATCTACGACATCCACATTGACGACGACGGGCTGGTGCGCCAACTGGTCACGGCGGGCAATGTCAGCGCGGAGGTGATGCGCGACAACCGCGAGCGGCGCATTGTGCCGGTCGAGATGTCTGTGCTGGCAGTGGGCTACGAACAAGGTGGAAAAATCTATCACCTTCTGCCGCCCCGTCCGCCGCTGAGTTTGGATGTTATCTACCTGTGCTCGGATGCCGAACTGGCGAAATTCACCGACGCGGGCAAATTTGGCTACTTCCGCCACATTTTGCGAGCCAAAGAGATACCGATTGGCGAGGTGCTGGCGGCGCACATCCTGGACGTAAAACGCAAAACGAAAAACGAAAAATGGGTTGCGGCCGCCACGCAGGAACTCATCACCCTGCTGCGCGACGATTACCCTACGCTGATGTCAGTCTTGGGCGCGTTGGGAGATACAAGCGCTTAACCACCAAGGCACGAAGACACGAAGTTTTCGTGGCTTTGTGCCTTCGTGGTAGGGAACACCGATCATGGCAAGACGCAAATCCACCACTACTTCCGTTTTCGGTTCCCCCGGCCGCGTGGGACATGATTCCAAGCCCTTCTACGCGGGCAAACTTTACGACGGCCAGCCGCAGGGACAGGATGTGCCGTACGTCGAGTATCCTATTCCTTCAGAAAACCTTGATCGCATCTTCTGCCACTCCGCCGAAACGATGACCGAACTGTCGGACTGCTCAGTGCATCTGATGGTCACCTCGCCGCCCTATAACGTGGGTAAGGAATACGACGAGGACCTGTCGCTGGAGGAATACCTGGCTTTCTTACAGCGTGTCTGGAAGGAAACTTATCGCGTGCTGGTTCCTGGCGGGCGGATGTGCATCAACGTGGCGAATCTAGGACGTAAACCCTACATCCCGCTGCACGCCTTCATCGCCGAGCAGGCCATCGGACTGGGCTTCCTGATGCGCGGCGAGATCATCTGGAACAAGGCTGCCAGCGCCTCCCCGTCCACGGCGTGGGGTTCGTGGAAATCGGCGGGCAACCCGACCCTGCGCGACGTGCACGAGTACATCCTGATCTTCTGTAAAGAGACCTTCAAGCGCCAGAACCCGCAGGAGCGCCTCAGCACCATCACACGGGACGAGTTCCTGGAATACAACAAATCCGTCTGGAACTTCGCCGCCGAACCGGCGCGCAAGGTCGGTCACCCGGCCCCCTTCCCGGTCGAGTTGCCGAGGCGGTTGATTCAGTTATATACTTTCGAGGAAGAAGTAGTTTTGGATCCGTTTATGGGAAGTGGTCAAACAGCAATTGCTGCAATCATGAGCGACCGACATTACGTTGGTTACGAAATCGACGACAAGTATGTGCAATTAGCAATACAACGCATAAGAGGCGCATAATCTTGCGAATACGATTTACTCTTCGAGCGATTGCCAGTTCGTTACTTCGTAAGTGGTCGTACCTTTATCAAATACCATTTTTATCTGGCGTACATTCTCAATGCCTCGAACTGCTGTGCTTTCTGGAAGAAAATTTGTTACCAAGACCTCTTTGTTAAGCACGCGTTCTCTACCATTTTTGCGTGTTGTCATGCCAGAAAAGGATTGAACAGGAATAACGTAATATGGCGCGTAAAGATTGCGGACCTCGGGAGTATCATACGATGAAAGAATCCACTTACACTGCGTGCAGGCCAATCGTTCAGCCAGTCTTTGATGGTCGCTCCACTCCCGCATGTTATAGGCATAGTTAACGCCGTTATCGGGATAAGGCGGATCTACGTATATCACGGTATTTGAAGTATCATAGCGATCAATACACGCCTGCCAGTCAAGGTTTTCGATGATGACCGTGCGTAAACGTTCATGAACAGGTTGCAACCGCTCGCGTAGCGTCTTGAGTGCGCCGATCAGACGATTGCCATGCCCGCCATCAGTGATACTGGTTTGAAAACGAGGATAGCGAAATTCGCCGCCCCAACCGGCCATGATCAAATAATAAAAACGGTGGGCGCGCTGGACATCGGTGAGTTCTGCCGGGTTCAGGGATGCCAGACGTTGAAATTCGGCGCGTGAGGCCAACTCCCATTCGAAGGAGGCAATCAGTTCTTCGGGCTTTTCTTTGACAACACGGAAGAATGTGACGAGTTCCTGGTCAATGTCATTCAACACCTCGACATCGCTCGGCGGTTTGGCAAACAGCACCCAGGCCGCGCCCGCAAATGGCTCGACGTAACAAGTATGAGCCGGGAGCAAAGCAACAATATGCTTGCGCAGCCGGGATTTCCCGCCGACCCACTTGAATGGGCTATTAATTATCTTATATTCGCTAGCTGTCACCATATCGTCTACTCACAATGTCTCTAACAGAGACATTTTACCAGAACATTTTTGCGCTGTCAAGTGGAATATAGCACAGGACTTCTAATATGCAAAGATTTGGAGAGAAACTGCACACCTTGCGAACATCAAAACACATGACCCTGAAAGAATTGGCTCTTGCCCTGGGACATGTGTCACACGGTTATATCAGCGAGATTGAGTCTGGCAAGAAAAGGCCGACTGGTGAGTTTGTTCTCAAGGTGGCTCGTTACTTCGATGTGACCACCGACCAACTCTTGAAAGACGAATTGGACATTCCATAGGAGATTCGTTATGAAAATGGCATTCGTTGACCGCAATCCCACACAAGCGGAAATCGAAAAGCTGCGGCTCGTGTTGAGTACCTATCAAGATGGCAGTGGTCAACTGGTCACCAAAGGCGGCAAAACCTTGCCTGGTTGGAGAGACTTCGAGCGCGCCTTCGCGACGGTTTTCGATGGAGAAGCCCAGGAAAGCAAATTTATTTTTGATGTGTTGCTTTCGGACGCGCAAAGAACCGGCGTTTATTATGGTGTCTCCTGCAAGATGCGCAGAACGCTTAATGAAACCCTCAAAACGGGGCGGGTGACATTAGAACTATCGAATTCGTCCGGCCAATTTTGGAAAGCACTTGAGCAGCGTGGTCTGAATCAACAGAACTACAAACGCAACCCGCGCTTGGCCGGAGAAGTCTTAATTGATGTCGTCAGGCAATGGCACGCGGCTGTTGGCATCGAAAACAGTGGGGGTGTTGACCTGTCCCAAAGTTTCTATTTGGCGCTTTCATGGGGTAAGTCTGGCCAGTATCAATTGTTTAAGTTTCCGTTGACTTTGCTAGATACTGATACGCTAACGTGGGATTTCCCAAGCGTGGAAATCGATGAGGAAGAACATTCGGGGCGACGTTTGAGGGGGAGGATAACATCGGTACGCTGTTTGAGTGGTATGGAGAGTCTGGTGGGCAATTGAAGTATTACCCTCTTGTAAGCAATGCCTTGTGGACATCCGATATTTTTTGCCTCGAACCGCTGCCAGATGAGAATATCGAACAGTATGGCATCCTGGCAAAGGCGCGCGCCTATTTTCCAAAGCAATGGAAGTCAGTAACGCAAAGAGGAGAATAAATCATGAAAACCGCCAGTACCGTCCAATGTGTTGATTTCCCCTGCCTCGACACCCGCCGGACGAGTTACCTCCTCCCGGATGTAGATGTCAATCCAGTGAATATCTCCATCCTGCTCATCTCGGAAGCCGCGCCGGAGAATCCCGCCGATTATTATTATGCTGGCAAAAACGCCCCCTTCGCCCAGACCACCCTCCTGGCCTTCCAGGATGCCGGGGCGAAGGTAACATCTATCGAAGATATTCGGCTCTTTGGGAGTTGCCGTGATTCTGTACACGGATGCCACGGATTTCACGGATTCACACGGAAAAAAGCATTAAAAATCCGTGTTTTTCCGTGTCCGTCCGTGTAATCCGTGTCCAAAAGGTCTTAGTCACAGCGATTCCCAATGAACCAGATATTCTGGCGCTGGGCGTCTACCTGACCACGGCGGTCAAGTGCGGCAAGACCGGCTATGGCCTCGCCACACAAACTATCCAGAATTGCTCGCGCCTGCTCGAAAAAGAGATTGCCCTGTTCCCGAATGTCAAAGTCTACCTGCTGATAGGTGACGTGGCGATCAAGGCAGTCAACATGATTGCCAAACGGAACGGGGAGCCGCGCGTGATCCCTGCCGGTTCGACGTACAAAATTCGCGGCGGGGAGTTCACCTTCCGCGGGGCGCGGGCGTTTCCATCCTACGTGTAGGCCGGCCCCGCCTTTTTCGTGGAAAAAGTAAAGCGCAAGATGATCGCCGAAGATATCAGAAAAGCGTTGCAAATCATTAAGATTTTTAACCACAAAGGGTACAAAGGCACACAAAAGAAAGGAAAAAATGGATAAACCTGTGCAAAAACGATTCGCGCCCATCTCGGTTGAGGCTGAAATGATTGGGAAGAAAGTGCTGGACGCCGCCTATGCCGTTCATTCGGCGCTCGGCCCCGGCCTGTTGGAATCCGTTTATGAGGCTTGCATAGCGTACAAACTCCGCCAGCAACTCGTGGCTGTGGAAACGCAGGTGGTTGTGCCGGTCATGTTTGAGGGCGTGCGCGTCGAAACAGGCCTTCGGCTGGATCTCCTTGCTGCCCGGTTGGTCATCGTCGAACTCAAGTCGGTCGAAACGATGATACCTCTTTATGAAGCACAATTGATTACCTATCTCAAAGTCACCGGCCTGCGCCTCGGTTATTTGATCAACTTCAACGTCGTCCATCTCAAAGACGGCATCAAGCGCATGGTGGTTTAGACTCCCAAAAGCGTAGACCATCTTAAAACCTTCGTGTCCCTTTGTCCTTCGTGGTGAAAAATATGATTGATAACTTGAAACCCATTGGCTACATCGTCGGCGGCGGATTGAAAGAATCGTTCCGCGCCCGGCTGACCGTCCCCTCGCAGGAAGTACAGGAGGGCGCGTTCGTCGTCATCCCCAGCGGGAACTGGCAGTTCTACGGCCTCGTCACGGACCTGCAGCTCGGCGCGACCGATCCACGCTTCGCCGACGAGCAGTCCGAGATGCGCCTCCCGCCCGCGCTGGCAAAGGCGCTCCACGGCCAGAGCTCTATACCAACCTCGAAATCCTGCCTGCCCCGATGCTCGAGCTCGGACCGGAGCCGGGTTCGCCGGAGTACGCGGCCTGGATGAAGGAAAAGGCCGGGGAAACGCCGCGCCCGCTGCGGAGCATTCGTTGTCAACCGGTCAAGACCGTGCCGCCGCACCACGCCCCGGTCCGCATGGCGAGCGGGGGCGACATCGCCGAGATTTTCGGCGACCCGGCGGAGAAGGGCAACTTCGTCATCGGCTACACCCGCGAGCAGGGACATCCGGTCTGCATTGACCTGGAGAAATTCGTCCAACGCTCGGCGGGTGTCTTCGGCGCGACCGGCACCGGCAAGTCGTTCCTGACCCGCATCTTGCTGGCCGGGCTGATGCACCACAACCGCGCCTCGGTGCTGGTCTTCGACATGCACAACGAGTACGGCTTCAACGACACCGCCTCGGACACCGGGCTGCGCGTCATCGGCCTGAAGACCAAGTTTTCATCTCGCGTGCGAATCGTAGGACTGGGCGCGGGCGCGGCCATCCGTAACAATACGCCGGACTTCAATCTCGAGATCGCCATGTCCGATATTACGGCTGCGGATATCGAACTGCTGACCGGCGAATTGAATCTGCGCGAGACGACCCCGACCGTTCTGCACGCGCTGGTCAAATCGTTCGGCGGCCACTGGTTCCGGCAGTTCAAGGAAATGAACCGGGAAGAGGTGGAGATCGAGGACGAAAAGGGAAAGATCAGAAGAGTCCCGCATCCCGAAAGCGTGGCAGCCTGGGCAAATGACAACGGCGTCAACGTGGTGGCGGCCGAGGGACTGCATGACAAACTGCGCCGTCTATTCGATAAGCCTTATATTGTCGAGAAACCGGCCGCCGACTCGCTGGGACAAATGATCGACTCGCTGGAAAACGGCAAGCACGTCATCCTGTCTTTCGGCAATTTTGAAACCGACCTGGATTACCTGTTCGTTTCCAACCTGCTGACGCGCAAGATCCGCGATGCCTGGGAACGCAACACCAATTCCTTCCGCTCCACCGGCAAGGACGAACCCCGGCAACTGGTCATCGTGGTAGAAGAAGCCCACAAACTGCTCAACCGCGAGATGGCCGGGCAGACGGCATTCGCCACCATCGCCCGCGAAATGCGCAAATACTACGTCACCCTGCTCATCATTGACCAGCGCCCATCGCAGATCTACGACGAGGTCATGTCGCAACTGGGGACGCGCATCTCCGGCTGGCTGGGCGACGAGGACGACATCCACGCCGTGCTCTCGGGGCTGGCAGGGCGCGAGGCGCTGCGCGGGATGCTGGCGCGGCTCCAGCCGAAGGAGGAAGTGCTCCTGCTGGGCTGGGGCGTGCCGATGCCGCTGCCGGTGAAGTCGAGGAGGTATGATGACAATTTCTGGCGCGAGTTGTTTGGCGCGGGCGGGAAAAAGGACGAGGCTCAAATCATGAAGGAGTTGGGGTATTAATTCTGACTGTTTGCTGAAATTGAAATGACTTTCGCGAATTTCTGCCTAAAATGCCGCTTTTGACCAATATTTTCTCCATTTTGGAGCCAAGTGCCCTCGAACGTCAGGAATAATGGCTACGGCCGGTCTAACCTTTTGGATCGAGGCAAACAACGACCACCTTATACAGGCGTAGATGCAATTTATCCAGCATATATAGCGTTAATAAAATTCGCAATACTCAAATTAAAATCAGCGAACGGTCAGTTAATTGACATGATTATGCTTCGGGAGTATACTCTTGTTGATTGATTAATTGATTAATTAACAAGGAGTCAGAATGAACCGAACCGTTAGTGCAACCGATGCACGCGTCCACTTTGGCGAGATCATGCGCCGGGCAAAGACCGGGCCGGTTATCGTGGAGCGGGACGGCAAACCCGAGGTGGTGGTCATTTCCAAGCAGGAGTATGACCGGTTGGCTGCCGCGGCCCCCAAACCGGACTGGCGCAAAATGCTGGCTGAAACTCACGCGCTCATTCGAGCTGAATTGGGCGACCGTGAAATCCAGCCTTCCCCTGAGGAAGTGATCCGCCAGGGACGCGAGGAACGCGATGAACAACTCCTCCACAATTTGCGTTGATGCCAATATGGTTGTCCGCTTTGTTGTTGTTCCCGGAGACAAAGCGGTTCAGGAATGCTGGAATCTATGGGAGACAGGGTGGACTTCACTCGTTGCGCCAAGCCTGCTCTATTACGAAGTGATAAATGGACTTCATCGCTATCGAAAACAGGGCGCTCTCAGTCCTCTCGCCCATAAAAGTGCGCTGGAAACAGCCTTCAGCCTGAGTATCAACCTGATTGGGGATGCTGACTTACATAGAAGAGCCGCGGAACTTGCTCAAACCTTCAATTTGCCTGCTACTTACGATGCTCACTATGTCGCCTTATCCGAGCGCCTGGGAATAGAACTTTGGACGACCGACGCGCGCCTGGTCAACGCCTTGCAGCCCTTTGGCGTGGATTGGGTGAAATTGGCGGGGGCGTGAAGTGGGCGCAGGCGGAAAGAAGGATGAGGCGCAGATCATGAAAGAGTTGGGGTATTAAAATGGCTGTGTGGCTTGCCTGTCGGGTTCGCCAGTGGATGAATCCACCGGCTACGATTACCAAGTCGGCTGAAGCCGACTCGCGCCCGCCCAGCCGGATTTATCCGGCTTTGCATCTCAGCCGGATGTTTTCGCGAAGCACCCCCGAAGGGGGCAACATCCGGCATCCGGCTCGTGATATTCGCCCATTCGCGGCATTCGCGTTGAGTCTTTTCACGTAAAGCGAGCAAACAATGACCGCCCTCAAAACCACCCTCTTCATCCTCCTCGTCCCCGGCCTGTTGCTGGTGCTCCTGCCCTGCGCGCTAGTGAGCGCGGACGTGGCGCTGTTCTCGTTCGGCATTTTCCACTGGCTGGCGGTTCCGTTTTGGGCGGTCGGAGGGGGGCGATGATCTGGTGCGCGTGGAATTCCACCGTCATGGGACGCGGCACGCCCGCGCCGATTGATCTGCCGAAGGAGTTGGTTGTCAGCAGGCTGTATCGTTACGCCCGCAACCCGATGTATGGCGGCGCGATCATTATGCTTCTCGGTTATGTGTTCTGGTATCCCACGCGCGCCATTCTGGCCTGTCCGCTGATATTCTTCCTCGGCGCGCACCTGTTCGTTGTTTTCTACGAAGAGCCGCACCTGCGCAAAATGTTCTGCGCGGTGTACGAGGCATACTGCCGGTCCGTGCCGAGGTGGATTCCACGCTGGAAGCGGAGAGATTGACGAAGGGGTGGAACAGGTAACAGGCTTGCCCTGAGCCTGTCGAAGGGTCCTGGGAGTAACGATGGAAGATCGCTCAAACGGATTTTAAAGTTGAGGGTAAAATTTACCCATCTCGCCTGTCAACGGAGAATTCCATGGAGAACAAAAAAACCGGCACTTCGACCAGGCTCAGTGCAAGTTTACGTAGCCTGACCCGCAACATCTGGGTCGTGACCGCCACCTCCTTCCTCACCGACATCTCCTCCGAGATGATCACCAACCTCGTCCCGCTCTTCCTAGTCAACGTGCTCAGCGCGGGGATGGCAGTCGTTGGCCTGATCGAGGGCCTGGCCGAGACCACCGCCAGCCTGATGAAAATCTACTCCGGTGCGCTCTCGGACAAACTCGGCAAACGCAAATGGCTGACCGTGGCCGGTTACAGCCTCTCGAC
This sequence comes from Chloroflexus sp., assembly GCA_020723995.1. GTDB lineage: Bacteria > Chloroflexota > Anaerolineae > Anaerolineales > Villigracilaceae > CG2-30-58-95. The sequence continues at coordinate 24,360 of DYHT01000011.1, forward strand.
CCTCGCCAAGCCTTTCCTCTATTTTGCCGAGACCTGGGGCTGGGTGCTGGGTGTGCGCTTCACCGACCGGCTGGGCAAGGGCATCCGCACTGCGCCGCGGGATGCGCTGGTGGCGGACAGCATTGACGACAAGCAACGCGGACTGGCCTTCGGCCTGCACCGGGCTGGAGACACCGCCGGAGCGTTCCTCGGACTGGCAATTGCCGCCGTTATCATCTGGCTGACCCAGTCCGGCGCGGCGGAACTCAGCCAGCGCACCTTCCAGATCGCCGTGCTGGCCAGCATCATCCCGACCGCGCTGGCGGTGATTGTCCTGGCCCTGGGCGCAAAAGATGTGGCAGTCGAGGGTAAGTCAAAATTCCCCGTGCTCAGCCTGAAGGGCATGGACAACCGCTTCAAGGCTTTCCTACTGGTCGTCATCCTGTTCACCCTCGGCAACTCGTCCGATGCTTTCATCATCCTGCGCGGACAGGAACGCGGCCTGAACGTCTTGCAAATCATGGGCATGTTGATGACCTTCAATGCCATCTACGCCGCTCTCTCCAGTCCCCTCGGCGCGCTCTCGGATAAAATTGGCCGCAGAAAACTGATCATTGGCGGCTGGCTGGCTTATGGGCTGGTCTATCTCGGTTTTGCACTTTCGCAGACCGGCTGGCAGGTATGGACGCTGTTCGGACTGTACGGAATCTACTACGCCGCCACCGAGGGCACCGCCAAGGCCTTGATCGCCGACTTGGTCACGCCGGCGCGGCGTGGCACGGCCTACGGTCTGTATCACGCCGCGGTTGGGCTGACTGCCTTCCCGGCCTCGCTCATCGCCGGGGTGTTGTGGCAGGGGGTCGGTTCGTGGACAGGTTTCGGGGCCTCCGCTCCGTTCTTCTTCGGGGCGGGGATGGCGCTGATGGCCGGCTTGTTGTTCTGGAAAATAGTGAGATGACAGTTTTTCTTGACAACCATGCTATACTCTTTATAGTAACGATTGATGGCCTGCTGTTTCGGAAAGGAGAACAAAATGGCAGAAAGCGTCTACAAAGTGATCGAGTTGGTCGGCACCAGCAGTGAGTCATGGGAGAAGGCCGCCGCAGCCGCCATTGCAACGGCTTCGAAGAGCCTGAAGGACCTGCGCATCGCCGAAGTGGTCGAACTGGACATGCAGATCGAAAATGGTAAGGTTAGCACTTACCGGGCGAAGGTGAAGGTATCTTTCAAGTACCACGAGAGTGACTGATAGCAAACCGATCCGCTTTATTGACGAAGAAATCGAAATCCACTTCGACCAGCCGCCGGTACTGGAGAAAAAGCCCGGCTGCCCGGACGGCTTCACCTGGCAAAGCAAGACCTACCGCATCGTTGAGATGCTGGCCGAGTGGTCGGATTTCACCCGCCGCGGGCGCATGGCGCGCAATATGCAGCCCGCCCACGCGGCTGTGGCATCCACGCGCGGCTCGTGGGGTGTTGGGCGGTTTTATTATCAAGTTAGGACAGATACAGGGCAGATTTTCGACTTGTATTACGACCGCGCCCCCAAGGACGCGGCGCGCCGCAAGGGGGCGTGGTTTTTGTATCGCGAGATGGCGGTTTGAACCGCGCCCCCCAACGAGTGGGCAGGGGCCTATTTTTTTCGCGCCAGCAGGAAGATGACCACGCCTCCGGCGGCCAGGACAACCAGACACAGGCACAGCACTGCGCCGCCACCCGGCAGCCACCATACCAGTGTGTTGCTGGCAGTACTCTCATGGTCACATCTATTTCCTCGTACAGGCTGCTGAGTTCGTCCAGATCGCTAAAGGGAGCGGCAACGACGCACCATGTCTCATCGCCGCGCTTTTCTTCGCAAACAATGGAACCCAATCCCTGCGCAGAGCGTCCGATTAAAAGTAGTGCTGGATTTTACCGCCCCTTGTGCTACAATATTCTCAAAGGTCTTGTTCTCAACGACCGAGGAGGAGAACGTGAAACCCAGGTTTATTATCTTGTTAATGGCCGGTTGGATAATTGCCGCGTTGCCCGGCTGCACGCTCTCGCTGGCCAAACCGCCGGCCTCGCTGCCGACGGCCTTGATCTTTCCGACCCTCCCGCCAACGAACACTCCGCTCGCACAACCCACCGCTTCGCCGACGCCTGTCGCAACCACCGCTACTCCAGTAATACCGACGGCGGCACTTCCCACGCTGACGCCTGCCACTGCGACTAGCGGGCCGGCCGCCACCCCCGGCGCGCCTTCCGGGCCGTATGCTGTGATTCTGGTCGCAGCGGCAGATGTGCTGAATATCCGCTCCGCGCCGGGTGCGGGTAATCCGGTTGTCGGGACTTTCGCCGCCACTGCCACCAACGTCCAACGCAGCGGCCCATCTGCCAAAGTTGGCGACGCCCTGTGGGTGGAAGTCGAGAAACCGGGCGGCGGTAAGGGCTGGGTCAATTTCAAATACCTGACCGAATATGTGACCCCGGCTGCCTTCTGTGCGGATACCCAAGTCAACACACTCATCACCAATCTGGACACTGCCCTGACCAACTCGAATGGCGCGGCACTGGCCGCGCTGGTCAGCCCGGCGCATGGCATGGACGTGCGCCTGTGGCGCTATGGCCGCGTCATCAATTACGACCGGGAACATGCCCGCTGGATGTTCGACAGCACCTACGAGCACAACTGGGGCGCAGCCCCGGGCAGCGGCCTGGATACCATCGGCGCGTTCCACGTGGCGGTTCTGCCAAAACTGATGGAGGTATTCAATGCAAGCTACAGCCTGCATTGCAATGACCCCATGAATCTGGCCGTCTTCACGCTCGTGCCCTGGCCCAACGAATATGCCAACATCAATTTCTACGCCGTCCACAAGCCTGCTACCGATCCCGCTTACGGCGGATTGGACTGGCGCACCTGGCTGGTGGGGGTGGAATACGTGAACGGCAAGCCGTATGTGTTCAGCATCATCCACTTCCAATGGGAGCCGTAAACTTAACCAGCGGCCAAAACCTCCCGCAGGTTGCGAGCCTGCGGGAGGTTTTTTTCTTGACAAATCTACCTTATCGAATATAATTGTTATTGATAATTATTGCAATAAGGAGACGTTATGTCTTGCACAACCCATCGCACCCAGGAACTGCGCGCCCGCGGCTTCCGCATGACTCCCCAGCGTCGGGCCATTCTGAAAATTTTACACGCTTCCGGCGAGCACCTCTCACCCTCCGAAGTCTACACCCGCGCCCGGCAGACGATGCCCGGTCTGACCGAGGCCACCGTCTACCGCACGCTGGAATTTCTGGCCGAGAACGACATGGTTTTGCCGTCGCTGACCGGCAGCGGGCATCTGGCCTACGAAATTTCCGGGCATGACCATCACCATCTCATCTGCCGCGCCTGCGGCAAAGAGGCAGCCGTTGAGCACGCCTGGCTGCATGAACTCTACGAACAATTGGAAACCGAGACCGGCTTCCGCCTGACCACCAGCCATTTGACCTTTTTCGGGCTTTGCCCGGAATGCAAAACCAAAATCCCAAGGAGAAACTGACATGCTGTACACACCTGCCCCCATGCACATTCCTGACGGCTTTTTGAGTATGCTTGTCTCGGCAGTTTGCTGGGCGCTCACAGTCATCATCCTGGCTGTGGCGCTCTCCCAAGCCAACAAGACCTTCAATGAACGCCAGATTCCGTTGATGGGCGTGATGGCGGCTTTCATTTTTGCCGCGCAGATGATCAACTTCCCGGTAGCAGGCGGGACATCGGGCCACCTGCTGGGCGGCGCGCTAGCAGCCATCCTGCTCGGGCCGTGGGCCGGGATGTTGGTGATGATGGCCGTCATCGCCGTGCAGGGCTTGCTTTTTCAGGATGGCGGCCTGCTGGCGATGGGCGCCAACATCCTGAACATGGGCCTGCTGGCCGTTACCGTGGCCTATGGCCTGTACCGCACCGTCTTGAACCGCCCGCGCGGCCTCAAACTGGCTGTGGCCGGAATCGCCGCCTGGCTCTCGGTGATGACCGGCGCGCTGGCGACCGCATTGCAAATCTGGTTGAGCGGCAACGCCAAACTGGAAATCATCCTCCCGGCCATGCTGGGCATCCATGCGTTGATTGGTCTCGGCGAGGCGCTGATTACCGTAGCCGCGCTGGCCTTTATCTTCAAGACCCGCCCAGATTTGCTGGAAGGTGGCGAAACAGTACGCGGCGGGCGCGGTTGGATTGTGACTGGCCTGCTCATTACGCTGGCAGTCGTTTTGCTGGCTCCGTTGGCGTCCGCCAATCCCGACGGACTGGAACACGTGGCAATCAATATGGGATTTCACACGACCGGCCAGGCTGCGCCGTATGAATTTTTGCCAGATTACACCATTCCCTTCCTGGGCGCGACGCCGCTCTCGACTATTCTGGCCGGCGCGCTGGGCGTGCTGATGGTGTTGGCATTGGCCTTCCTCATTGGCCGCCTCGTGCTCAAAAAACCGTAACGCGACATTCATGTTGCCCACCTTGCGACAAAAATTTCGCAATACAGGATTCGCAACGCGAGTCATGTCACCAGCATTTGCGCCAATCGTCAATCGTTATGCACGATAACGTCTTCGACCGCTACCGCCCCGGCGATTCCATCCTTCACCGCCTCGACCCACCTCTCAAAGTGGTAGTGACGGTCGCTTTCATTATCTCGAATGTGCTTTTGCCGGATGCCGCCTGGCTGGCCTTTGGCCTGTCGTGGCTTTTGATTCTTGCCAGCAGCCAGATGGCCGGGCTGGGCATCGGGTACACGACGCGGCGCTCGGTCGTAGCCCTGCCCTTTGCGCTGGCCGCAATCACAGCCATCTTTTCAGTGCCGGGCAATGCCCTGGCCGACTGGCATATCGGCGCTACCCCGTTGACAGTCACCGACGCCGGGCTGCTGCGTTTTGCCAGCATCATGTTGCGCGCCTGGCTTTCGGTGCAGGGGGCGATTTTGCTGGTGGCCACCACCCGCTTTCCAGATTTAATTCATGCTCTCGAACATTTGCGATTGCCGAAACTGCTGGTGACCATTATCGCCTTTCTCTATCGCTACTTGTTCGTCCTGACTGATGAAGTCTTACGCATGTTGCGGGCGCGGATGGCGCGCTCGGCGGCTATGCCCGGCCAGCAAAGCGGTGGGAGTCTGCTCTGGCGTGCTAAAGTCACCGGAAATATGGTCGGGCAGTTGTTTTTACGCAGTTACGAACGTTCCGACCGCATCTACAACGCCATGCTGGCGCGCGGTTACACCGGCCAGATCCGCACCCTCAACCCGCACGTGATGAAAGGGCGCGATTGGCTGTTTGCTACGCTGGCGGCTGCCGCGTTTACCTTGCTGCAAATTATTGGGCGTATGTAGGACAAATTGTCAATTTGCCCTATTGGCAATTTGCCCCACCGAGGTTTTTATGCCAATCGTTCACGAAACCAAGCCTGTCATTCCTCTCCTCACCAGCTGTGACGGCGATGTGCTTCACATCGAACATCTGAATTTCGCTTATCCCGACGGCCACGTGGCTCTGCGGGATGTTTCGCTCAACCTGTGTGCGGGTGAAAAGGTCGCGCTGGTGGGACCGAATGGAGCCGGTAAATCCACACTGATGCTGCACCTGAACGGCATTTTGAACGGCAATGGAAATATCACTGTTGGCGGGCTGGCATCGAATAAAGAGAATTTGCCCATCATCCGGGCGATGGTGGGAATGGTCTTTCAAAACCCCGATGATCAGTTGTTTTCCCCGACCGTTTTTGAAGATGTGGCTTTCGGCCCACTGCACATGGGTATAGCCGAGGCGGAGATCAAAGTGCGGGTAACGGCGGCCCTGACCCAGGTCCGCATGAGCGGCTACGCCGAGCGGCTCTCGCATCACCTTTCGATGGGTGAAAAGAAACGTATTGCCATCGCCACGGTGCTGTCCATGAACCCGCAAATCTTAATCTTGGATGAACCCTCGGCCGGTCTCGATCCGCGCGCCCGGCGGGGTTTGATCAATTTGCTCGATGAATTGCCGGTCACCATGCTGGTCTCGACCCACGATATGACCATGGTGCGCGATCTCTTTCCGCGCATGGTTGTTATGGATGAGGGCCGTATTGTGGCAGATGGGCTGACAGCCAGGTTGCTGAAAGATGAGGCGCTGCTGGAAGCGCATGGGTTGGAAAAGCCGTAGGATGAAAAAAGTAGACAAGTAGACAGACAAACAAGAAAAGAGTCCACTTCGCGGAGACTTTTTTTTTTTTACTTGTCTACGCGCTTACAATCCTGCCGCTTTCTCGAGCGCCTCAGCCTTGTCGGTGCGTTCCCAGGGCAGGTCGAGATCGTCGCGGCCAAAGTGACCGTAAGCCGCCGTCTGCCGGTAGATGGGACGGCGCAGGTCCAGGTCGCGGATGATGGCGCCCGGGCGCAGGTCGAAGTGCTGGAGGATCAGTTCGGCGATCTTGTCATCGCCATTCAAGCCGGTGCCGAAGGTCTCCACGTTGACCGAGAGAGGGCGCGCAACGCCGATGGCATAGGCCACCTGGATTTCGCAGCGCTCGGCGAGGCCAGCCGCGACCACGTTCTTGGCCGCCCAGCGGGCCGCATAGGCCGCGGAGCGGTCCACTTTGGTCGGGTCCTTGCCGGAGAAACAGCCGCCGCCGTGACGGCCCATGCCGCCGTAGGTATCCACGATGATCTTGCGTCCGGTGACGCCGGCATCACCCTGCGGCCCGCCGATGACGAAGCGCCCGGTCGGGTTGACGTAGATTTTGATGTCATTATCCACCATGCCCTCCGGCATGGACGGCAGGATGACGTGTTCGATGATATGCTCACGGATGTCGGCCTGGGACATTTCCGGGGCGTGCTGGGTGCTGACCAGCACTGTGTCAATGCGCTTGGGCTTGCCATAAGCGTACTCGACCGTGACCTGACTCTTGCCGTCCGGGCGCAGCCAAGGCAGCGTGCCGTCCTTGCGCAGCTCGGCTAGGCGGTGGGCCAGTTTGTGGGCCAGGTAGATGGGCATTGGCATCAGTTGCGGGGTCTCATTGCAGGCGTAGCCGAACATCATGCCCTGGTCGCCCGCGCCGATGGCCTCGATTTCAGCCTCCGACATTTCGCCGGTTTTCGCTTCGAGGGCTTTATCCACGCCCATGGCAATGTCGCCGGACTGCCTGGCGATGGCGACCAGCACGCCGCAGGCATTGCCGTCGAAGCCTTTTTTGCTGTCGTCATAGCCGATATCGAGGACGGTCTTGCGCACCAGTTCATCGAAGTTGATCTGGGCTTTGGTGGTGATCTCGCCCAGCAGCATCACGTAACCGGTCTTGGTGGCCGTCTCGCAGGCGACGCGTGAATAAGGATCCTGCTCCAGGCAGGCGTCCAGCACGGCATCGCTGACCTGGTCGCACAGTTTGTCGGGGTGGCCCTCCGTGACTGACTCGGACGTGAACATAAGCTTGGGCGAGGTCATGAAAGTGGTGCTCATAGATTTTGGGTCTCCTGTGAAAATGAAATTGCCCCTTCAGAAATTCATGAAAGGGCAATTGCGCAGGATGCACGGCTGCCCTCTCATCTTCCAGAATGTTGGATAACCGCGATGGTTATCCCTACTGCCGGAATTGGCACCTCGTTTTAGTTGATTAGTTTTATAGTGTTGTAGTTGCGCATTTGACTATCGAACTACCTGACTATCCAACTAAAACAGGTTGCCGAGGTTTCACAGGGCCGGTCCCTCCACCTCTCTGGATAAGAGTTGCCGATTGGGGCTATTTGGTTGTTGGCGGGATAATACCACAGGTGGCAAAAGGCGTCAATTGCTTTGTCGCCTTGAAATGGTCTGATGTTTATAACCAACTGTCCGGGATTTTATTTTTTCGCCTTGTCGGCCAATTTCAACAGGATGAATAGAGCTGGCGCGCCAGCCGAAACCCATGCGCCGACCAGGGCATACCGCACGTAACGCAAAATGTATGGCAGCAGCGCTTCCCCGTCGGGAACGAAGAGTCCAAAGAGCACTTTCAAGCCGATGTAGAACACCAGCACACCGACCATTCCAAGCACGTAACGCAGGATGCGCTTCCAGGCCGGGCCGGTCGTGCTGAACACGCCCCGGCGGTTGAACCAAGCCAGGCCAGTCAGCAGGCCGAAAAGGGTCGCGGCGGGGGTGATCGCCCCGCTCAACCCGACCGGGTCGGGGAGTTCGCCTTGCGGGAAGGCCTGGGCGGCATTTTGCAGCCAGATTGCCGGGATCTGCCAATTGGCCCGCAACCAAAGAAAACCTGGCAGGCTCACCAGGATCATGAACAGCGAAGCCGAAAACGCCAGTAGAATTTGCTGGCCCAATGTGCGTTTCTCGAGCCAGGCCGCCGCCGCTCCCCAAAAACGAAGAGTAAGCCACAGCAACAGCCCGCCGATGAGCCAGCCGAGGATCACATCGTGCGGAAAGTGCACAGCTAGGTACAGGCGCGAGAGACCGATCAGGAAAATAATGAGCACAGCCGCCCACCAGGCCCACTTTCTCTTTATCCCGCAAGCCAACATGCCCCACACACCCGCGGCAGTCTGGGCGTGGCCGGACGGCACGCCGAAGGATGTTTCAAAGTCGAAGGCTCTCACTTGCGTGCTGAACCAGTAGGGGCGCGGGCCGTGGAAGGCCAGTTTGAGGGCATGGTTCACGCCGCTGCTCAAAAGCAGGATCACGCCCACCCGCAGGCCGAGGCCGGCGTCCACACACCAATACAGCGCCGGCAGGAGCAGCAGGAAGAACTCTTCTATCCCCAGAAAGGAGAAGAACTTCATTGGCAGAGTCAGCCAGTCCCCCAGGCTCTGCAAGGCAGCGATCAAGTTAATCCCGCCGTTTAGAATGGTTTCCATAGAACACCTCCTCAAGAATTGACGAATAAGTGATTCATATTGTACACTCGAAGTATGGAAAACGAGTCAACGCGCTGGTGGGATATTCCGGCTGCTGCCATTCTATTTATCGCCTTACAGACCTCGGCCGGACGCCTGGTGGTGGCCGGCTGGGCGCCAGGTTTGGAAGCCGCTGCTTTCCTGTCCGCCTTGGGCGTCCTGCTCGGCCTTGCGCTCGGGAAAAGCCGCTTCAAACGCAAGCCGGTCATCATGCTGTCATTGGGGTACAGCCTTTTTTTTATCCCATGGATGCTCGGCCAGATCATGTATGGTAAGATCGAGTGGGACGAACGTCTGCTCAGCCTGTTGGGCCGGCTGGCCGATTCGCTGGTCTTATTCCTGAACCGCCAACCCGTACAGGACCCTTTTCTGTTCATCGCCTTTTCCGCACTCGTTTTCTGGAGCTTGAGCCTGGTGGCCGGATATTCGTTGACGCGTCACGCCCATTACCTCTCAGCCATCCTGCCAGCCGGCATCGTCCTGTTCCTCGTCCAGTTGTACGACCCATTTGTTGCGGGACGTGCCGGCTACCTGGCGTTCTACTTATTCCTGTGCCTGACTCTGTTGGGTCGGTTGAACTATCTGCGCAAGCGCAGCTTCTGGAAGGAACAACAGTTCAAGTTTTCTTATGATGCGGTCATGGATTTGAATAGTGCAATGCTGTTCTCGGCCGCCATTTTGATCTTCCTGGCATGGATGCTGCCCTCGCCGGTTCAACCACTCGAGGTTGCAAGAAACCTCTGGCAACGCATCTCCCATCCCTGGCAAACTACCATCAATGATTTGGGCAACATTGTCGCCGGGCTGGAGGGCGGCGCCAGCGGTGTCAGCTACGACTATTACGGGGACACACTGGAGCTGGGGCAGAATGCGGCCACAGGGGATACGGGCATCTTCACAGTCAAAGTGCCCGCGCAGAAGAACATCTCCCGTTATTACTGGCGTGTGCGCAGCTATGACCGCTACGAGAACAATAAATGGGGCAATGCTGCCTCGAGCACCCTGGACTTTTCCCCGGCGAAAGACTCGCTGACCATCCCGAACGCGGATGGAGCGATCAAAGCGGAATACACCTTCACCAATACCCAGCCGCAAATCAGCAACCTGTATACACCGCTCAATCCAGTCTGGGTCAGCAGGCCGGGTGAAATATTCTTCGTGCGCGTCTCAGAGTCCGTGCTGGAACCCATCCTGTTCCGCGCCTACCCGGCCATTCGCGCCGGTGAGAAGTACATGGTACAGTCGCTCGATTTCAATCCGACCGTCAAACAACTGAGGCAAGCTGGCACAGATTACCCCGATTGGGTCACCCGGCGCTACCTGCAACTCCCCAAGAACATCTCGCCGCGCATCCTGGAGCTGGCGCAAGAATTGACTCGGAATGAGACTACGCCTTACGACAAAGCCAATGCCATCACCGATTACCTGAGACGGGAGATCCGCTATGCAAAAGAAGTGCCTCATACACCACTCGGTCAGACCAGCCTGGATTGGTTCCTATTTAACCACAAAGAGGGTTTTTGTAGCTATTACGCCACCGCAGAGGTGATCCTGTTGCGCGCCGCCGGCATCCCGGCGCGCATGGCAGTCGGCTTTGCACAAGGGGAATTGGATGAGACCAGGCCGGATCTCTGGTCAATCGCCCGCGAAAACGCGCATGCCTGGCCCGAAGTTTATTTTCCACACATCGGCTGGGTGCAATTCGAGCCGACCGCGGCCCAACAGCCGCTCTACCGTCCGAGCGGCATCGACACTGGGACCGATATCCTTCCCGGCATTCCAAATTTCGAAGAACAGGCAGACGCCCTCACCCCCGCAGAAAACCACGAGGCCTCAGATGAAGGGACCGGCTCCGCGTCTGGCGGAACGCGGCGATTGGCATGCTGGCAAATCATTATCCTGAGTCTCGGACTGGCGGCGGCAGTCGGGCTGGGAATCCTGGCCGGCCGAGTATGTGCGGCGCGGCAGCGACGCGGGCGTAAAAATCCCCCCATCCCCGTGCCAATCCGCTTGAAAGCCACATTGGAGAGGCTCTCGCTCACCCCGCCGCGCTGGTTGGAACGCTGGGCTTATCTGGCCGCTTTGACGTCGATGGAACGCGCCTTCGGCGTGGTCTATCGCAGCCTGCGTCGACTGGGAGGCAACTCCTCCCCCAGCCGGACGCCCGCCGAAGCTGCCGACACACTGACCGAACTGCTGCCGGAGGCCGCCCCCGCCATCCAGACTCTGCTCAGTGAATATGAGCATACGGTTTACAGCCTGCGACCGGGTAGCATCCCACTTGCCCGCCGCGCCAGCACGAGCATCCGCAAAAAAGCCAGCCGGGCGGCAACTCGCAAGCTGCTGGCTACCCTGAAGCAATTCATTTACTCTTAGTTAAGGGTCTATAAAAAATCCTTTTTTTGGTCATGCTGAGGGCGCACCTTGTCCGAAGCATCCCCTCCCACTGCGCGGAGACCCTGCGACAGGATTTCGACAGGCGAAACCTAAAGCCCAGGGCAGTTACTTTGGTCGCAATGGCATTTAACCTGTCTCCGAATAGCAGCAAACCAACTGCACCAACTGCTCCATCCCATGCGTTAACGGCTTGATATTGATCGTTTCGTGCAACGTATGCGCGCCCGAGCCGGTTGTCAGTCCAATGGTGACAGCCGGATAGCCGCGGCTGAGCGGGATGTTGGCATCTGTCGAGCCGATGTTCAGGTCAGGCAGCACGCCCTGCTTGCGCAAACATTCCTGCGCGGCCTGAACCAAAGGATGGTCGGCCGGTATCTCGCCCACTAGGCGCTGGCCGATGATTTCGACGCCGGCTGCCACCCCGGCGCGTTCCATGCCGCGCGCTAGAGCCTCGACTTGCCGCGAGACATCCAGGAGCATCTGCGTGCTTTCCGAGCGCAAGTCCAGCTCCAGCGCGGCCTCGGCTGCGATGGTGTTTACCGATGTGCCTCCGTAAATTTTCCCAACGTTTAGCGTGGTACGCGGTTTGGCAGGCAGCCTGAGCGCAGTGATTTGCACCGCCAGGGCCGTCAATTCATGGACAGCCGAAGGCTGTCCGTAATCCGCCCATGAATGCCCTCCGGCTGTTTTTATGTTGATCCGGTAACGGCGCACCCCAAGCGCGCGGTGATAGACATGCCCCAACGCCATGCCCTCCAGGACCAGGTACGCCCGCGCTGCATCCTCAAAACGATCCACGACCGCCTGCATCCCACGCAGGTCACCCAATCCCTCTTCACACACATCCGCGACCAGCCAGAGATCGCCCGCTAAACTGACTCCCCGCTCACGCAACGCCCAGACCAATCCAAGCAAGCCGGCCACGCCAATGGCATTGTCTCCAATGCCTGGCCCGGAGATGCGCTCCGCCTGGCGGAAGACGCGCAGGTCGGTATTCGCCGGAAAGACTGAATCCAGGTGGGCGCTGACGACCAGCGGGCGGGCGTCACCGCTGCCGGGCAGGCGCGCCAACACGTTCCCGCTGGTATCCAGGGTTACATCCTGCAATGCCTCTTTCAAGAACTGGCTGCGCACGAATTCAGCGCGCTGCCGCTCGTGAAAAGTCGGCGCGGGGATTTGTTGAATGGCGATTGCCAGGTCGAGCAGGCGGGAGATGAGATCAGACATCATGAAACTCGTAGGGTGGGATTCCAATCCCGCCGCTTGGCGGGTAAGAAACCCGCCCTACAATTGCTCTGCGCGGTTCCTTCTTTCACACTTGCCGCACGATCTCGGCCAGCGAATTGAGCCGCGCTTGCGCCAGGCCGGGCAATGCTTCCAGGGCGTGAAATGCGCCACTGCCTTCGATGGTCATGGAGGCCGAAACATTGCCATGCAAAACCGCGCGTAGGGGGTCGTAGGTCTGTTGGTAACCGGCCAGGAAGCCGCCGCAAAACGAATCACCGGCCCCGGTCGGGTCAGCCAGGTGGGCCGGATAGGCCGGGATTTCCCAACGTTTACGCGCGGGTGCATCGTAGAGCATTTGACCACGCCCGCCGCGTTTGATGACGATCAATTCGCAACCCTGCGCGGCCAGCGCTTCCGCCATCTCCCACAGATCGTTGCTATGGCCCCAAAACAAAGCCCGGATTTCTTCCTCGGAGGGCAGAAAAGCTGTCAGGCCTTGCAGCAAGCGGCGGACATCCGGCCAGGCCGCCGGGGTCATATAGGCCGCGCACGGGTCGAGGCTCAGCGTGGTGGCGCGCGTTTGCCTGAAGGCCGGCATCAGGCGGTTATGAGTCAAATAATCCAGCGGGCAGAGGTGCACGGCGCTGGCATCCAGGTAATCTTTGGGAATGTCCAGCGGGCGCGGCGAGGCCGGTTCGACCCTCTTATCGTCATCATGGACCTCGGCCGGTGGCTGGTAGCCCAACAGTGCTTTGGGGTAAGGCAGCCCCAGGCGGGCGAAATGGGCGACCGGGTTATTGCGCTTGGGCGTGAGAAGGTCAAGGTAAGCCTGAAAGAAGCGCAAGTCCAGGTGTTCCGGCAGGATGCGAATACCGCGCGTGTCCAAACCGCGTTGCTCGAAGACGCGCAACCATTCGCGGGGATAGTCCTCGCCGACGCGCGCCAGCAGCCCGATACTCCCCTCCCAGGCAGCCAACCCTGCCGCAGCATATAACAAATCGCCTCCCGGGACATCAACCAGGGGAGGCCCCACAGGAGGCAGCAGATAATCGCGCCGCAGACGACCAACGATAACGAAAGTCGGGTACATGGGCAACAACAATCAGGTGATGAAGACCTTGTTGGCGGGTTCAGCCTGATCTGCATTATGTGGAAGGATGAAACTGAAATTGCTGCCCTTGCCTTCCACACTCTCTGCCCAGATGCGTCCGCCATGCAGCTCGACCATCAGCCTGGCAACCGAAAGACCCAGGCCCAGCCCACCGTGCTTGCGCGTCAGGTGCGATTCAGCCTGATAGAAGCGTTCGAAGATGTATGGCAGGTCTTTGGCTGAGATGCCAATCCCGTCATCAATAACCGAAACCCTGACATAGCCTGGAATCTGCTCGACGACGATCACAATATGCCCCCCCGAGTTGGTGAAGGCGATTGCATTCTTGACCAGGTTGTTCAGCACAATGGCAATCTTGGAGGCGTCACATGCCACCATCAGGCTCTGCCCTCCCGGAAGAGCCTGCCCTGAGCCGCTGCGTTGAGCTTGTCGAAACGCTGTCGAAGGGACACCGGGACGGTGTGAGCCTGATGAAGAGTCTTCCTGGCCCAGCGCCACCCGCATAGAGATATTTTTTTGCCCGGCTTCTTCGTGGAAGGAATCCACGACTTCCTCGATGATGCGCTGCATGGAAATCGGGCGGCGGCGGATGCTGGCAATGCCGCGCCGGATATTATCCACGTTGGCAATGCTGTCAATGATCTCTTTCAAGCTCAGCGCGTTGCGCATGATAACATCCAACTCTGGATGATGCTCCTCGCCGATCGCCTCGCGCAGGGCAGTGGCGTGACCAATGATGAGTCCGAGTGGCGTGCGCAGCTCGTGGGAGGCAATGGCGATAAAGTCGCTCTTCATCCGGTCGAGCTGCTTCATCTCATCGAAGGATTTCTGTATCTTGCTCATCTGGCGGGTGTTTTGCATTGCGATCGCGGCTTGCGAAGCAAGAGACTCTAGGAATGTGATGTCCTCTCCGGTATAATGACCTTGATTTGCCTTGTTGACTGCTTCCAGCACGCCCAGGATTTCGCCTTTATAAAGTATAGGCACAGCCGCCAGCGAGCGGGTCTGGAATTCTGCGGTCAGATCCACCACTTTGTAATGACGCGGGTCAGAGGCGACCACCGGCACGACAACGGGCTTGACGTTTTGGAAGACCCACCCGGCGATGCTGGCCTCCAGCGGGACTTTAACGGAACGCAGCACGTCGCGATGGAACCAGGGCAACGCCAGGAAGCGAAGCTGGGTGCCCTCTTCGTCCGGTTCCATAATGGAGGCCACCTCGCTGCCCGTCAATTCACTGGCAGCCGAAATGACGGATTGCAGGAAAGCATCAACTTCCATGGGGGTGCTCAGGTTACGGCTGACCTCCAGAAGGCGTTCCAGACGTTGGATTCGCTCGTTTTCAGACATAAGAGTATCTTCTCATTGATCTGCCGCCGGGGCGTAAGTCGAATTTGCTATCCGACCTACGGATAGCAAATCCCAGCGAGCCATATATAATCATCCGGGATTGTGCGTCGATTGGATTATACTGGATGTTGCACAAAATCGTGATTTAGAGAATCATTATATCGAAAAAAGGAGCACCAAAGCTATGAGCAAGAAAAAAGTACGTGTGGCGATCATCGGCGTGGGGAATTGCGCCTCCTCGCTCGTCCAGGGTGTGCATTACTATAAAGATACACCCGAGGATGCCAGCGTTCCGGGACTTATGCACGTCAACCTGGGAGGTTACCACATCAAAGATATTGAATTCACCCTGGGTATTGACATCAGCGCGACCAAAGTTGGCAAAGACCTGGCCGAGGCTATCTTCGCCGAACCGAATAACACTTACAAGTTCACCGATGTGCCCAAGCTGAACGTCCCCGTCGTACGCGGCATGACCCACGACGGCCTGGGCAAATACCTTGCGCAGGTCATCACCAAAGCCCCCGGCCCCACCGCCGACATCGTCAAGCTACTCAAAGAGACCAGCACCGACGTGGTCATCTCCTACCTGCCGGTCGGCGCGGAAATGGCAACCAAGTGGTATGTCGAGCAAGTGCTGGAGGCCGGCTGCGCCTTTGTCAACTGCATTCCGGTCTTCATCGCCTCGTCCGAGTACTGGGGCGAACGCTTCCGCCAGAAAAAATTACCCATCCTGGGCGATGACATCAAATCCCAAGTCGGCGCCACCATCCTGCACCGCGCTCTGACCAGCCTGTTCGTAGACCGCGGCGTGCGCCTCGACCGCACCTACCAACTCAACTTCGGCGGCAACACCGATTTCCTCAACATGCTGGAACGCGAGCGGCTGGAATCCAAGAAGATCTCCAAGACCGGCGCGGTGACCTCCATGCTGCCCTACACGCTCCCCGCAGACGATGTGCACGTCGGGCCGAGCGATTACGTGCCCTGGCTCAGCGACCGCAAGTGGTGCTACATCCGTATGGAAGGCACCACCTTCGGCGATGTACCGCTCAACGCGGAAGTCAAGCTGGAAGTTTGGGATTCGCCCAACTCGGCCGGCGTGGTGATTGACGCCGTGCGCTGCGCCAAGCTGGCCCTCGAGCGCGGTCTCTCTGGCCCGATCGTCGGCCCGTCCTCCTATTTCTTCAAGACCCCGCCCAAGCAGTTCCGCGACAGCGTCTGCCGCGAGATGACTGAGGCGTTCATCCGGGGAGAGGAAAAACAGTGAACAGTGAACAGTGAGCAGTTATCAGTGATCAGTTACAGAGACTCAGACCCAAAATCATGACCCGTATCCGGTTTTTGACGACCCTTGTCCTGTTCGCCGTTATTTTAGGCGCATGCGTCCCGGTAACGACGCCCGCGCCCACGCCCACGCCCAGCGCGACGCCGGTTCTCACGGCCATCGTCACTCTCGTCCCGACCGATACGCCCACGCCCACCGTGACTGCCATCCGCACGCCCCCGGCTCTGCCCGGCGTGTATCAGTCACCCTATCTGAATCCCCTGGACACCCCGCATACCTACATCGCCGACACGTGCCAGTATCTCAAAGCCAAATGGGACGCGAACAACGCCGCGCCCGGCACGGTGGTGATGGTCATCATGTTCCATTCCATCCTCAAAGCGGGAGATGAGCCAAGTGACTACAATCAGATCAGCGCCAGCGCGTTTGAAATATTGATGCGTGATCTGCACGAACAGAATTTTCAGGCGATCAACACCGGACAGTTGGCCAATTTTCTGGAGTATAACGCCAAAATTCCGCCCCGTTCCATCTTACTGGTGGTAGACGACCGCCATTATGCCCAGTATTTCAACACCTATTTCCGACCCTACTGGGAAGCGTATGGCTGGGCGGTGGTCAACTCGTGGATCAACCTCGACGACATCATCGGCGCGGCCGCCCTGCCCGACAACGTTGCGCTGGAAAACGAGGGCTGGGTGGATCACCAGTCACATGGTTTCGTGCACAACATCCCCATGTCCGACTCCTCCAGCGACGATTACCTCAAGGGCGAACTGCTCGGCTCAATGGAAGCCATGCAGCACAACTTCGGCAAAACCCTCATCGCCATTATCTGGCCCGGCGGCGGGTTCGGCCTGCGTCCGGTTCAGGCCGCCCGACAGTATGGCTACCGGCTGGGCTTTACCATCAACCCGCGCGGCCCGTTGATGTTCAACTGGATTCCGCTGAGTGATAATCCCGACCCGCGGCGTCCCTCGTACATGCCCGAAGGCCTCGTCGGGGATCCGTTGATGGTCCTGCCGCGCTTCTGGTCCTATGACGCCGGCAAGCACATTGACGAGGTGCGACTGATCGGCCAGGAGGCGGCTGCCTATGCCGAGGCGAATAAGACTGTCGAATTGGGGTATTACGATATCGTCTGCGCGCCCACTTATGGGACGATTCCGTAGGGTGGGATTCTTTCCCGCTGCCGCTGATTCCTATGCCCTGTCCATTCTGCAAAATCATCCAGCGCGAAGCGCCCGCAAAGATCCTTTACCGCGACCAGCAGGTGACCGCCTTCCATGACAGCCATCCGGTCGCGCCGGTGCACATCCTGATCGTCCCCAACCGGCACATCCTCTCGGTCAACGACCTAGAGGATGAAGATGAGCTGCTGATCGGGCATCTATTCACGGTGGCGCGGGCACTGGCCAGGCAAGAAGGGATTGACAAGAACGGCTACCGGTTGATCGTCAACACCGGCGCGCACGGTGGCCAGACGGTTTTCCACCTGCATATGCACTTGATCGGCGGCCAGCGGATGCGACATCCGATCGGATAAACAAACATCCAGCAGTTCAACTGCTGGATTATCTAGCGGTTGAACTGCTGGATTATTAGCCTGCTGGATTATCCCTTCGTCTATTTCTTCATCCGCCAGGCGTACCCGCCCAATCCAATTCCCACCAATAAAATCAGCGCACCCAAAATACCCAGCAGCGGCGATCGCCCTCCAGATTCGTTTTCAGCTATGGGCTGGGATTTCGCTTGCGCCCCAAAGCCAACATAACTGGTATCACCCGGCGAAACTTTCAAAGTATTACTAAGGATGGTGGTTGGATTATAGCCATCCGGTACGGCTGCGCTGACTGAATACTCACCTTCAGGAACATTTATGAAGCAGACCGGGTCATATCCCCCAACGGTGTCCAGGGTTTGAGAATATGTGCCGGTAAGACTGGTCAGGCTGATCGCGCCGCCCTCGACGATCGGCTCTGTCCCGGTGGGAATGTATTCGCCCTGAGCGTCGGTATTTGCCTGACGCAGGCCATCCCCGTTGCCGTCATTATACAAAGACACACATACCTTTGCCGTGCCGCCGCTGGAGGGGGTCGCGGTGGGCGGGATCGGGGTCGGGGTAGGAGAAGGGCCGGGGGTCGGCGAGGCGGCCGCGGGTCCGCCGATGCCGATCACCAGTTGTTGCCCGGTCACGATGGTACAATCCGCGTCCAGGCGATTCGTCTGGCGCAAATATTCCATCGAAACTCCCATCAGCATGGAAATCCGAAGGCAGTTATCGTCCTGCTGAACCACGTAGATGATCCGTCCATCCGGGCCGGGCGTGGGTGTGGCATAGGTCTGCGCCTGCGCGGCTGGGGCAGCCAGCGCGCCAAACGAGAGCCGCAATAGCAGGAAAGCGACCAGCAAAATGCCAATGACCGGGATTAGCTTGTTTCTCATGATCTCACTTGGCGAGAATTATATCATTGCTGCACCCAAAAATTTTGAGACGGTTCATCCCGTCCGTGTGATGTGAAGATGATGACTCGTGATAAATAACAGTAGCACGCCGCCTTTGCTCTTGATATACTTGGCACGGCCACAAATTACGGTTTTCTGTTGCCTGATTCGCGGGGCTGAAGCCGCCTGCTCAGTACATGAAAGTCCCTTCGGACTGGCAGAATGAGTCGGTTTTAACCGACTTCCACGCACTGAGGCAGGACTTCAGACTTCAGTTTGGTAAAAGCGCAGTTTTCTGTTGCCTGATTCGCGGGGCTGAAGCCGCCTGCTCAGTACTGCTCAGTACATGAAAGTCCCTTCGGACTGGCAGAATGAGTCGGTTTTAACCGACTTCCACGCACTGAGGCAGGACTTCAGTCCACCGAACCCCGTTTGGTAAAAGCGCAGTTTGTGCCCGTTTTCAGTATATAATGCGATTGCTTGTCTTTGAACAAGGAGAATGGAGGTATCAATGCGTAAAAAAATCACTCTCATCACTGGCGTTGTCGGCGAGGTGGGGCAGGCGCTGGTCAAGAGCCTGGCCGAAGGAAGGGACACCAACCTGGTCACGATGGATATTCGCCCGGCCCCCGATGAGATCACCCATCTCTCGATCCACATTCAGGGCGATATCCTGGATAAGTCATTGCTCGCCAGGTTGGTCAGCGAGTATGAAATCACGACCATCTATCATATGGCCGCCCTACTCTCCACCCGCGGCGAGTTCACCCCGGTAGAAGCTCATCAAGTGAACGTAGAAGGAACGATGGGACTTTTGCAACTGGCTGCCGAGCAGTCTGAGTGGCGTAAAGAGCCGGTGCTTTTTATCTTCCCCAGTTCGATTGCCGCTTACGGTATGCCCGACCTGAAAACAAAAGCCGACTTCCCGCGCGTGCGCGAGTGGGAATGGAATTATCCGATCACCATGTATGGCTGCAACAAGCTTTACTGCGAGATGCTGGGGACTTATTTTAGCGAGTATTACCGGCAACTGGCCGCCGAACAACCCGTCATGCTCGATTTCCGTTGTGTACGTTTTCCTGGATTGATCAGCGCTTTTACAGTACCTTCCGGCGGGACGAGCGATTACGGCCCGGAGATGCTGCACGCGGCCGCCAAAGGCGAAGCCTACACCTGCTTCGTGCGCGCAGATACCGCCATTCCCTTCATGGCCATGCCGGATGCCGTCACAGCCCTGGTCAAGCTGGCGCAAGCTCCAAAGAGTGGACTGCGGCGCTGTGTCTACAATGTGACCAGTTTCAGCCTGAGCGCGGCTCAAATCCGCGACCTGGTCGTGGAAGCATTCCCCGCTGCGCAAATTTCATTCCAGCCGGATGTCAAGCGCCAGCGCATTGTGGATAGTTGGCCGGCCGACCTGAACGACGAGGATGCCCGCCGCGACTGGGGTTGGCAGCCAGCTTATGACGTGAATCGCTCATTCAATGAGTATTTGATCCCGAATATTATCCAACGTTATCAGAAGTAATCTCGATGGATTCATGACTGCATTGCAAAAAGGCTATTTTCCACGAAGAACACAAAGCCCACGAAGGATGACAGATGAAAAAGCTTTCTTCATACTAATTCGTGTCCTTCGTGGATTCCTGCTTTTTACAGTCAACCCACTTATTTTATTCATGAAACCATCCGGGCGCGCACTGGGGGCATGTTTATTATTCTTTTTAGCTGCCTGTGCGAGCGTTTCCCCCTCGCCGTCCCTGAGGCTGCCTCCGACCGCTACCGATATGCCTTCGGCAGAAACGGTCACACCGACCGTCGTCTGGTTCCCCCCCACCGATACACCGACACCTTTCCCAACCCAGGTCGTCATTCCCACCCCGGAAGGACGCCCCGGTCTGGGCGAAGTTATTTTCACAGATCATTTTGATCAGCCAGAGTTCTGGAACACGGCTGTATCCAACACCGCCAGCGCTGTGATTGACCGCAGCCGGCTGACGTTGGCAGTCAACCAAGCGCGTACGGCTGTCGTCAGCCTGCGCAAGCAGCCGCTGTTGGGGGATTTCTACGCCGAGATAACGGCCAGTCTCAGCCTGTGCCGGGGCAAGGATCAGTACGGGTTGCTCGTGCGGGTTTTATCCAGCGGCGATTACTACCGCTACATCATCAATTGTAGCGGTCAGGTACGGCTGGAACGCGTGCGCAGCGACCAGCCTTATCCTCTGCAAGACTGGCTGCCAAGCGGCGACGCGCCCCCCGGCGCGCCGGCCGAAGTCAAAATGGGCGTTTGGGCGGTCGGCTCTGAAATGCGCTTCTTCCTGAACGACCGCTACCAATTCACCGTGCGTGACCCGCTCTTCAAGCAGGGTAGCCTGGGTGTTTTTATTAAGTCCGAAGGCGCCAGCCCGGTGACAGTCAGCTTCTCGAACCTGTTCGTATACGCGGTCACCTATGCCAGCCCGACGCCCTCCGCCACGCTGACTAATACGCCGCGTCCTTGAGAATTTGTGATTTCAGACGTGTCCCTGTTAGAGGATTGACGATTTACGATTGCCCACCCATATCAAATGAAAATAAACAAACTGAATGACCTGCCACCAAGAGAATGGCTGAAATTCCAGAAATCATGGTTCATCCATAATCCGCCGCCGCGCAAAAAAGGCGTGCTGCTACATCCGGCCAAGTTTCCGGAGACGATGGCCCAGGAATTCATCGAATTCTTCACCAAGCGCGGCGAAAGCGTGCTGGACCCGATGGCTGGCACCGGCTCGACGCTAGTCGCCGCCCTGCGCGCCGGACGGCACTCCTACGGCATCGAACTCAACCCGAAGTACGCCGAGATCGCCCGCCAGATCATCGCAGAAGAGCGCGCCACGCTGGGATCATCCGTCGAAGGTCTAACGTCCAACGTCATCACGGGTGACGCGTCACAGGCTCTCGACTTTGGACTTTCGATCTTCGACTATGTTTTGACCTCTCCGCCCTATTGGGACATGCTCCACGCGCGCGGCGCGGGGACGCAGAAGAAGCGCCGCACCGCGCCGGAGCTGGATGTCTTCTACTCCGATGACCCAAACGACCTGGGCAACCTCCACGATTACGAAGAGTTTCTTCAAAAACTGGTCATCATCTATGCCGGGCTAAAACCGATGCTGCGCGAGAAAGCCTATCTGACCATCATAGTCAAAAACGTTAAGAAAGGCGGCAAAATCTATCCGCTGGCCTGGGATCTTGGCCGCGAGCTGGGCAAGGTGTATACACTCAAGGATGAAAAAATCTGGTGTCAAACGAACCAGTCCCTCGCGCCTTATGGGCTGGGCAGCGCGTGGGTGAGCAATACTTTTCACCATTATTGCCTGCAATTTCGCAACGAATAATTTTTATGTGGGATAGGCCCAGCCAGCAGAACAATTGCTGGCAAATCCGTTTTTTCAGATGGGCGACAGTCGCACTGTCGCCCCGCCAAGGTGGCTGTCCTCGCAGATGGCAACTGTGGCGAACAGGTATCAGAGCTATGATCAGCGCAACCGACCTCCTCCATCTCCTCTACACCCCCGACCTAACCGAGGGCGGCATCGCCTATGCCTGCCGTTCGCTGGCTTACACCTATGACCGCATGGGCGGCTCGCCGCTCGACCGCCTGCGGCGCATCGTGGGCGGCGTGGCGGTGGAACTGGCCTTCCGCCGCTACCTGACCGAGCAGGGTATCCCCTTCGATGTGCTGGGCGCGACGCCTTTCACCGCTCCCGACCGCTACGACGTTTCGCTCGGCGGCCATCGCTGTGACTTGAAAAGTTTTCTTATCACCCGCCGCAGGCAGATCAGCCTGGTGCGCCGCGACCCAAGTCTGGTGCTGCAAGCCCCGGCGCTCGTCCCGCTCGACCAGTTCGCCGCCGAGGGACACACCAGCCAGGATATTTATCTTTTCGCCTTCCTGCTGGCCTTGACCACCCCCTCGCAGGAAGATTTACAGAGAGCCATTACTGCCAGACAACCACTTTACCTTATTCACCCTATGCCCGAAAGCTGGGCGCGACCCAAACTGTGGCTGCCGCTCGAAAAATTGGCCCTGAAAAGCGAGTGCGAGCAGCCCATCACCGTCGAAATCGGCGGGCAGGATGCCATGCGCAATTTTGTCACCGCCATGCTGGAACTCCCGCCGAAGACGCGCGTGGCAGTGGAACAGGCTTTCCACAGCCTCGCCTACGTCCACGCGACGCGACTGCCCGAGGCTTCACCGCGAGCGCTCAGCCGAGCGGTGCGGATAGGCATCCACAGCCCCGTGCGCGGCGCGGCGTATCTCATCCAGCCGCACGAATGGGGTAACATCTGGATTTACGGGATGGATATC
Source organism: Chloroflexus sp. (assembly GCA_020723995.1). Taxonomy (GTDB): domain Bacteria; phylum Chloroflexota; class Anaerolineae; order Anaerolineales; family Villigracilaceae; genus CG2-30-58-95. The sequence goes on from DYHT01000011.1 coordinate 47,396, forward strand.
ATTCTAGCCGGTTATCTGACCCGCGAGGAATTTCGTCGCAAGGCCCATGTCTTACCGGCTGGAAGTCGCACCTTTCAATACGACCGTACGCGCGCCAAGAACCTGGAGGTTCGCATGGCTGAACTCAACTCACTCGGAAGTCTGTTTGAGAGGGTGTGTACTTGGGAAGCCAACAAGAGAATCTAAGAGTGTTCGAAAATGGAGCAGACCCTTCTGACTCAGACTGCCACGCACAATTAATCCATCCTTCCAAAGCCTAAAAACCAATGACCGATTCCCTACCCCGCAAACCACTCGGCATCAAAAGTTATGGCAGCATTGCCCATCTGCCCGGCAGTCGCGTCGGTATTGGCGACCACAAATGCCACGAAGGGCAAAAACGTATCGCCACCGAAAAAGCCCGCGACCGCCATGACCAGATCATCGTCCAGGAAAAATTGGATGGCTCGAACGTGGGCATCGCCCGCCTGAACAGCGAAATTTACGCCCTGACACGCGCCGGTTATCTGGCGTCCACTTCTCCCTATGAACAGCACCACCACTTCGAGCGCTGGGTTCAGCAGAACAAAAACCGATTTCTGGCAGTTTTGAAAGACGGCGAACGGCTATGTGGTGAGTGGTTGATGCTGGCACATGGTACACGTTACAAACTCAAACACGAGCCATTTGTGACTTTTGATTTGATGACCGGCGCAACTCGCATGATCTATGCTGAGGTTATCGAGCGGGTTAGCCTCGGAGACTTCATCACCCCGCACCTGCTCCACCGCGGCCTGCCACTGACCATCGAACAGGCTCTAACCCTCTTGAATACATACGGCTTCCACGGCGCGCTCGATCCGGTGGAAGGGGCTGTCTGGCGCGTTGAGCGCAACGAACTCATCCGCCCGGGTGGCCGTGACCGCCGCTGGCGGGTGGATTTCCTCGTCAAATACGTCCGACCGGGTAAGGTGGATGGTTGTTATCTCGAGGAAGTTTCTGGCAATCCGCCAATTTACAACTGGATGCCGTCATAAATTCAAATCTGTCGCGGCGCACCCAGGTAGTCGAGCATCAGAACAGGTATAATCAGGGGAAATTGCTCACTTCTTTAGCCCAAATCTTTCGGAGTTTTCCATGCCCACTGACATCCAGGACCAGATCGAGCGCCGCCGCGAGCGGGCGCGTGCAGAGATCCTCAAGATTGCCAACAAAGGCAGCCATCCCGTATTCAGCCAGTTCGAGGTCAAATCGGCGGTCTCCGGGCGCGTCTACCGGGTGGAAATCCGCGCGCTGGACGAACTGCAAAATTCCTGCACCTGCCCGGATTACAAGACCAATCTGATCGGCACCTGCAAGCACATCGAGGGCGTGCTTATCCACCTGAAAGCGGAACACGGCGAAAAACTCAAGCAACTTGCGGAGGAACGTCCACGCGGCGCGCAAATCTACCTGCACTATGGCGTGGATGTGACCGTGCGCGTTACCCTGCCGCTGCCCGACCGCGCCCCGATCCGGGAACTGCTCGCCCGCTACTTCGACCCCTCCGGCCTGCTGACAGGTCCCGCGCTGCAAACGCTGCCCGCCCTGTTGGCAGACCTCGCCTCCCTGCCATCCCGCGAAAGACCGCTGGTTGGCGTTACCGAGGCCGTGCGCGAGTATCTGGCCCTGCTGCAAGACCGCGAGGAAGTGGCGCAGCAAAAGGAATGGTTCCTCGACCAGGTGAAGAGCGGCCGCCGCACCTTCGACGTGCTTTCCACCAAACTCTACCCCTACCAGGAACTGGGCGCCATGCACCTGGCCTTCGGGCGCCGCGCCATGCTGGCCGACGATATGGGACTCGGTAAAACCGTACAGGCCATCGCCGCCGCCTCCTTGTTGAAAGAAATGCGCGACATCCAGCAGGCACTGATCGTCTGCCCGGCCTCGCTCAAGCACCAGTGGGCGCGCGAGATCCGCCGCTTCACCTCCCTGCCGGTCACGGTCGTCGAAGGCGGCCAGTTGGAGCGCCGCAAACTCTACCGGGAGCCGGGTTTCTTCAAGATCATCAACTACGAACTCGTCCGCCACGATTTCGACGAACTGCTCGAACTGCGTCCCGACCTGATCATCCTCGACGAGGCTCAGCGCATCAAGAACTGGCGCGCCAAGACCGCCCAGATGGTCAAGGCCCTGCCCAGCCGCTACGCCTTCGTCCTGACCGGCACGCCGCTCGAAAACCGGATTGATGAACTCTACAGCATCTTCCAGTTCCTCGACGCGCGCATCCTCGGTCCGCTGTGGTACTTCAACGATCGCTTCTATGAACTGGAAAAACGTGACAGCGGCACGTACAAGGTGCTTGGCTACAAAAATATTGATCAGTTGCGCGCCCTCATCAAGCCTTATGTTCTCCGCCGCACGCGCGCCGAAGTGCTCAAGGACCTGCCGCCGCGCACCGACAACCACTACTTCGTCGAGATGAGCGACCCGCAGTGGAACGCCTACAACGAGTTCAAAGAAAAACTGGCGAGACTGATCGCCATCGTCAAACGCCGCCCGCTCACCCCCAAAGAGCGCGAACTCCTGCTGATGTACCTGGTCAAGATGCGCCTGATCTGCAACGCCCTGGCGCTGCACGATAAAGAAATCCCGCTCCTGGAAAGCGAAAAAACCGGCCCCAAGTTGGGCGAGCTGGGAGAAATCCTGGATGAAGAAATCGCCAGTAACGGCTACAAAGCCATCGTTTTCAGCCAGTGGGCCACCATGCTGGCGCTCACCGAACCGGTCATCCAGCGCGTCGGCCTGGGCTACGTCAAACTCACAGGGGATGTCCCCTCCGCCAGGCGCGGCGACCTCATCCAGAAATTTTTCGATGATCCCGCTTGCCGCGTCTTCCTATCCACCGACGCCGGCGGCGTGGGCCTCAACCTGCAAGCCGCCAGCCTGGTGATCAACCTCGACCTGCCCTGGAACCCGGCTGTGCTCGAACAGCGCATCGCCCGCGCCCACCGTCTCGGCCAGCCCTCCTCGGTGCAGGTCATCAACCTGGTCGCCAAGGACACTATCGAGGAGCGCATGTTGGACACCCTGGCCGCCAAGAAAAACGTCTTTGCCAGCGTCTTCGGCGCGGAGGAAGCCCCCAGCGCGATCAAATTTGCCGACATGGGCCAGAGCCTGCTGCAAAAACTGGGCGACCTGCTCGAAAAACCGGCGGCGGTCGAGCTGGACCTGGCGCCTGTTCCCGTTTCCGAGGCCGAGGCCCGGCCCGAGGCAGTTCCGGCTGCCCCTCCCACGCTGAAAGGATTCACCACCTTGCTACTGGACCGCTTACGCGGGCGCATCCTGCTCGTGCGCAAAGCACCGCCCATGCCGAGCGTCAGTGGCGATGGGATTCTGGTGGTCGTCTCCGGCGCGCCGGCTGAACTGCGCCCGGTGGTCGAAAACACCATCGCCGAACATTACCTCGAAAACCCGCCCGCCCTGCACCTGATGGATGCGGAAGGCTTCCGCGCCCTCTCGGCTTTCATCCCGGCCCTGGCCGCTGCCCCAGCCCCGGAAGAAGTCGCCTATCACGCCTCGGCCCTGCCCGCCGCGCCGGTCAGCGATGCCAGCCAATTCGAAGCGCGCCGCAAACGCGCCGGCGAGGGACTGGCCTTCGCCGAAAAACGTCTCGCCCTGGCGGATGTGCTGCTCGAGGGCGGATTCCCCGAAGAGATGACCCGTCCGCTGCGCGAGTCCCTCGGCTGGGCGCTGACCTCGCTCCTGACCCTGCACACCGACCGCGACCCGGCCGCCGACCTGCCCTCCGCGCGCCTGGTCCAATCCGAGCTCGTCGAGCGCGGCCGCCTGCCCGCCGGGTTATCCCAAGGCATCGCCCAGGTTCGGGATCTGACCGCCCCGACCGAGGCTGGGGAGGAAGCAGTTCCCTTGTCCGCGCAAACGGGACAGACGCTGCTCGAGTCCGTGAGAGAGTTGGTCACCCTCGCGCAGGAACAAGTGGTCAAGACAAGACTATAATACAAAGCAGCGCGAGATTTGTCTCGCCTTGCCGAAAGGAGAAGTTTCCATGCAAAGTCTTTTTTTACACACCCGCGTTGGAAAAGACGGCATTCTCAAACTCGAAACGCCTATCGGCATCACAAACGCCGAGCTGGATGTAGTGTTAATCATCAACCCCGCGACAAAAAAACATAATGAACAAGACGCGCAAGCAAAAGGTTGGCCGCCTGGCTTTTTCACAGAAGTGGTGGGAGGCTGGCAGGGAGAGCCGCTGGTGCGCGAGCCGCAAGGCAACTATGAAACACGGAATGAACTCAAATGACCTACCTGCTCGATACGAATGCTTGCATTGAATTGCTAAACGAGCGCGATGCTCCTATCGCGCAAAAATTGGCATCCGTTATTCCGCAAATAGTCCGGGTCTGTTCGGTTGTCAAGGCTGAACTGTTTCATGGCGCATATAAGAGCTATCGTCGCGATGCAAACCTCGCCCTGTTGAACCGTTTCTTTGAACGATTTGAGAGCCTGCCCTTCGATGACGCTGCCGCCGAACAATATGGCCGCCCACGCGCCGCGTTGGAAAAACAGGGAACGCTCATCGTCCCAAATGATCTGTGGATTGCATCCATTGCGTCGGAAAAAAATGTCACGCTGGTTACACACAACAAATCCGAATTTGGACACGTTACGGTTTGTTAGGTAGCACCACATCTAAACGTGGTCGGGAAGACGCAGTCATTTTTTGGACACGG
>DYHT01000047.1 GCA_020723995.1 Chloroflexus sp.
TTTATTCCTTGACTTTTTCGAAACCAGTTCCTTCAGACACGCTAAACATGTACCGGATTTCTATATGCGACCGTTGCAGGGGTCTTTGGGAATTCCTGTGGTGAACGGGGGCTAATGTGGTAACAATCCCACAGGTCACATCTTTCATGGGAGGCTAAAAAAACTGAAACGAAAAAAGCCTGCGGGTTGCGCAGGCTTCCGGATCTCCAGCCGTCAGGTTATACCCAGCCTTGCTTCTTGATGAAATCGGTGATGAACGAGATGGCAACGTACTCACCCTGATAAGCCTTGATCGCCCAATAGATCTGGCCAGGAAAAGAATGCTGCCACAACCGAATGTAACCGTTGCGAGAATTGACAAGACAACGGTGGCAGCCAGGGCTTGAACAGCGTAGAATTTGATAAATGGACGGACTTTCTTATCCTCCATCAACAGGACGACGATAGCAATAATTGGGAAAAGGTATGAAAGAAGCGCCCATAGCTTATCATCGCTGGTGATCTCGGGGTTGGTGGGAAGTGCAGACATTTTTGTTCCTCCTGATTGATCTAGGGCAGGCTGGTAATTTGAGTTCATTTTACAACTAATCTGGACAAAAAACGACCTTGGATTTTTCAGCACAGCACGCTGAGAGACTGCATTCAGGCTCTCCAAGAAGATTAACCCTCAAGTTTCGCTGCCCGCCACAGACCGGGTTCATTGGGATTTGCCATGGTAGCAAGTATTTTTCACTTTGGTATTATCAATTACGCCTGTAGTGTCTATTCCAAATCCACCCCCCAGCCAGGATCAGCGCGCTCACAACGACAATCGCCATCACGATCGTGACGATACTCACCGCTCCGACATGCCAAGCGGTGTAACGCGCCATATACCAGTAACCGAAGAAGAGCAGTGACACCCCCTCCACTGCCAACAGGTGTCCCAGCCAAGGATCGCGGGTTTCCCGCTGCCAGGCCCAGGCCTTTGCAGCCAGCGCCGCCTGGAATAGCAAGAGGATGACGCGGTAGCGCGGATTGTCCCATTGGTCGCCGCCGGCGCGGGCAGAAGAGATGACGATCCAGCCCCAGGCTGCCAACCAGAGCCACAACCAGGACAGCCGTTCACGTTTCTCGGTCATCTTCCAGATGGGGCGCAGGCTGTAGAGCAGGAAGGGGAGTAGCGCGTACCAGCCCAAGCCGCGCAGGATGCCCAACGCTTGCATCGGCCAGACCCCTGGCACCACAATGGCAGCCGGCAGGACCGGTTGAGCCAGCCCATAGACCGTCACCAGCGGGACATGCAGCGATTGAGGCAATGCATCGAAAAGAGGCTGGAGGCCGTCGGAGGCACGCTGGATGAGATATGTATCCCACTTGGTAGAATATCGAAGCCAGTTCCCTAGCGTTTCGAAGAGGGATGCCCCGGCAAAAGAACCGCGCGCCAGTCCCAGCCAGAGCAGCAGGATGGCCGCCGCTGCAACTGCCGCGGAGGCCAGCGCAGCGCGCCATGAGAAGCGCAATCGCCCACCTTGCAGCCAGATCCAGCCCGCCAGGATGACCAGCACGCTCACCACCACGACAGGATTAATAAGCAGCATTCCAGCCATTCCGCCCGCCAGCCACCTTCGGCAGGCGCGGCGATTGCGGTTGGTTTGCCAGTCCACCACACCCCAGAAGGTCATCGCGACGAAGGTGATCAGGAACGGCTCGCGCATTTGCGAGCTGCCCTGCAGGATGTTTTCGGGATATAAGGCCACGATCCAGGCGGCGAGCGCGCCCACCGGCGCGCCCCAGGCCTGCCGCGCCACTTTCCAAGTCAGCGCGACACCGATGGTGGCCGTCAGAGAGGCCAGCAGTACGATCAGCCAGGGACGCTGGGCGTCCGGGCTGAGGTAGCGATAAGCCAGCGCACTCAAAGCCAGTAAGCCACCATATTGATCAGCGCTGTACGATTTATCGAAGGCTGTCCAGATGGGTCTAGTCGAACGGGCCAAATCCCAGGCTTGTCCATCGCGGGTAAAGGCATCTCTAAAAACGTAACCGGCTTGCTGTACATCCGTTGGGTTGCCAGCCACTGGTAGAATGTAAGTCAGGGCAATGCCCAGGCCGAGGCGCAGGAAAAGCGTCAGCAGCAGCATCCAGGCCAGGCTGCGGCCCGCGCCAGCCCAACGCCAGAGGGCAGCTAAGGCGGAAAGTCCCAGAACCAATAAAAATGAGTAGGCCAGCCAGCCGAGCCACCAAGCGCCCACATCCAGCGCGGAGAGCAGCGCACCCAGCCCCAGGCTCAAGGGGGCGATCCAGATCAAATCCCGAAGGAAGGTTTTCTTGGTCATTATTTTCCCTTTGTTTCACGCAATTTTCCGATGACAAGGCTTCCCCACCACAATACCAGGAAGACGACCAGCGACTGCACCGGGACGAGAAAGCGCGGGTTATCGCCATGGTCTAGCAGGGTCTGCAGGATGGAAGTCAGCCAAACGGTGCTGGCCGCGAACCAAAGAAAGGCGTCCATTTTCAGGGCCTGGCGAACTTTCTTAAAGATGAGCGCCAAGGTAGCGAAGATGAAGGCAACGTTTGCGGCCATCATCCCGCCGCGCTCGATTGTGACCAATGCAGAAAGAATGCCGCGCACAGCCGGGTTGGCGACAGCTGCGGGAGACCAATATACCGGTGCCTTCCAGAACCACAGCCAGCCTTGTATGACGCTGCGCAGGTAGAGGCCGGGATGCTCGCGGATCAGTTGAATGGAGATTTTTGCCAGCAGGTTGGAAAGCGGGATAAAACCCAGCCCGGAGACCTCCTGCAGGGCCGGGATGGCATCCCAAATGGCGTTGCCCGGCGCGCCGGTCTGGGTAATGCGCGCCTGGCGATATTGAATATAAGTATCGCGGATGGCGGCATACTCATCCGGCACGTACTCGAAGAAAAGGCCGGTGTGTTGGACGAGATGATAACCGCTCATGGTGGTCACGCTCCACAGGCCGAAGCGCTGGTGGATGAAATTCACCCACGCGCCGATGATGAGCAGGCCGGAAAGTCCGACAGCCAGGGCTGCGCTCCAACGCGTCTTCGGTGCAGCCGCGCGCCACAAGATGAGCAAAGAGAGCGCTACCCAATAAGGCAAAAAGATGAACAGAGCGCGGGTTATGGTAGCCAGGCCGCCGGTTAACCCGATCGCCAGCGCGACGGCCATGTTCTGCCAGAGCGGGCGTTTGGCATCCGGAAAGAGCAGCCAGGCGGTGCCGGCCAGCGAGACGGCGATGAAAAAGGTCGTCAGGCTCTCGGTGATTAGGTTGGCTTCGAAGAAGAGTTGCTGCAAGTTGAGCGTATGCGCCAGAGCGACCAGCACCCCAAACCAGCCTTTTCCGCTGACGCGCCAGCCGAAATAGAAAAAGAGCAACGTGGTCAGGAGGCCGAGAATCAATTGTGCGGCATAGATGCGCTCATGCGCGCCAACGCCAACGAATGCCAGGAAGGCCGGGTAGCCGGGCACGCGCGTGCCGTCGTAATCCGTCCAGCCATTCAGGATCGCCTGCGCCAGACGCTGGTAACTAGCGGTGTCATTATATGCTACCGGCCGGTAGAACAGGTAAAGCAATACGCGCTCGATAATCGCCAGTGTTGCTACACCTGCAAGCCAGGTGTGCGTTTTTAGATCTCGTGCGCAGCACCCTTCGACAGGCTCAGGGCATCGCCTACTCGGTAAGTACTTCAGCGTCTTAGCAATCAAAGTTCTCCAGAATGCGACCGGCGCGCGCCAGCCAGGAATATTTCTTCACATCGCTACGGGCGCGTTGACCCAGGGCCTGCCGCAGTTTCGAATCGGCCAGCAGTTCGCCGAGGCTTTTCTGCCATGCCCCGGCCTCATCCGGCGGGCAGAAAACAGCATTATCCTCGTTCAAAACCTCGCGCAGCACGGGCAGGTCGCTGCTGAGAATAGCCCGGCCGGCGGCCATATACTCGAACATTTTCATTGGGCTGCAGATTTCAGCAGTATTCCCGCCGCTGGAGGTGGAAACCGTCCGCTCGTAGGGCATGAGCAGTACATCCGCAGCGGCCTGGTAGAGCGGGATGCGCTGGTTGGGCAGGAAGCTGCTGAAGGTGACATTTGGCAGGTTGGTCGCCCGGCTGCGCCACGCCTCCACATCCTGGGGGCGGCCGCCGACCCACAGGAAGTTGACTTGCGGAAAGCGGGCAGCCAGGCTAAGGAAGATTCCAACGCCGCGCCCGGCGTATAGGTGGCCGGTGCAGACGACGGTCGGGCCGGGGGGCAGGCCAAGTTGACGGCGGGCAGGTTCGGGGTCCGGCAGGTGCTCGTAGCGTTCCAGGTCCACACCATCCGGCGCGATGACAACCTGTTCATCTGGCAATACTGGCTTGTATCGGCGTTCCAGTTCGCAGCGCAGGGCATGGGTGATCGGCAATAAACGTTTCTTGCCGGGCCAACGCAGGAAGAGGCGGTACCAGAGCGGGCCGAAGCGCCCGGCGGGGAAGTCGTGCATCTCCAGCATGACGGGCAATCCAGCCAGAAGTCCAAGCGCGGCGGACTGCACAGGCCAGGCGTAGAGCAAATCAGCTTTCAGGCGGCGGGCGCGGTGGACGGCCGTCCAGGGAAATGTGCGGCGATCCTTGACCGGCAGCCATTGGATTCCGAAAGGGGTCGTCAAGCCGTAGTGGATTGCTAATTGCGGACTCGCCCTGAGCGCAGCCGAAGGGTGGTGGATGGCAGATGGCGGGTAGCGGATGGCTGATGGCTGATGGCTGATGGTTGGTGGCAGATTGGCAGGCACAAGCAAGATAATTTCGTGGCCGAGCTGGGCGAAGGCCTGGCAGACCTTCATGACCTGCAGGCTATTGGCCGTATCGGATGGCACCTGGGCGGTGGAAACAAAAACGATTTTCATGGCTGGCTGTCGGTCGCAAATTGCCGGCGGCGGATTTCTCGCAGGCCGCGCAGGGTGATCAGCCCGATGGAGACGACGAAATATGCGCTGAGAATGGCGGCTAACATCAAGTAACCGTAACGCGGCGCAAGGTAATAAATCAGGGTGAGTTCGATCACGCCTGTCAGCGTAGAAACCCAAACCGGGTAGCCTGACTTGCCCAGGGAGAGCAGGAGAGAGCGATTCCACTGGAAGACGTCGGCAAAGCCATAGCCCACGAGAAGGATCAGCAGAACGGGGTAGGCCGGACGAGCTTTGGCTGTGTATAAGGCCGGGATCAGCCACCAGCCGGTCAGCGCCCAAAGGCCCCAAATCGCCGCCACCACACTGCTGGTGAGGATACTGATGCGTCTAAGCAGGCGCAGTATGGCAGCCCATTGGGATGCGGCCACCGTGCGGGCGATCTCAGCGTACGTTGGTACGATCAAGGGATCGAGTATCAGCGTAATGGGCAGGATGAAGGTCATTGCAATTTTGAAGTAACCGACCTCGGTGGTGGAAAGCAAGGCGGCCATGTAGAGCGGGATGTTATCGCGGAAGAACAGATTCACGCTGCCGTTCAGGTTGGTGTTCACTGCGAATAGCGCCGTAGCGCGTTTACCCGGCAGCGCACTCAACGGCGTGCGCCACCAGCCCGCACTTAAAGCCTGGTTCAATTCGCGTATGGCTAAGATGACCACCGATACACCGACATAGGTCTTGCCGAGCACATAGGCCAGGAGTATATCCAGGATCAAATGTGGGGCGAGGGCATTACCCACCCATAGGTTCAGTAGAAATAGTCCAGAAATGGTCGAGGCGGTGATTATGCTTTGTATCAGGTTTATGCGCGCCAGGTGATCAAAACGGTGCGTCGCTTGCAAGACACCGGCAGATGTCTCATAAACCAAATTGCTTAGAAGGATAAGGCCATAAAAGATAAACCAGGGGGCGGTCTGAATGTCTTTCGCGAAAACACTGGACGCCCAGGGGGTAAGGAGCGCCAGGATGGTGAAGGCCGCAACAGATGTGACCGCCTCGGTTAGTCCCGCGGCCTTTACCAATGCGGCCGCCTCTGGCTTCTTCTTTTCTTCGAGGGCTGGGCCCAGGTGCTTTACCACCACCTCGCTCATGCGAAAGGAGAGCAGGCGATTGATATTGGCGGCAAAGGTCACGATGGTGGCAATCAAGCCCCAACTGGTCACCCCGATCAGATGGACGGCGAGGATGCCCTGCACGAAGATCAAGGCGGAGGAAAGAGCATTGCTGCCGAAAAGGTAACTGCTATTCTTGACCACCCGGCGCAGCAGATTGTCTTCACTCCATATTGACAGAATTTTTCGAAGGGCTGTCACAGGTAGCGACCTCTTTTGCTGGTTTGGCGGCAGTGCAACTGCCGCCCATCGGGTTTTGAAGGGTTGTCACAGGGTGGCGACCTCTTTTGCCCAGGGGCGTTCCGAGCGGTACCAGTCTACAAGCCGCCCCACTCCCTCGCGTAGGCCGACCTGCGGCTGCCAGCCGAGCAGACGGCGCGCCTTGCTTACGTCTGCCCAGTTTGTCAGCATGTCGGCCGGATTGGGTGGATGCTGCTCGATGTTGGCTGGCTTGCCGATCACTTCTTCGAGCATCTCGATCAGCCCGTTCATTGTGATGACCTCGTGCCCACCCAGGTTGATGATCTCGTAGCTGAGCGGCTTGAGGGCGGCAATGGTGCCTCGCGCGATGTCATCTACGTAGGTAAAGCCGCGCGACTGTTCCCCGCTCCCATATAACCGAAGGGGCTGCCCCTCGCTGATCCACTTTGCGAAGCGGAACATGCTCATATCCGGGCGGCCGGCCGGGCCGTAGACGGTAAAATAGCGCACCACGCTCACATCCAACCCGTACAGAGAATGATAACTGTGGCAAAGCACTTCGGCGGACTTTTTGCTGGCCGCGTAGGGCTGGAGGGGATGGTCGCTGTCGGCAGTTTCGGGTGTGGGGAGGGGGGCGTTCGCGCCGTAAATGCTGGATGTGGAGGCCAGGATGAATTTTCCGATTCCACACTGGCGGCAGAGTTCAAGTAAATTTAACGTGCCGATGACGTTGGTTTCGACGAATACCCAGGGATTTCCGACGCTGGCGCGCACCCCGGCGCGGGCGGCGAGGTTCACAATTGCGTCGAATTGCGAGCAGCGGGTTAGGAATTGCGAGTTAGGGGATGCGAGTTGCGGGAAAACGGCATCTTTATCCGCAATGTCGAGTTTATGGAAGGTGAAGCCAGACAATGCCTGAAGCCGCCGCAGGCGATATTCCTTCATACGCACATCGTAGGCGTCGTTCAGGTTGTCCACGCCGGTGACGGTGTGACACTGTTCAAGCAGCATTTCGGCGACGCGCGCGCCGATGAAACCGGCCGCGCCGGTGACGAGATAGTGTGACATAGTTTGACTGTTTGATAGTTAGCGGTTTGCAGGTTGAAGGTTGAAACCTGCAACCTGCCACTTTATAACCTTACAACCTTTGGATTGTTTTTTCCGGCCTTACCCAGCGCGTTACGGCTGTCGAAGATGAATTTGGCCGCATCCAAGATTGCCTGGTAATCGTAGGCTTTGTGATCAGTAACGATGATCACGCAATCGGATTCACGCACGGCCACCATCAAGTCTGGCACGCTGTTCATTTCCGGGCCATCGTGGGTGTGCAAGTGGGGAATGTACGGGTCATGGTAAGAGACCTCGGCGCCCTTCTTTTGCAGCAGGCCGATGACATCCAAAGCCGGCGACTCGCGGATGTCGTCAATATCCGGCTTGTAGGCTGCGCCCAGCACCAGGCATTTGGCGCCTTTGAGCACCTTGCCGCGCTCGTTCATGGCCTCCATCACGCGGTTGACCACGTAACGCGGCATGTTGGTGTTGATCTCGGATGCCAGCTCGATGAAGTGGGCGTTATAGTTGAAGGTCTTCATCTTCCACGAGAGATACAGCGGGTCAATCGGGATGCAGTGCCCGCCCAGTCCCGGCCCCGGCGTGAACTTCATGAAGCCGAAGGGCTTGCTGGCAGCCGCCTCGATGACCTCCCACACGTCCACACCCAGACGTTCGCACATGATGGCCATTTCGTTGACCAGCCCGATGTTGATCATGCGGAAGGTGTTCTCGAGCAGCTTGGCCATCTCAGCCGCTTCGGCCGAAGAGACCGAATGGATGGTTTTCAGCGCCTGCGAATACCAGGCCGCAGCGACCTCACCGCAGGCCGCGGTGATGCCGCCCATGACCTTGGGGGTGTTGATCGTTGTCCAGTCCTCGCGGCCCGGGTCGACGCGCTCTGGCGAGAAGGCCAGGAAGAAGTTCTCGCCGACCGTCAGCCCCTTTTCAGCGCCGAGTTTGGGCAGTAGCATCTCGCGCGTCGTGCCGGGGTAGGTGGTCGATTCCAGTACCACGACCATGCCCGGGTGCATGTACTTCGCCAGTTCCTCGGTGACAGACAGGATGAAGGACATATCCGGGTCGCCGGTCTTGCGCAGCGGCGTTGGCACGCAGATGCTGGCGGCATCAATATCCTTCAAGACCGAGAAATCGGCCGTCGCTTTCAAATGGCCGGAGTTGACCAGTTTCGCCACCGTTTCGGTCGGCACATCCGGGATGTAGCTGAGGCCCTTGTTCAAGGCTTCGACCTTGCGTCCGTCCGGGTCAATGCCGGTCACGTTGAAGCCAGCCTCGGCGAAGACGACCGCCAAGGGCAGGCCGACGTAACCCATGCCGAGGATGGCGATGCGAGCGGTTTTTTCTTTCAGTTGCTTGATGAGATTTGTTTTTGTGTTCATTCGTTTCCTCATTTCCATTTGGCCGGGCGGTTGATTCTATACCCGTTCGGCAACGTAACCGTTTCCGGTAATTGGCAATCTAAAAGCCTCGCTCGTTTTATGATGTAAGTACGATAGGCTGATCTTGCCAGAATATTGGAAAAGTTGGTCTCAACGAACTCCATGTAGACTCGTTTTTCCGGAAGTCTGTTCTTGATGTACTCCAATGGGGCTCTGTAATCACTATCCGCCGTGACCAAGTAAGCCGAATCAAATCTGTTCTCGACGGCATCCACAAGAAGTTCAGTGGTTAAGTTCACATCCGTTTGTTTTTCTTTCGATACAAAGAAGGTTTTGCCACAATGCTGGCAAATCACGGGATTGTTGTCATGATATTTCCCCTCGATGATTTTCAATTTGGGCAATGAACAAAGGACATCCAGGTAATCATTTTGCCTTTCCATCTTGCTCCTAGGGCTGGTTACCCTGGCTGTGAAGTACTTTACAACCGCTAATTCCTGGGTGGGATTTAGAAAAGACTCGGATAGTTTCACAAGATCAAGCCAAAGCACCTCACGCCACCGCTCGGGATCATAAGAAGTATCATGGCTTTTATACATCCTGCGAATATTGTTATACAAATTGTAGCCGTCAATATAAACGATCGTCCGATATCTGGTGAGCATTTATTGCTCCCTTGACAAAGGGTCTGAAGATTGTATAATATGTGCATCCATCCCCAATGTGAGTAACATTGGGAAAGCGCCCCGAAAGGGGCGCTAAGATTATAACAAATGCCCAGCACTATAGGTTGGGCATTTGTGTTTTTTCCTCCATGCTTGTCAAAACATGCTCAACTGCTTCGGATCTTCCCGCGCTTCTTCAACCGGCGCGGGAGCGGACTTTGCCAGCGCGGCGCGCGCTTGATCAAGCATCTTTGGCAGTTGGGCAAAATCTTTCAGAATGGCCGGTTTCAGGGCGGCCTGATGCAAGGCGGCGGCTGGGTGGAACATGGCGATCACGAAACGGTCGCCGAGGCGGCGCATCTGTCCATGCACGGCGCTGATCTTGACGCCCGGCATGTACTTGCCCATCGAGTAGCGCCCGAGGGTGATGATGATCTTCGGATTGATGGCCGCGAGCTGCCGTTCAAGATACTCATCACAGGCGGCCAGTTCCTCAGGTAAAGGGTCGCGGTTGCCCTGCGGACGGCACTTGACCACGTTGCCGATCCACACCTCCGGCCGCTTCAGCCCGGCCTGTGCCAACAATTCATCCAAAAATTTTCCCGCCGCGCCGACAAAGGGACGTCCCTGCTCGTTTTCGTAAAAACCCGGCCCCTCGCCGATGAACATGATCTCGCTATTCGCCGGACCTTCACCCGGTACGGCCATCTTGCGTGAGTGGTACAGCTCACATTTCTGGCAGGTTGAAATTTCGGTCGCGATCTGGGCTAAGGTTTCTTCGGCGGTCATTTCTCCTCCGTTCGCAAGTTCACAGGTTACAGGTTTGAAGGTTTGCAGGTCAAACTTGCTAACCTGTCAACATGTTAACTTGTCAACCTTCAAATCTTCCAACGTCATCAAAATCGCATCTTCAAAGTTATCTTTATAGTATCGCGACCTGCGGCCTGTAACCTCGAAGCCGAGCTTATGATACATGGCATGGGCAGCCGTGTTGCCTGCGCGCACCTCCAGGAAAGCCCGCCGTGCGCCCTCTGCAAACGCAGTTGTGAGGGCTTCGACGATGATCCGGCTGCCGATTCCATTACGCCGAAAATCCGGGTGGACGGCGAGCGTGGCGATGTGCGCCTCGTCAACTACAATCCATAATACCAACATGCCGAGGATCTGGTTTTTGCCATTCACCTGCGCCTCGGCCACCCAACCGCGCGAGGCCGCGTTTTCGGTCACCTCGAAGTGGAACGAACGCTCCGGCCAGGGCAGGCTGAAGGAGAGCGTATCAATCTCGTGGACAGCCGGCACATCCTTCAATTGCATGCGTCGGATGGTGATCTCGCTCACGCCGGGCTGCCTCCCGTCACGTGTAGATAGATCGGGGCCAGCGATCCGGCCGCGTCGATCTTCCCATCCTGCCAGCACGCCCAAGCCAGCTCGGCCAGGAATCCTGGATGGCGAACACACCTGGCAGGGGAAGGCAGGATAACGTTCTTATACTTGCGCGCCAATCGCTTGCGTTCTTCAGCGGTCAATTCTCCACAGACAATGGTCGGCGTGCTGATGCTTTGGGCCAATGCCTCAGCCGTCGTCACTGTGACCGGACCTTCGGCCTGCCAGCCGTTTACGGAGGCGCGGTACCAGCCGACGGCCAAACGTCCGCGCCCGGCCGCTAGAACGGCGGCCAGCGGCAGGCCCAGCACCGGTTGCGTGGAGGCCAGGATGTCCAGGGTGGGAATCCCAACCATTGGCAGATGTCGCGCCATGGCCAGACCTTTTGCCAGCGCCAGCCCGACGCGTAAACTGGTAAACGAACCGGGGCCTATGGCCACACCTAAAGCTCTGATCTCGTCTATTTTAAAACCGGTACGCGCCAGAAGTTCGGCTAAGGCCGGGGCCAGTTCACTGGTGTGATGGGCGCGGCTGTGCCAAAACAATTCGCCGATGACCTGTGTCCCATCGTAGAGCGCCAGGCCGACTTGCGCAGTGGAAGTGTCCAGCGCCAGCAGCATCACGCTACCCCAAAGACTGCCTGGCGCAGGGCTGCCAGCAGGCGTTCATAATGCTCGCCGCGCGGCGCGAACTGCATCTCGCGGTGCTCTTCTGCGACGTACTCCAGTTTCACCCACAGGCGCTCGCCGGGTAGGACAGGTTCGATCCGCTCCGGCCATTCGACCACCAGCGGCCCCTGGATCAGCAGCGAGTCGATGTCCAATTCCTCGGCTTCGGCGGCGGATTCCAGCCGGTAGGCATCCAGGTGGAAGAGCTGGGCTGTGTCTGGCCGCCGGTAAACGTTGACCAGCACAAAGGTCGGGCTGGAGACGGCATCCAGCGAGCCCCACCCCTGTGCCAGGCCCTGTACCAGCGTGGTTTTACCCGCGCCAAGCTCGCCCTGCAAACAGATAACATCTCCGGACCGGAGCAGGTTGCCCAGGCGCATGCCGACGCGCCGGGTCTGTTCCGGGCTTCGGCTGAAGAATTCCAGGGTGTTTGGGGCCAGGATGGGCATGGTGAGGGGATTATAGATTGCAGATTGCAGATTGCAGAGACTTGTCCTGAGCCGACGCCCTGAACTTGCCGAAGGGGTAGTCGAAGGATCGCGGAATTTCTACAACCCGAAATCACGACTGGGGACAAGTGATGGGAATTGGGACAGATAGGCAATGGGGATTGTCCGCCTGGCACGCGGACCGCGATACGATAGAACCTCGAGGTATTGGTTGACCGGAGGGGCGGTGATGATGCTCAAGACTGTCTCGCGCATGTCGGGAGGCAAACGGTCAATCTTCAATGGAAAACTCCTCGGGCCGGTTTCAGAAACTTGGGTCAGATAAGTATAGTTTTCCAGGATCAGGCTCAAGGCGCAGTGTTCTTTTGTCCGAAAGCGCAGTGTGATGTTATCGGCTAGTTGTACTGTCCCCGTAGCCGGGCCGCGCTCAAAAAAGATTTCCATGATGTCCGCGTCTTCGAGATATTCGTACTCAATTTTATTGTCCATAATTCACCTCAAAGATGGCCTGTACGCCGGCCATGCGGTCACGATGTAGTTATTTGGCTGTTGATTGCCCACATCTCGCTCTTGCGTCAGGTAGATTTCACGACCAAGCCGGTCGCGCACATGCCAAGTGTTCACTGGTGACTCTCGCGCAATGAATTACAGTCATTATAACCCATGCGCAGGATAATGCTCCTTACTTCGATTATTTTGATAGTCCAACCTGTGCGCCAAGAATCCGCGCAATTGTGCGCGCGGCCTCCGGCCGGGCGGCGCGACGGCAGTTCTCGATTACCTTCGCCCGTTCAGCCGGGCGGCAGATCCAGCGGGTCAGCGTTCGCACCACCAGCAGCGGTTCCGGCGCCCAGACGCCCGCGCCGACCTGTTCCACAAAGCTGACATTCCCGTCTTCCTGACCGGGCAGTTTGGCGTAGAGGATGATCGGCAGCGCGGCGTTGAGCGCCTCGGCAATCGTCCCCGGCCCGGCCTTGGTGACCAGAACATCGGCAGCGTGCATGAAAAATGGCATATCTTGGGTGAAGCCATAGATGAGGGTCGGGTTTTCCCAAGCGCGAGACTTTAGTTCAGCTTCGAGCCTGACGTTCCGCCCGGTGACGATGACCAGGCCCACGTCCAGCCCTGATTCGTCAATGGCGCGTGCCGTCTCTGCCAGCGGGCCCATGCCCTCCCCACCGCCCACCAGCAGGACAACCACCTTGTCCTGCGGCCAATTCAATTGTTGGCGTAAGAGGCGTTTATCGCCGGGAGGGGCAGAGCAACGTTCGGAGACAGGTTGCCCCACCACGCGCACTTTTTCGGGCGGCATGGCATATTCCAGGGCGCGCTGACGGGCTATTTCGGTCGGGACGAGGATCAGGTCGGCTTGTCGGTCGTACCACAAGGCATGCGTACTGACCATGTCGGTCACGACGGTGATGAAGGGCGGGCGGTTCTTGCCCAGAGCTTTGAGGGCGAAAGAATTTGCCAGCGCGTGGACGCTGACCAGCATGTCGCTGGGGTGCTCGCGCACCAGCCGGCGCGCGGCGCGACGCACCAACGGCCACAAGGTGGAGGTCATGATGCGCGCCTGCCGGCGGCCATTGCTGACATGGAACCCTACGCCCCATAATTCAGGGACGCGCACCAGGTCCGGATATATTGCGGGTAGGTGGTTGTAGGGTGGTGGGGCGTAGTCTTTCAGGAAATCCACCATCTCGGTGGAGATGGAATCGCCGAATTCCAGCTTCAGTGATTCGATGATGGCCTCGGCAGAGGCGCGGTGACCTCCGCCGGTATTGGAGAAGAGGAAAAGAATATGGGGTGTTTTAGCAGGAGGAATGGTCATTTTGTATCTCTGGCAAGATGGCTTTCAATCGCCGGGCTAACTCACGGCGCGGCAGGAGCACCCGTCGCTTACAGACGGTGCACTCCAGGCCAATATCCGCGCCCAGGCGGACGATGATCCACTCGTACGAGCCGCAGGGATGCGGTTTGCGCAAGCGGACCCGGTTGTTGAGTTGCAAATCGGGGAGCATGAGAAGATTATACCCCGAAGGAGGTTGTGACATTTCCACTGGCGCAAGATGGCATCTTGCGCTACGTTAACGTCGAATGGCGAATTTCCTGATCATACCTCTTACCAGAAGTCCCCCCAGCAGGCTGGAAAATACAATCAAAGAGACCAAAGACGTCGCATCCAGAATGTGTTGGGTTTGCGGTCGTTTCCAATCTGGCTGGCGGCGGTGTGTGAAGGCTTCCAGTTTATCCGCCTCTGTGGCTGGAATGCGCTCAAAAGCGGTGGTATGGTTTTCTTCCGGGAAAACGTAACCGGCCGGATTGGTCATGTTGAAATAACCGTCCCGGACCATATTGACCGGCCCGGCGACAAATTGAGGTTTGAATTCTTCCAATTCGTAACCAAAGACGACTTCATAGGGGATCAGGCTGCTGGCGTTGCTCCAAAAAACCTCGCTCACATCGGCAATTTTATTGACCGGGAACGTATCGCCTGCTTGAATTCGATGGAATGTTTCCAGCGCAGTACTTACGGTATATGCGCGATCCTGCACATCTTCCTTGAAAAGGAAATACGTGCCTTGAAAAGCCAGGACAAGAACATCGAGAATTAGAAAGAATATTAATGCTTTCTGCCGGGCCCACTTCGAGGTGATCTTTTCATAACTGATGGCCCCTAGCAAAGCAAGAGGGAAAATAAAAGCCGCTGCGAACCTGAAATTGACGTGCAAGGAACTTAAAGCTGGCAGATTCTTCAACAGGGTATAGATACTGCCTCGCGCCAGGGTAAACTCGGCGGTTGTCCAGATTGCGAGGGTCAACAAAACGATCGCGATCCAGCGCCTTTTTCCCGGTTTTATTTTTTCATCATTCTTTCTGGGTATGAGGCGTGAAATCGCGCCAAGACATAAGAGACCGATCAAGACAGGCGACAGTGAAACGTCGGTCTCCCAGTAGCCGTAGAACGAGCCGGTCCAGTTTTGCAGGCTGAGTGGCACCAGATTTATATCGGTGCCTAGCAACCAGCGCAATGGCACCAGATTCATTGTACCCAGGAGCTGGTAAATCAGTCCCACAATCCCTCTCAGGAGACTGACGTCGTATTGGTCATACATCGTACGAGGGAAGAATCGCATCCAGGAATACACGGCAAACAGCTTCGATGCGCTTAGTGATATGGAAAATATCAATCCATAGGTCGCTACCCGGAAGAATCGCTTGAATTTAAAAATGTTAGGATAGTGAAGATATACAGCCGGTATTGTTATCAACAATGAAAGCAGAGAAATAACGAGTATATAAAATCCCGCCTCATGCACCATCCCGGCTACAACCAGCGCGATGATGATCGCGGAGATGATCTCGGGCAGCGAGGCGGCAAACAAGGCGACTATGATCACAGCCAACAATGGGAATGTCTGAAACCCAAGGTGGCCGGCAGCCACGTGTTGAAAGAAAAAACCGTTGACAGAAAAAAACAATCCCCCCAGAACTCCGGCCTGCCAGCGCAAGAGCAGGCCACGGGTCAGGAAATAGTACATGGCGAAATAACCGCTCAGGGCAAAAATAACCGTCGCGGCAACCGACGCGCCCCAAGGATTCAGCACAGGCGTCAATAATTGCGGCAGCGAGAATTGCATATGCTGGGGACTGGGATAAGCCGGTAGTCCACCACCGAAACTGGGTGTGTACCACTGAATGCTCAGGCCGTTGATCTTATAATGCAAATAGGTGTCTAAAAGGCGGGGAATGTAGTAAGTATAATCATGTCCAATATCGGGGTAAGATAGATTTATGAACATGATCAGAAAAGCAGATAGGGCAATTGCATTCAATACATGAATTGCGATCTCATATTTTCGTTTCGACATGCGTCTATTTTCTCCGGCGACATAAAAGCGACAGTCGCTTGGGTTGTTTTTGCCCAGCTTCCAGCGCATTCAAGTGACTGTCACTTTAGGAATGCGGCTTGTTCAGGCGGACGTGGTCGTTGAGTTGCAGGTCGGGGAGCTTGGCAAAATTATACCGCGAGCTGGTTTAAAAACCTTCGTGATCTTCGTGCCCTTTCGTGGATAATCCTTTTTGTTTCCGGCTCGTCCGGGTTAGGGTAGGACTGCACTTAACCGTGGAATGAGCCTGATCGGGCGTTTTTGAACACG
>DYHT01000048.1 GCA_020723995.1 Chloroflexus sp.
GGCGTAACACCTCTAATCTGCTAACTGAGTGTGTTGAAGACGCTAAACATGTACCCAAAAGATAAAACCCTGGACGCAAGGCGTTTACATCATGCCGCAATTCAACCGCTTTGATATGGTCGCGAAGATCATAGAAGCGGTAAAATAGACGGTGGACGATGGACCATAGACGGTAGACCCAAAACCATCGCCCATCCTCCGTGGTCTATCGTCAACGGTTTAACCATGCTTCTCACCATTGACGTAGGAAACACGAACCTGACCCTGGGCCTATACGAGGGCGAAAAACTCGGCCCGCACTGGCGGCTGGCAACCGACCACGAGCGCATGCCGGATGAATACGGCTTGCAGTTTCTCGGTTTGCTCGAACATGTCGGACGTTCGCCGGCCGACCTGACCGGCATCTGTCTGGCCTCGGTCGTCCCACCGCTGACCGGGCGCGTGGCCCAGGCCTGCCGCGAATATCTCAAGCAGGAACCGCTGGTGGTGGATACGGGCGTCAAGACCGGCATTCGCATCCGTTACGAGGACCCGCGCGCCGTCGGCGCAGACCGCGTGGCTGACGCGGTGGCCGTCTACAACCTGTACGGCGGCCCGGCCTGCGTGGTGGACTTCGGCACAGCCACCACCTTCAACGCTATCACCAGAGAGGGCGACTACCTGGGCGGGGCCATCACGGCCGGTATCAACCTGGCGGCCGATGCACTCTTCCAGCACGCTGCCAAACTTCAGCGCATTGACCTGCAACGTCCGCCCTCCGTGATCGGGCGCAATACAGTCCACGCCATGCAATCTGGGCTGCTCTTCGGTTACGTCGCCATGGTCGAGGGGATGGTTTCCCGTTTCCGGGCCGAACTGGGCGAGGACATGAAGGTCATCGCCACCGGCGGTCTGGCCGAATCCATCGCGAAGGAGACGCCAGTCATCCAGATCCTCGCCCCCTGGTTGACGCTGGAGGGGTTACGGATCATCTGGGAGTTGAATCGATAAGAGTATAATTGGCTGAGAGAAGGTCGGAGAAGGAGAGACTATTATGTTGAATGAAACCGCCACCACAATTACTTTACCCCCCCGTCTGGCAGAACAGGTAAAAGATTACGTACAAGAAGGCTGGTTTCCTGATCTGAATGCCCTCATCGCGGAAGCTTTGCGACGCTACCTTGAAGCGCACCACAGCGAATTGACGGAACGGTTCATTCACGAGGATGTAGAGTGGGGATTACGCGGCGATGAGTAAGGCTGTACTGGATGCTGGACCACTGATTCATCTTGCAGAATTAAAAGCGCTGGATGTTCTGTACGATTTTGATACTCTCCTTCTTCCAGAAACGGTCGGGAAAGAAGTTGCCAAATATCAGCGCAGCGCGCTGAAATATCCGAACTTGAAGTTGTCACAGGTGCGAGCGCCCGGCATCTCTACGGATCTGATTATTCTCGCTCAAGCATTTTCGCTTGATCAAGGAGAAATCGAGGCGCTCGCCATTCTGGAACTTTACCCCGGATTTCTTTTCCTGACAGACGATGCCGCAGCGCGTCTCGCGGCCGCACAGAGAGGATACTCATCACATGGAACTATTGGCCTTCTTATCCGTAGCGTTCGCGTTAGAAGGCGGACTCCCGATAGTGTACTGAAATTGCTCAAAGACATCTCAAGACATTCTACGCTTCATATCCGTCCGGCATTGATGACCGAAATCGTTCAACGACTGGAAAAGGAATGGGCGAAGTCTGGGGATTGAATCCTTCGTTACTTTCTATTACTAGAAAACTAAATGTGCCTTTACCGCTTCGCACTGACGACGCTCTTACTGGTATCCGTGTTGCTGTCGGGTTGTAATGGAATGATTGCCTCAGCTGCGTCGCCCGCTACTGATATTTCCACTGAAACACCGACCCATCACCCCACGCTCACGAATACCGCAACGTTGCCCCCCACAGCCACGCTGACGCTGACGCCCACCCTCACCCCCCAACCCACTATGACCCCAACCTGGGTGATGCAAGGGCCAGGAAAAGTCGTTTGCCCGATTCTGCTCTACCATCACTTCGGGCCGGCCAGCTCGCCAGCGGCATCTATCTACTACACTGCGCTGGAAGACTTCGATGCACAATTGAAAGCCTTACGTAAGTGGGGTTATACCTCAATCTCGATTTCTCAATTGGTCGAGGCGCTCATGTATGGCGCGCCGCTGCCATCGCGCCCAGTTGTGATCACTTTCGACGACGGCAACCTGGATGTTTACAGCGAGGCCTTTCCCATCATGCAGAAATATGGCTTCACGGGCGTGGTATACATTATCGCCAACAGCTTACATGCGGATGGTTATATGAGTGTTGACATGCTCAAAGTGCTGATCTCGGCCGGCTGGGAAGTCGGCAGTCACAGCATGACCCACCCCGACCTGCGCCTGAACCACGACCGCCTGAATTTTGAGATCGCTCAATCTCGCATTATTCTCCAGGATGCGCTGGGCGTTCCGGTGAGGAGCTTTGCCTACCCCTACGGCGGGATGGACCCACTGGTCAGCAAGCAGGTTCAGAGTTACGGATACACCTCCGCGGTTGGATTGGGGACGCTCTGGAATCAGAGTGTATATAATCTTTATTATTTGAGCCGCAGACCGGTTCCCGGCGGGGTTGACCTGCAGGTGTTCGCATCCTATCTGCCCTGGTCTGGCGCTACCCCAACGCCTGCACAAGTCCTCCCTTGACACCATCCCGATTCTGCGGATAATAAGGTCAACAACCGACCCTTTCCAATGTATCTTCTCAATAAGTTATGGGAGGATGGGGGGTGTGCGGGCGGCGAAGCCGCCCGCACACCCCCCATCCCCAAGATATTGAGATATTACCCTTTCCAATGGCTTTGACGGAGGAAAGTAGGCCAACGAAAGTTGACAGGGATGCGCCGGGCACAGATTGAAACCCGCGCTCAACGGCAACTGGCCGAAGTTCCCTCCCGAGCTGCCCGGGTGAACACGTTGCGCAAGATAATATCTTGCGCAACAACCAGTAGTCCGGGCCGCAGTCCCAGCGTTAGAGGGGAAGAGACTAGAGAGTCGAGAGTAGGGATTTGTCTCACTAATCTCCAATCTCTCATCTCTGCTCTCTAACAAGCGAGCCGTGCGAGCGGCTAATCTGGGTGGTACCGCGGGAATTTCCTCCCGTCCCTGAATGGGATGGGAGTTTTTATTTTAGAAAATAGAGATTAGGGATTAGAGATTTGTTCGGAGCAGAAAGGACTATTCTCCACTCTCTATTCTCTAATCTCTCTCAACGGAGGTGAACATGCTCGAAAGATTGGCCCAAATAGAACAAAAGGCTCTGGCCGCGCTGCAATTCGTCCAGGAGGAGGCTACGTTGGAGGCCTGGCGCGTCGCCCACCTGGGACGCAGCTCGCCGCTGATGACGGTCTTCGACGGGCTGGGGGCTTTGCCTAAGGAGGAGCGTCCGGCCATCGGGAAACGCGCCAACGAGGTGAAAAAGCTCCTCGAAACGGCGCTCGGCGAAAGGTCCGAGACGCTGCGCCAGGCGGCGCTGAAGCGCTCACTCGAGCAGGAGCAATTGGATGTCACCCTACCGGGTCGCCCGTTCCCACTCGGCCGCCTGCATCCCACCACGCAGACCCTGCGGGAGATGTTCCGCGTTTTCGGCGAGATGGGCTTCCAGGTCTACCGCTCGCGCGAGGTCGAGACGGATGAGTACAACTTCCAGTTGCTCAACTTCCCGCCCGACCATCCCGCCCGCGATATGCAGGATACGTTCTTCATCAAGAGTGATGACGAGCGAGGCGATAACCCCCTCATCCTGCGCACACACACCTCGCCGGGACAGATACGTGCCATGCGCGAGTACTCGGCAGCCAATCCCGACAATCCGCCGCCGGTACGCATCATCCTGCCAGGCATGTGCTTTCGCTACGAGGAAGTCAACGCCCGCAAGGACATCCAGTTCAACCAACTGGAAGTGCTGGCGGTCGGACGTGGCATCACCTTTGGCGACTTGAAAGGCACCATCGCCGACTTCGCCCGCCGCATGTTCGGGCAGAACGTCCGCACCCGCTTCCGTGCCTCTTACTTCCCATTTACCGAGCCAAGCGCCGAAGTGGACGTGGAGTGTTTTCTGTGCGGCGGTCAGGGCTGCCCGGTGTGTAAAGGCAGCGGCTGGCTGGAAATCATGGGCTGCGGCATGGTGCACCCGGTTGTCTTGCGCAACGGCGGTTACGACCCGGAAAAGTACAGCGGTTTCGCGGCTGGCATCGGCCCGGAGCGCGTCACCATGCTGCGCCACCACATCGAAGACATTCGCTATTTCTGGGTGAATGACCTTCGTTTTTTAGAGCAATTCTAGGGCTCAGAGAGTAGAGATTAGAGAGTAGAGATTAGAGAGTAGAGAGTAGAGAGTAGAGATTAGAGAGTAGAGAGTAGAGAGTAGAGAGTAGTGAGTAGTGATTGGAGGACAGTATGAGTATTCAAGGATTGCAGCGGCTCGAGGTCTGGCGCAGGTCAAAGGATTTCGCATTGAGGATTTACCGCGAGGTTTTACCTCTATTACCTCCCGAAGAGAAATGGGCACTGAACCAGCAGTTGCGTCGTTCTTCGGTCAGCATCTCTGCGAATATCGCCGAGGGCTATGGTCGTTATTATTACCAGGATAACGTCCGGTTTTGTTACAACGCTCGCGGCTCTCTTGAAGAAACACTCAGTCACATTGTTTTCTGCCATGAGATAGGCTATATGCCTGCTCCTCTTTTTCAGGAATTGGCTGGAGAGGGCGAGGAAATAACTCGCATGATCAACGGCTACATTGCCTACCTCAAGAAAAGCAAACAGGGAGCCAATGAACCTGGCGCAAACCATGTTGTCCATGAACTTCAAGCACCTTACCTGGTTGAAATCCCAGACAATCTCCAGAACAACTAATCTCTATTCTCTAATCTCTACTCTCTTTATCCGAAGGAGTTTTCCATGAAAGTCCCCATTTCCTGGTTGAAAGATTTCGTTGACATTACCATCCCCATCGAAGAGCTGGCGCGGCGGTTGACGCTGGCCGGGCTGGAGGTGGAGGCAATCCAATATGTCGGATTGCCCTTGCCGGCTGGAAAAGTCGAAGGCCACACGAGCGGCGATTCGGTGCTCGAGATCAACACTTCTGGAATCGAGTGGGCGGCCGATAAAATCGTCGTCGCCTCGGTCTCGGAGATGACGCCGCATCCCAACGCCGACCGGCTGGTGCTATGCAAGCTCTACGATGGCGAGCAAGAGCACGTCGTTCTGACCGGCGCGCCGAACCTGTTCCCGTACAAAGGAATCGGCCAGATGGAAAAGCCGCTCAAGGTGGCATATGCGCGTGAAGGGGCGCAAATCTACGACGGCCACCAGCCCGGCCATATCCTGACCACGCTCGAGCGCGCCAAAATCCGCGGCTTTGACTCTTATTCGATGATCTGTTCCGAGAAGGAATTGGGCATTTCAGAGGATCACGAAGGCGTCATTCTGCTGGACGAAGACGCCCCGGTCGGCGCGCCGCTGGTCGAGTACATGGGCGATGCCGTGCTGGACATCTCCATCCTGCCTAACACCGCCCGCGCCGCCAGTATCCTGGGCGTGGCGCGCGAGGTGGCGGCGTTGACCGGACAGCCTTTGAAGAAGGATGAAGGCGGGAGGGCAAAGGATGAAGGCGGAAGGATGAAGGATGAAGGGTCTTCGATTGATGAATTATTGTCTATCGAAATACAAAATCCCCAGTTGAATCCACGTTTCGTGTTGGGATTGATTCAAGATGTCCAAATCTGCCCCAGCCCCTACAAGACTCAACTTCGGCTGAAACTGGCCGGCATGCGCCCAATTAACAACATCGTGGACGCCACCAACTACGCCATGCTCGAACTAGGCGAACCGCTGCATGCCTTTGATTACGATGTGCTGGTAGGGCGAATTGCCAATTCGCCCCACGTCAAAATCATCACCCGCACGGCCAAGCCCGGTGAAAAACTGACCACCCTGGACGGCGTGGAGCGTACATTGGACGAGAAGACCGTGCTGGTGTGTGACACCGCCGGGGCGCTCTCGATTGCGGGCGTAATGGGCGGCGCCGAGAGCGAGGTCTATGATGCTTCAAAGGAAGTGCTGGATGCTCAGGGAATCGAGGCGAAAGAGGGCGAGATGCCGGGCGGCAAAAGCTCCATGCGCTCGCAGAGTACAGTCAATGTTCTTCTGGAAGGCGCGGCCTGGAATTTTACCAACATCCGCCGCACGGTGCGCGCCCAGAATTTGCCCTCCGAGGCCAGTTTCCGCTTCTCGCGCGGCGTGCATCCGGCCATGGCCGAACGCGGCGCAAAGCGCGGTCTGGAATTGATGCAGCAGTGGGCTGGAGGTGTGATCGTACCTGGCCTGGTGGATAATTATCCCCTCCCGCCCATCACGCCGACGGTCGCGATCACGCCCGAGGATGTCAAACGCTGGCTGGGCATCGAACTAGGTATCGGCGAAATCAAGAAAATACTGGAAGCCCTCGAATTTAACTGTTCACTGGTCGCTGATAACTGTTTACTGGCAGCTGCCCCCGACCACCGCTTGGACATCGGCGAGGGCATCACCGGCAAGGCTGACCTTCTCGAGGAGATCGCCCGCATCTACGGCTACGAGCGCATCCCGGAGACGCGGCTCTCGGACGAACTTCCGCCACAGCGCAGCAACCCGGCCCTGGAGCGCGAGGAACGCATCCGCGACCTGTTGACTAAGATGGGATTGCACGAGGTGGTTAGCTATCGCATGACTTCGATCGAGCGCGAGGCGCGCCTGGGTATGGATTTAAACCCCGCCGCGTACGTCCGACTGGCAAATCCCATCGCCAGTGACCGCTATGTGATGCGCCAAAGCCTGCTTTCGTCCGTGATGGAAGTGGTCGAACGCAACGCCCGTATGCGTGAGCGCATGACGCTCTTCGAGATCGGCCCGCTGTTTATCGCATCGGAAGGCGGCGACCCTTCGACAGGCTCAGGGCAAGGTTTGCCAAATGAACCGCAGCGGCTTGCCATCGTGCTGACCGGACCGCGCGGCATCCCTGGTTGGCAGCCAGTCGATGTGACAATGATGGATTTCTACGACTTGAAAGGCGTCCTTGTCGCGCTGCTGGAGGAACTGCACGTAGGTCAGGTTTCCAAACCTGACGAGGTCGGGTATAGAAACCCGACCTACGAATTGCCAGGAAACCCGACCTATGAACCAGCGGCGCATCCCATCTTCCACCCTGGGAAACAGGCTAAAATCCAGGTGGGCGGGCGGCCGATCGGCGTCTTCGGCGAACTGCATCCACTGGTACGCCAGAATTATGATTTGCCAGCTTCACCCCTCCTGGCGGCCGAACTCGACCTCGACGCGCTGCTGGCCCTCATCCCTGAACGCTACGAGAGCCAGCCGGTGCCGGCCTACCCGCCTGTGCTGGAAGACCTGGCCCTGCTGGTGGACGAATCCCTGCCGGCCGAACGCGTCGCGCAAGTCATCCGCCAGGCCGGAGGCAGGATCGTGACGGGCGTACGCCTGTTCGATGTCTATCGCGGCGAGAAGATCGGGGTGGGCAAGAAGAGCCTGGCCTACAGCCTCACCTATCAAGCCCCGGATAAGACGCTGGCCGACAAGGATGTGGCTGGCATCCGCACACGCATCATCCGCAGGCTGGAGCAAGAATTGAGCGCGGTACTGAGAAGTTAACCAACTTTTTCCAGAAAGTGCTTGCATTCCGCGCCTAACCAATGTATACTGACAGAAATAAAGCACGAGAGGAGAATGACTATGGAAATGCCGATGGAAAAGAAAGAGAGCAGAACTGGAGCGATTATCGGAACGGTAGCAGCGGTAGTTCTATGCGGCTGCCCAGGGCTGATAGGCCTTTGCTTGGGCGCTACATTTTTGCTTGCCGGCTCTATTCCGGGGGCAGAGATTGATATTTTCGGCAGCAGCGATCCGCAATCAGCTTTATTAATGGGAGTGGTCTCTTTGTGCGGCGGTCTTATCTTCATCGCCATCCCGATCGTGGTCGGCGTGCTGACCCTGCGCAAAAAGAAACCCGCGGCGGGGATGGAAGAACAGTTACCCCCGGCCGCGTAGTTTCTAGATAAACTGGCTTGCCGCGCGAAATACAGCGCAGCAGGCCAGTAAATTATCTGGATTGTTATACATTATCGAGAAGAGTCAGCGTATTTTTTTAGCATCGAATTTTACCCTACGGGTACGATGTCGCGAATTTCTCCCTGGCCTAGCCCGCCAGGGCAGGCGAAAAATTCGGTAAATTCGAGCCATTCGATGCAATATCTTTCTATGCCCGATAAGGTCTATTATTTTCGCTCATAAAACCTTTATGCGATCTTTCGTAATCGCGCTGGTGATATTTTGTGCTGCCGGAATTGCAGCCTACGCAAGCTGGGTGCTGACACAACCATATGACCCTCTGCTCGAGGCGGTCATTTCCAGTTTTGCGCTGATCTCACTCGCGTTGCTCATCGCTCTATTGGGGCTATTGATTGCCGCCAAAAAAACCTTTCCAGCCCCTGTGCGCCGAGCCTGGCTGTTGATGAGTCTGGCATCGCTTTCGAACGCCATCGCCGAGGTCATCTGGCTCTACTATGAAAGCGTTCTCAAAATTGACCCTTTTCCCTCGCCGGCCGATGTTTTTTATTTACTGTTCTATCCCCTGATGCTGGCCGGGATATTATCGTTGCCTTTCGCACCCGCCAAGCGGGACCATCGCATTTTGCTTGGCCTGGATATGGTCATCGTGATGGCCGTTGGGGCCATGTTCCTGTGGTATTTCATCCCGGCGCCTCGTCAACTGGAAGGGGCATCTGGACTGGAAGGCCTGGTAGCTTTGTCCTATCCCATCGCCGACCTGTTCATCCTGGCCGGCCTTATAGCCCTTATCCAGCGCGATGTGGAGAATGTAGGGCGTTGGGTATTGATATTCCTGGCCGTCAGTATGTTATTCACAGCCTTTGCGGACATTCTATTTGCTGTTCTGGAGACTTACGCGGTTCCCTACTCGATGGCCCCGTTGAATGTCCTCTTTATGGTTTCGTACTGGGCACTACTGGCTGCCGCCGGCTGGCAGATTCTGTTCCCTGCCTCGGATGATGGCGGGATGGAAACTTTTCATCCCCTGTTGCGCAGCACGTTACTGTACGTCGCGCCGCTGCTCGGAATGGGCCTGGCATTTACTAGCGCCGTGAGTTCCTTTGGATCTGATTTACGCCTGTACGGGACACTGGTCGGCGCTTTTGGGATCGCGGCGCTGGTGTTATTGCGCCAATACGTCGTCCTGCAGGATAACCAGCGTCTCTACCGGGAAATGGAACAGATCGCCGTGATCGACACCCTGACCGGCCTGTACAACCGGCGCTATTTCAACAAGGTGATTACCAGGGAGATCCGGCGCGTCGAACGTTATGCCCGACCGCTGAGCCTGCTATTGATTGACGTGGACAACTTCAAGGACTTCAACGATACTTATGGCCATCTGCGGGGGGATGTACTGCTCGAACAAATCGCATCTACGCTGGCATCCCAGGTGCGCACCACGGACTTCCTGACCCGTTTCGGCGGGGATGAATTTCTCGTGCTGTTGCCTGAAACAGACATTATCGAGGCGCGGGCAGCGGCTGAGAAAATTCAGCGGGCAGTGGCCACCCGCTTTGCCGGCGAAAAGCTGGGGGTCAGCATTGGTATCGCCATGTTCCAGCCGAAGATGTCGGTACAATCACTCCTGGCTGAGGCAGATAGAAATCTATACCAGGCAAAGCCTGACCGGGCTTAAGAACCTGCGGCGCACAGAAATCGTGCGCCGCAAATTTTTTGTTATGGTCGCGAATTCGGCGACTATTACTCTTCACTCTTCCTCTGGATGATTTCCCAGGATTTGCTCAACCCGCTCCAGCACGTCATCGCTGAGTTTTTCCACCGCGTCTGCGGCGGCCAGGTTCTCGTGTAACTGCTCCAGCCGTGTTGCGCCGGCGATGACGCTTTCTCCCGAACCAATGCCCAACGGCTGCCACTTCTTGGCATCCTTCAAACGATGCTGCATGCCGCCGCGCTCGTGGATCTGATCGAAGCCTTCGGGCTTGATGAACATCCGCTCGCCGTCCAGCAGGCCGGTCAGACCGGTCTGGCCAGGCTCGAGGCGCTTGTTCTGGCAATAGTTGCAGGTCTGCGGGTCGTGCGGCCGGTACTCGAGCGGCTCCTCGTAGGTCGTGACGTAGCCCTCGAAGTTGCGCAGCACGATCTTGTGGTCAGACATGCTGAGCAGATAATTGGGCATGACCGGGATCTTGCCGCCGCCGCCGGGTGCATCCACCATGTAGAGCGGGGTAGCAAAACCCGAGGTGTGGCCGCGCAGGCCCTCCATGATTTCAATACCTTTGGCAACCGGCGTGCGGAAGTGTCCGGCGCCGTGAACCAGGTCGCACTGGTAAAGGTAATACGGCCGCACGCGGATGCGCACCAAATCCTGCACCAGTTTACGCTGGATGTGGACGCAGTCGTTGACACCCGCCAGCAGCACGGACTGGTTGCCGAGCGGGATGCCGGCGCGGGTCAATTTATCGCAGGCTTCGGCCAGTTCCAGGCTGATCTCGTCCGGGTGGTTGACGTGGATGTTCAGCCAGAATGGGTGGTACTTTTGCAGCATGGCGCACAATTCGTCGGTGACGCGCATGGGCAGGAAGACCGGCACGCGCGACCCGATGCGCACGATCTCGATATGGGGAATTTCGCGCAGCCGGGAGAGTATCTCATCCAGGATTTTCGGCGCCAGCACGAGCGGATCGCCGCCGGAGAGCAGCACGTCCCGCACCTGCGGCGTGCGCTCGAGATACTCGATCTGCATCTCGAATTCAGCCCGCGAGAACGTCGCCGCTGGGTCGCCGACGATGCGCGAACGCGTGCAGTAGCGGCAGTACGAGGCGCACTGTGTGGTGATCAGCATCAGCGCCCGGTCCGGGTAACGGTGGACCAGCCCGGGTACGGGCGAGTGACGGTCCTCGGCCAGCGAGTCGTCCATCATGGCGGTGAAGGCCTGCATTTCTTCGGCGCGCGGGACGATCTGCCTGCGGATCGGGTCTTCGGGGTCGTCGGGATTGATCAGCGAAATGAAATAGGGCGTGATGTCCACGCGGAACAGGCCGCTGGAACTCAACGCCTTGCGTTCGCTCTCGGTCAATGGGATTACTTTTTCGAACTCTTCGGCAGTATTCAGACGGTGACTGAGTTGCCAGCGCCAGTCATTCCATTTTTTATCGGGAATATTAGCATAAATCGGTGCTCGTTTGGAGACAAAGGGGGTGGGCATATTTTCCTCCAGTCTGAAATAGCAAGAAAACGGTTAATGTCAGGAAACGCGTCGAATAGCCGGAGAAAGCGGGGGGTCATGGTCAGGCCGGAAGAAACCCCCGAAGTGCGGGGACACGCCGGCAAAAAAACGACAAATATAGTCCACGAAAGTATTGTAAAGGAAAGTGGGACAGGGTCAATGACTGCGGATGCAGATGTTGTGGTTTAATCCGCCAGACTGCCGCCATCCACTGTCAGGATCGCGCCGGTGACAAACGAGGCCGCATCGCTGGCCAGATACAGCACCGCCGCGGCGATCTCCTCCGGCCTGCTGATGCACCCGAGTGGGCGGTCGGCCGAATCCTTTAAAAAGGCATCCACCGGCTCGCCAAGTTGTTTGGCCTCATCCCGCAGCATGGACGTGTCCGTATCGCCAGGGGCGATGCAATTGACGCGGATATTCTTCGCTCCGTGGTCAATTGCCATCACCCGCGTCAGATTCACCACAGCGTCCTTCGATGCGCAGTAAACCGCCGCGCGCCCGCCGCCGGTCAGCCCCCAGCCGGAGGCGTTGTTGATGATCGCCCCGCCGCCCAAAGCCGACGCCGTTTCCGCAACGGCATTCTGGCAATCCTCCGCCCGGCTGACATCCGCGCGGATGAACATGGCCTGGCCGCCCGCGGCGATAATCGCGCCCACGACTGCGCTGCCCTTGGGTTCATCCAAATCCACCACACTTACGGTGGCACCAGCCTGCGCGAACAGAACCGCTACGGCGCGCCCGATGCCAGATGCGCCACCAGTAACGATGGCTTTCTTGCCGGTTAGTGCGCACATTTGTTTATTTTCTTTTCACGCCCAGCGCTGCTTCCAATTTAGCCCAATTCAAATCTACGATGATCTGCCCGCGGATATTGAAGGTCGGCGTGGTCTCGTTACCATCCGCCCACTCGCGCACACGCGCCGCGGCGCCGCGGTCGCGGCCGATATCCACTTCGGTATAGGCAACGTTGTGTTGCTGCAAATATTCGCGCGCCCGCCGGCAACTTGGACACCAGGACGTGCAATACAGGATCACATCCACCTCTGGTTCAGAGGAAGTCTGCGCGGCAGGCTGGGCAGCAGGCGCGCCGGCCGCGGCGGGGTCCACTTCCGCCAGAACACGGAACAGCTCATCGTTGTCCGGCTGCGTGGCAATGTCATGAACGTCCACGTAGCGGATGACGCCCTGCTTGTCGATTACAAAAATGGCGCGCTCGCCGTAACCCTCCGGGCGCAGCACGCCGAACATCTCCGCCACCTTGCCGTGCGGATAGAAATCGCTCAAGAGCGGGTAGGTAATCCCGCCCAAACTATCGGCCCATGCCTTCAGACAGGGTATGCTGTCCACGCTGAGACCCAGCACCTGGGTCTGCATCCCTTCGAACCGCTCCAACAAACTCTGGTATGAAGGGATCTGGTTCGTTCAGACGGGTGTCCAGGCCAGTGGGAAGAAGGCCAGGACGATGTTCTTGCCGCGGTAGTGGCTCAATTTCAGCGTCGCGCCGGTGTGGTCCGGCAGGCTGAAATCGGGAGCGGGTTGTCCTATTTTAAGTGTCATAGTTTTTCTCCTTCAAGGTTAATTACATCGCACCCTGCAAGTATAGCACGTAAGTCAGCGCTGTTCACGCCGTCACTTTGTACATCACGCTCTCTTTGTATCCGGTAATGACCGCCATATAACCGCTCAACATCTCGTCCACGGCGCGGTCGCCGGTATCGGCCCATAATGGCCGACCGTTCAGCGCCTGGATTTTTTCGGGCGTGCTGAACCTTTCGCCTACAAAATCAACCCAACCAACCCTCCCACCGCCGCGCAGGCCAGGTTGACCATGTCGTTATTCAGCCATTTCAAACCTCGCATCTGAGTTGTTCGCGCTCCGCAGGTGTGGAAAGGGTGGCGTTCGGTTTCTTTGTTGCAAGTTGGACAGTGATAAATGGCCTGCACGCTCGCGCCGAGAAGAGAATCGAACAGCGCGCCGAGCAGGCCGCAGAGAGAGATAAGTAAAAAGTGATAAGTAAAAAGCGCGGGTTGAGCGCTGG
Source organism: Chloroflexus sp. (assembly GCA_020723995.1). GTDB lineage: Bacteria > Chloroflexota > Anaerolineae > Anaerolineales > Villigracilaceae > CG2-30-58-95. The sequence goes on from DYHT01000048.1 coordinate 13,401, forward strand.
GATTGAGAGCGGCAGCGAGGATGGCGATCAGCGCCGCGCCGGCCAGGGCGGAGAGCGTCCCGTAAAGCGAAATGGCGCCCGAGCTGCCTTTGTCCACCAACTTACCGTTGGTGATCAGACGCGGCGGAGTCGGATTCAGCACGCCCAATTCTGTTGCCCACGTGTCGGCGTTGACAGCCGCCATCGAGGCGGAAAAAGCCAGCCACGGCCAGGTGGCCGCAGGGAAGAAGAAGTGCAGTCCGGCAAATAGGGAAGCGACTGCACCGTTGGCGAGCACCTGGGCGGCGTCGCGCTGCCCACCCTTTTCGAATTTCTCGTTCAGGCTTGATTTTCGCTTGGCAAAGGAACGCGTCAGTGCGCTGGAGGAAATGAAGAAGGTCAGCAGGATGATCGCCCATTGCCAGCCGCCCAAGCCGAAGATCAGCGCGCCGACCAGCACGGCGGCGTAAGCTCCGCTGCGGCTCAGGCTGCGGGCGCGGTGGGCGAGCAAGGCGATAAGGCTGGCAAAGAGGCAGCCGAGGAGGAGTTGGCTCATGCAGGATGCGTGAAGAGTGATGAGTAAAACGTTATTTAATTTTGATTAGATGGGTGTCGTGACGATGAAGAGAACAGCAAGCAAGAATAATAGTGATGCCAGCGCGCCGGCAGCCCACAGGATAAACGTCAGTGTCCGCTGCCCCTCGCGACGGAAAAAGTATAATCCGGCGATCCAGCTAACCGCGAAGAAGAAGAGGCTGAGGATGGGTAACAGGATCAACTGCGCGCCGGCGACCAGCTCACGCGGCGCGCCCGAAGGCTGAAAGCCTAATGGCACGCGATCCAAGCTGGGGATGAGCAGGCTGACCCAGATGGACAGGCCAATGTTGAGGAATAAGCCTGCCAGCCAGAGATAGCGCGCCAACGAGCTTTCCCAGGCCTGCGCGATGACGAAAGTCGGATAGACCGACTGCGCCGGCGCGGCCGCCAGGCTGCCCATTTCGATGGCGCGTTGGAAGTCCTGGACGAAAGCGGCCGGGTTATCCGGTGAGATGGCGAAGACGCGCCGGGCTGTGGCGACCAGGAGCAGTTTTTTCTTGTCAGCGGCCAGGAATTCTACCGGCCCAAAATCCGGGTGATACCGTAGACCAAGCACCGAACCGGGCAGACTGAACCAGGGTAACGGCAGGGGCATTGTCAGGCTGGCGTTCGGGCGAACCCATTCCACGTCCGAGACCGGGATTTCTTCAACCCGCAAGCCCCATTTCAATGCGAGTCTATCTCTATCCAGGCTGTAGTTGGCTCGAAGCAGGGCATACAACCGGTAAACAAGGATGGGCAAGGGGATGAAGGTTGCCGCGGCCAGCAGGATGAAAAGAGTCAATCCGAGGCCAATCTCAGACTCGAAGGCGCGCCATGTACCAAGTATCGAGACGACTGCCAATATTACAATCAGGGTAGCATGGATGGCTATCCCAGGTTGTCGGGGAGGGGGGAAGTTACGATTCATGCGATTCGGCGATTCAGCGAGTCAACAAGGAAGCGAGTCAACAAGAAAGCGAGTCAACGAGGAAGCGCGTCACGAATGATCTAGCAAACCTGTTCGACCTGCGCCTCCGTCGTCACGCCGGAGAAGGGCAGGGCCAAGCCACGCTCTCCCAGGTCTTCGCACGAATCTTCGATGACTTTCAGGCCATATTCCTGGGCAACTTTATGGATGGGATCCAGGTCGGCCGGCTGGCAAAACACGTCCACCGGCAGGATGGCTTTGGGAGGCAGGCGTCTGGAGACGCCGGAGTCCGAGCCGGACCCTTTGCGGGGCAGCCACCTTCGGCTGGCTCTTTCGCCACCCGTTACCAGGTCGCGCGCCACCTCGGCCACCAATTCGGGATTGATATTTCCGGTACGCGCGTCCACATCCACGAAGACAGGCACGGCATTCTCGAACAGGAGCACATTGGCGGAGGCGACGAATGAGAAGGGTGTAGTGATGACGTAGTCACCCGCGCCCGATACCGGCGGCGCGCATGCACAGGTGCAGGCCGGCCGTGCTGGAATTAACTGCCACGGCGTGCTTGCTGCCGGTGAAATCGCAGAAGGCTTTTTCGAGCTCCAGGATCCTCGGCCCCATGCTCAGCGTGGGAGTATGCAGCACGTCCAACATGGCCTGGCGGTCAGCATCCATTTTCGTCAAACAAATTGTATTGCCCTGCTTCTTCTCTTACCGCATTTTGTGTAAAATTCTCTGATAGACCAATGAACTCTTCTAGCGGAACTTGACGTATGGCCTTGACAAGGTAGTCTTCGATCTGATCATCGTCCATGTGAATCAATTCATGTTTGAAACCAAGTGTTTGATTCAACACTTTGGCAACTTGTTTTGGCCAATAGCCCGCGCTCATTTGGATAATCATGCCTTGCACATCTCCGGCTAGTACACGATTTCGCAAGTTTTCCGACTATTGGCGACAGGCCAGTAGTGAG